>CAYGQQ010000055.1:0-21103 GCA_964352105.1 uncultured Rhodobacterales bacterium | reverse complement strand
CCGCCGTCGCATCGAGAAGGCCGGTGCTGCCGCGCAGGTGCCGACGCTCTATATTTGTTCGTTGTCCTGCCGGTCGATCATCTACAAGGGCATGATGCTGGCGGAGCAGGTTGCGGAGTTCTATCCCGACCTGATGGATGAGCGTTTCGAGAGCGCGTTTGCAATTTATCACCAGCGGTATTCAACAAACACATTTCCGCAATGGTGGCTCGCGCAGCCGTTCCGCATGTTGGCCCATAACGGCGAGATCAACACGTTGAAAGGCAACCTCAACTGGATGAAGAGCCACGAGATCCGTATGGCGTCGAACACGTTTGGCGACATGGCCGAAGATATCAAACCGATTGTTGCGGCGGGATCGTCGGATTCCGCAGCGCTCGATTCCGTGTTTGAGGTTTTGGTGCGCGCGGGGCGGTCTGCGCCGATGGCCAAGACGATGCTGGTACCGGAAAGCTGGTCCAAGCAGGCGACCGAGTTGCCCAAGCCGTGGCAGGACATGTATTCCTATTGCAACTCCGTGATGGAGCCGTGGGACGGGCCTGCTGCGTTGGCAATGACCGATGGGCGCTGGGTCTGTGCCGGGCTGGATCGCAACGGATTGCGGCCAATGCGCTATGTCATTACGGGCGATGGCCTGCTGATCGCGGGGTCCGAGACCGGGATGGTTCCCACTGACGAGGCCACCGTGCGTGAAAAGGGTGCGCTGGGCCCGGGTCAGATGATCGGAGTGCATATGGGCAAGGGCGAGTTGTACCATGATCAGGAACTGAAAGACAAAATGTCGGCCGCGCTGCCGTTCGGCGAATGGGTCGGGCGGATTGTTGATCTGGAAGAGCTGACCGCCAATGAGACAGAGTTCGCGCTGTTTGAGGGCAGTGAGCTGCGCAAGCGTCAGATTGCTGCGGGCTATTCCATTGAAGAATTGGAGCAGATCCTTGCGCCAATGGCGGAGGACGGCAAAGAAACGCTGGCCTCCATGGGTGACGACACACCGTCTGCGGTTCTGTCCAAGCAGTACCGTCCGCTGAGCCATTTCTTCCGTCAAAACTTCAGTCAGGTGACAAACCCGCCGATTGATTCCTTGCGCGAATTCCGCGTGATGAGCCTGAAGACAAGGTTTGGTAACCTCAAGAACGTGCTTGATGAAGACAGCAGCCAGACCGAAATTCTGGTGCTCGACTCGCCGTTCATGGGCAATGCGCAGTTCGAAAAAGTATGCGAGCAGTTCAACGCCGATATGGTGACGATTGACTGTACCTTCCCTGCCGATGGCGGGGCCGGTGGTCTGCGCAAGGGTCTGGAACGTATTCGGGCAGAGGCGGAAGACGCTGTGCGGTCAGGGTCGGGCCATATCGTGCTGACCGACCAGATGCAGGGTCCTGACCGTGTCGGAATGCCGATGATCTTGGCAACCTCAGCGGTGCATAGCTGGCTGACGCGTCAGGGCCTGCGGACCTTCTGCTCGCTGAATGTGCGGTCTGCGGAATGTATCGACCCGCATTATTTTGCCGTGCTGATCGGATGTGGCGCGACGACGGTGAACGCCTATCTGGCCGAGGATTCCCTGGCGGACCGGATCGAGCGTGGTTTGCTGGAAGGCACATTGACGGAAGCGGTCAAACGGTACCGGGACGCGATTGATCAGGGGCTTTTGAAGATCATGGCGAAGATGGGGATTTCCGTCATCTCGTCCTATCGCGGTGGGTTGAACTTTGAAGCGGTCGGCCTGAGCCGTGCCATGGTTGCTGAGTTTTTCCCTGGCATGCAGTCTCGTATTTCCGGGATTGGTGTGACGGGCATTCAGTCCAAGACCGAAGAGGTTCATGCGAAAGGCTTCCGGGGTGGTCAGGATGTTCTGCCGATCGGCGGTTTCTACAAAGCCCGTCGGTCGGGTGAAAAGCACGCCTGGGAAGCGCAGACGATGCATATGTTGCAGGCGGCCTGCGCACGGGCCAGCTACGACATGTGGAAGCAGTTCTCGCAGACCATGCGGGCCAATCCACCTATTCATTTGCGCGACCTTCTGGACATCAAGCCTTTGGGCGAGCCTGTGGCGATTGAGGAGGTGGAAAGCATCACCTCCATCCGCAAACGGTTCGTGACGCCGGGGATGTCGCTGGGCGCGTTGAGCCCTGAGGCGCATAAGACGCTGAACGTAGCTATGAACCGGATCGGTGCAAAGTCCGACTCTGGAGAGGGCGGTGAGGATCCGGCGCATTTCGTTCCAGAGCCCAACGGGGACAATCCTTCCGCAAAAATCAAGCAGGTTGCCTCTGGCCGGTTTGGAGTGACGGCGGAATACCTCAACCATTGTGATGAGTTGGAGATCAAGGTGGCCCAAGGAGCCAAGCCCGGTGAGGGTGGCCAGCTTCCGGGCATGAAAGTGACCGATCTGATCGCGCGCTTGCGGCATTCCACCAAGGGTGTGACATTGATCAGCCCGCCGCCGCATCACGATATCTATTCGATCGAGGATCTGGCGCAGCTGATCTACGACCTCAAACAGATCAACCCGCGCTGTAAGGTGACGGTGAAGCTTGTGGCAAGCTCAGGCGTGGGAACGATTGCAGCCGGTGTTGCGAAGGCGAAGGCTGATATCATCCTGATCTCTGGCCATAATGGCGGGACTGGCGCGTCTCCTGCGACGTCGATCAAATATGCCGGTCTGCCGTGGGAAATGGGCCTGACCGAGGCGCATCAGGTTCTGGCGATGAACAACTTGCGTGAGCGGATCACGCTGCGTACCGATGGCGGTCTGCGCACGGGTCGTGACATTGTCATGGCCGCGATGATGGGTGCAGAGGAATACGGTATCGGTACTGCCGCGCTGATCGCGATGGGCTGCATCATGGTGCGCCAGTGCCAATCCAACACCTGCCCAGTAGGTGTGTGTACGCAAGATGATGAGCTTCGTGCGAAGTTCACGGGTAGCGCAGACAAAGTGGTCAATTTGATCACCTTCTACGCGCAGGAGGTTCGCGAAATTCTGGCCGAGATCGGGGCGCGGTCGCTTGATGAGGTTATCGGGCGGGCGGATTTGCTGACGCAGGTCAGCCGAGGCTCTGCACATCTGGATGATCTGGACCTCAACCCGCTTTTGATCAGAGTCGATGGGGCGGACAAGATCGTTTATGACCGGAGCCGGGAACGAAATGCCGTGCCCGACACGCTGGACGCAGAGATCGTCAAGGACGCCCAGCCGTTTTTCAAGGATGGCGAGAAGATGCAGCTATCATATGCAGTGCAAAACACGTTGCGAACCATCGGGACACGCGCGTCATCACATATCGTGCAGCGCTTCGGGATGCGCAATGATTTGCAGCCTGACCATCTGACCGTGAAGTTGACAGGCTCGGCTGGTCAATCGCTGGGGGCGTTCGCAGCCCCGGGGCTGAAACTGGAAGTGTTCGGCGACGCCAATGACTATGTCGGCAAGGGTCTGTCTGGCGGGCGGATCGTCGTGAGGCCTGCGCAGGAAAGCCCATTGAAGGCGGAGGACAACACGATCATCGGCAATACCGTTCTTTACGGTGCAACGGACGGGCATCTCTTTGCTGCCGGGCGCGCGGGGGAGCGGTTTGCCGTTCGAAACTCAGGCGCGAAGGTTGTGATCGAAGGCTGTGGCTCCAACGGATGTGAATACATGACCGGCGGTGTTGCGGTAATTCTGGGCTCCATCGGAGCGAATTTCGGGGCGGGTATGACGGGTGGTATGGCCTACCTCTATGACCCTGATGGGCAGATTGATGACCTTCTGAACATGGAGACGTTGGTGCGTTGCCCTGTTACCGTTGATCATTGGGAAGCGCAGCTGAAATCGCTGGTCGAAGAACACGCGGCTGAGACGAACAGTCTCAAAGCGCGCGGCATCTTGCAGCATTGGGAAACCGAACGCATGCATTTCGTGCAAATCTGCCCGAAGGAAATGCTAGGCCATCTTGCCGCCCCGTTGGGGGTCGAGGATCAGGCAATCCCGGCCGAATAGATCCGTGATCCAATTGTCGCCCTTGGCGGGGCGGCAGTTATTTTAGATGTGCCTGAAACGCCTTTAGCACGCCCTCATAGACGTGGCGTTTGAACGGGACGATGTTTGCAGCCAGATCCTGGGGGGCCATCCATTTCCATTCGGAAAACTCCGCATGGTCCAAGGTGATATTGACGTCAGTGTCCTCGCCGTGGAACCGCAGCAGGAACCATTTCTGTTCTTGTCCGCGGTATTTGCCTTTCCAAAGCTTCGGGATCAGCTCTGGGGGAAGTTCATATTTCAGCCAATCCTCGGTCTCTGCCTCGACGGTTACCAGATCAGCAGGAATTCCGGTTTCTTCTTCCAACTCACGCAAGGCAGCCGCGCGCGGGTCTTCACCCTTGTCGATACCGCCTTGCGGCATTTGCCAGGCCTTGGCGTCACTGTCGATGCGTTGGCCGACAAAGATGCCGCCCGCCGCGTTGACGACCATCACACCGACATTTTGTCGGTAGGGGAGTTTTTCGATATCGCTCGGGGTCATGTGAAAAGGCGGGGCATCTGCGCACCCCGCCCGTTTTTCTAGTTTGCCGGACCCAGCGCGTTCAGTCCTTTCAGGACATCCAGCGCATAGGCGAGTTGGTAGTCTTCTTCGCGCAGCTTCGCCACGGCAAGGGCCTTTTCACGCTCTTGCTCAATGACTTTGCGTTGCTCGTCGGTGACGTCGTTATTGTTGAGCGAGCCGCGCAGATCAGCCTCTGACCGGTTGGTGCGCGCTGTTGTTTCTTCATCGTCTTCCGTTTCTGCAGGACGACGAGGCGGTTGTACAACGATGATGTCAGGGGCCACACCAAGCGCCTGAATAGAGCGGCCGGATGGCGTGTAATAGCGCGAGGTTGTCAGACGCATGGCACCGTCACCGCGCACGGGAACGATGGTCTGTACGGAGCCTTTGCCGAAACTCTTTTCGCCGATCACAACGGCGCGGCGATGATCTTGCAAGGCACCTGCAACAATTTCCGATGCGGATGCGGAGCCGCCATTGATCAGAACAACAATCGGCTTGCCTTGCGCCAGATCGCCCTCAGTGGCGTTGTAACGCTCGCTATCGCGGGGGTTGCGACCACGGGTCGACACGATCTCCCCCTTCTCAAGGAACGCGTCGCTGACCGCGATGGCTTGCTGCAACAGACCGCCGGGGTTGTTGCGCAGGTCCAGAACGATGCCGTTGATATTGTCGATGCCGCCGGCCTCTTCGATTTGCTTGGCCAAGCCGTCTTCAAGGTTCGGATAGGTCTGGCGGTTAAACGTCGTGACCCGCAGGATAACGCTTTCCCCTTCCGAGCGGGAGCGCACGGCGGTCAGTTTGATCGTGTCGCGGACAATGGAGACGTCGAACGGCTCGTCGATGCCTTCGCGCACAACGGTCAGAATAATCTCGGATCCTACCGGGCCGCGCATCAGTTCCACGGCATCTTCAAGGGTCAGACCGATGATGCTGTTGCCATCTACACCGGTGATAAAATCGCCCGATTCCATGCCTGCTTCATCCGCAGGTGTACCATCCATCGGGGAGACGACTTTGACGTAGCCTTCTTCCTGCGTCACTTCGATCCCCAGACCGCCAAATTCGCCGCTGGTCTGCGTGCGCATGTTGTCGAAATCTTTTGGCGGCAGATAGGAGGAATGCGGGTCAAGCGAGGTGAGCATGCCGTTGATGGCCGCCTCAATAAGCTCGGACTCTTCAACCTCTTCGACATATTGCGCGCGGATGCGTTCGAAAATGTCACCAAACAGGTCAAGCTGCTCGTAGACGGAGGATTTCTTCTCGGATTCCTGTGCGACCAGAGGGCCGGTGATCTGCGTCGTCACGAGGACACTGGTTGCGGTTCCGACCAGCGCGGCCATCAGTAGTTTCTTCATACTTTGTTATTCCCTATCCAGATCGAACCACGGTGCGGGGTCCACAGGCGTTCCGCCTTGTCTTACCTCTATATAAAGCGACTCTTGGCGATTTCCGCCACTCCCTTTGGCCGCACCGATCAAAAAAGCGTCAGATGACTGCTGATTTCCCCCCATTAGACCCAATGGCGCGCCTTTTTCGACGATTTCACCGACTGTTCCGAAGGTTTCAGAGAGTCCTTCGAGAATGATCAATGCGTTGGCACCGGGCTCAAGAATCACAACACTGCCGCTTTCCAGGAGCGGCCCGGCGTAGCGGATCGTGCCTGTGATCGGGGCGGTGACAAGCGCGCGGGATGGGGTGGCGAGAACCAGACCGGGACGTTTGATCCCGGCTGCGTCCGCTTCCCCGAAACTATGCAAAGTGCGACCGGAAACAGGTAGTTCCAGCGCGCCTTTCATCTGGTCGAAGTCGATATTTGGCAGGGATTCTTCGCTGTCCAGCCGGGTCAGGTTGTCGGCAAAGCTTGTGAGCGTATCGCTGTTTTGCACCAGCGCAGAAAGCTGTTCGGGATCCGCGGTGAACTTCAGCGGCAGGTCCGTGCGATCTGCGACAGCCTTGGCCAGCGCGACACGGGCGGTCTGAACCTCTTGCAGCGCGGTTTCCAGGGTTTTTGCGGCGTCTTCCTGAAGGAGCCTGAGGAGGGACAGTTCCTCAAGCTGGGCGCGCAAAGCGTTCGCCTCTGCGGCGAGCGCAGGGGCCACGTCCGAGACGATCAGGCCAGAGCGCACCGCCCCCATCGGCCCGGACGGGTGCATCATCAAGATGGGCGCAGGCGCGTTGCCTATGGTTTGCAGGACCCCAAGAAGTTGTGCGAGCCGGTCGCGCTCTGCCTCAAATGTCAGCTGAATGGCGCGTTCGCGGATGACGACCCGGCGCAGCCCTTCGCGCATGGCGCTGAGGCCTTCTTCATAGGCGCGAATGGTATCGCTGAGCGCGTTGATCCGGTCCGAGGAGGATTGCGCGGCTTCCAGAGCGTCGCCCGCCTGAAACAACATCTGCCCCGCGCGTTTGGCGGTGGTGATCGGGTCCGTTTGCGCGGGGGCGGGCGCAATGGACAGGCTTAAAAGCAGGAGGGTCGCGCGAAAGATCATGCGCGCACGATCAAAGTCGCGCCGGTCATATCGTCAGGCTGTTCAAGGCCCATAAGATCCAAAACCGTCGGTGCGAGGTCGGCCAAACGTCCTGGTCTGAGCGTGGAGGTTTCCGGGCCACCGACGACGATGACGGGCACGGGGTTGAGCGTGTGGGCGGTATGTGGTCCGCCGGTTTCCGGGTCGATCATGGTTTCGCAATTTCCGTGATCTGCGGTGACGATGATGGCCCCGCCAACGGCCTTCAAAGCCGTCAATGCGCGGCCAAGGCCTGTATCCACGGCCTCGCAGGCGGCTTTCGCGGCGCCCAGATCACCGGTATGGCCGACCATGTCGGGGTTGGCGAAATTAACCACGATCAGGTCATAGCGCGCCTCGATTGCCTCCACCAATTTGTCGCTGACCTGTGACGCGGACATTTCGGGTTGTAGGTCGTAGGTCGCGACGTTCGGGCTTTTTGGCATGAAACGATCCTCACCCGGCTCCGGCTCTTCCTTGCCGCCGTTCAGGAAGAAGGTGACATGGGGGTATTTCTCCGTCTCCGCCAGGCGGAATTGACGAAGGCCTTTTGAGGCGACCCAAGCGCCAAGCGTGTTTTGCACCTGCTTTTTGGGGAAGATGGCGTCCATATATTCCGCGTGCTTGCTGGAATAGTCGACCATGCCAAGTCTAGCGGTCAAGTCAGGGCGGGTTTTGACGTCGAAATCGTCGAAGTCGGGATCGCAGATCGCCGCAAGGATTTCGCGGGCGCGATCCGCGCGGAAATTCAGGCAAAGGATGCCGTCTTGCGAGGTCATACCGGCGTAATTTCCGATCACGGTCGGCGCGATAAATTCGTCGGTTGTGTTGTTCTCATAGGCGGCTTGGATGGCGTCTTCCGCGCTGCCTGCGGTGTTGCCTTTGGCCAGAACCATCGCTTGCCAGGCTCTTTCCACCCGGTCCCATCTGGTGTCGCGGTCCATCGCAAAATAGCGGCCAATGACGGTGGTGATTGTGGTGGATTGCGGAAGTTTGTGCCGCAGCTCAGCCAGAAAATCAGCGGCGGAACTGGGGGCGACGTCGCGGCCATCGGTGATGAGATGCAATGCAACCGGGACGCCCGCGTTTTCCATCACCTGAACCGCGGCGACGATATGATCCAGATGCCCATGCACGCCCCCATCCGACATCACACCCATCAGATGTGCGGTCCCGCCTGATGCCTTCAGCGTCCGGGCAAAGCCAAGCAGAACCTCGTGTTCAAAGAAGGAGCCGTCTTCGATGGCCAGATCGATCTGACCCAAATCCATCGCGACCACGCGGCCCGCGCCAATATTGGTGTGCCCGACCTCGGAATTGCCCATTTGGCCCTTTGGCAGACCCGCGTCTGGTCCGTGGGTGATCAGGGTCGCATTTGGGCAGTTTTCCAAGATCGTGTCGAAGTTTGGGGTGTGGGCCAGATGCGGGGCGTTTCCGGCTTTTGTCTCAGACAGGCCCCACCCATCCAGGATGCAAAGGACAACTGGTTTTGGAACTGACATCGGGCCCACCTTTCGTTTGCCGGACCCTACTGCGGCGGTGATCTGTCTTCAACATCCCATCATGGCTGGTTGGGAAATCGGCAATCATTGAGGATCACACCGAGGCTTTGGGTGCGTTCTGCGACCATGCGTTCAGCCAGATCAATCTGCGCGACTGTCGTGTCGTCGGCCCGCGCGACAATCAACACCGCATCCAGCACGTCAAGAAACGCCATGCCTTCGTCATTTTCCAATAGCGGCGGCATATCAAAAAGCATGATGTCCGGCTCAAAATCGGCGCTGATCGTCTCGATGAATTGACGGGTTTTACGGGAGGCCAAAAGCTCTGCGGTGCCTTCATAGGGCGTGGAATGCACGCTTAGCCCGACATTCTCGCCGATCCGCATACAGTTGGTGTCGAAGTTTCGCCGGGCATATTCTAGCGCAGAGAATTTTGGTCCTTTGTCCTCAAGTCCGAACTTGCGGATGAGGTCGGGTTTGGACAGATCGAAGTCGAAGACAAGACTGCGGATATCAAACCGGCGGGACAGGCTAAGCGCGAGGTTGCCGACTATGGTTGTCTTGCCACTGCCGCGCATAGGGGAACTTATACCCACCTTGCGAATGTTCTTGTCGCCAGCATGCAGCATCAGTCTGGTGCGCAGCTGATCGATCGCTGGTAGCGCGGTTTCATAGCTGGAGCCGGACAAGCCGTTATGTGCAAGCGTCCCTTCTTCAAGAGTGACCTGAGACAAGCGGCCCCAGGAGGCGTCAGGATCGTTCAGCCGTTGTTCTGGCTTGCGGGTCGGAGGCAGAAAGTTGGCCTGGCGGGACTTTTCGGCGGCTTTCAGCAATTCGCGGGGGTTCGTAAGCTGTTCCATATCTGATCCTCTTTAAGGGCTACGGGGCACGGCAATTGGTTGCAGGCGGGGCAATGTTGCAAATGGGGCGATGCCCAGACGGCGCTCCAAATCTAGTGGGCGACGTATTTTCTGATCGGTGAGGTTGTGCAGAAACACCGCAATGCCAGCCAGCACCAATGATGTCAGCAGGCCGAGGCCGGTGAGAACCAGTTTTTTCTGGTTCGGGCGGACCACAGGCGGGGCGGCGTGGGAGATAATCGTCAACCGCTGGCCTTGCTCCACCTCTTCGACCTGACGTCTGATGCGGGCATCGGACAAACGTTCAACCGCGGCAAGGTGCTGCGTCTCGGCGAAGTTGTAGTCATATCTTAGCGCTTCAAGAATGACCGCTTTGCTTGGGATGTCGGCGATCCAGGTATCGAGCTGGGTCAGCTCCCTTTGCAATTCGTTTGCCTGAGATGGCTGCGTTTTCAGCTGATCGGCCATCGCCCAATGCTTATTGAGCCGGTCAAGTTCGCTTTCCAGACGCAGCAAATCGGGATGCTGCGCCGACAGGCGCGACCTTGCGGCGATCAGGGCTGTTTCCAGCCTGACGATTTCACGGGTCTTCATGGCCTGAACGGCCGGCCGGAAGGAGGGCGTGTCCAGGGCAAGCAGCCGTTCTTCGATGCGGGCTTTACGCTCCAGCATCATATGCATCCGCTCTGGCATCGTGTTGGAATTTTCGGTCTGAAAACTGCTAAGCGCGGCGCGCGCGATTTCCAGCTGTGTCTGCTTTGCAGAGACATCGGCCTGAAAGAACTCCAGACTGCCAGACGTATCCTGTTTGCGCATCGCGCGGTTCCGTTCGACTGCGATGGCGGCAAAGGCATTCGCGATATCGGCGGCGCGTTCTGGATTTTCGTGACGGAAGGCCAGCGTGATGATCTTGAGCGAGTCCTTGCGGGGCACCGTCTTGAACGTCAGGCGGCTTTGCATCAGGCGAATGCGGGATTGGCGGTCATGTGTGGTGAACAGCGCGAATTGATCCGCCACATCGATCAGCGTTTCCGGACGACGTAAATCAAACCGGATAAGTTCCAGCCGTTCGGCCAGACGAGTCGCTGCATTCTGGTTTTGGATCTGTTTTTCAAGCTCAGCCGATTCGAAAAGCAGCCGCGCACTGGCAGTTTGCTCGTCAGGAATGCGAGACAATGTCGTGATCACGGCTGCGCTGAACAACAATGCGATGGCCAAAAATGGCAAGGCGTACTTCCGGGCCTTCCAAGCGTAATACCGTGTATTGGGTTTCATTGCGCACCTTGTTCAGGGTTAAGAAAACTAAGCAAATGAAGGGCAAATTGATTAAACTCGGGGGACGGCGTTACCTGATTCGCCGGTATTTGCGGTGGTTCGGAGTGCATGGTCAGACCTTCGGTTCGGTTTTGGAAACGATCCGCGACCGGACATCGTATTGGATGCAGAAGCAGAAATATTCCCCTGCAAAACAAACCTTTGAAAACTTAAAACATAATTAAGTTGTCTTGTTCCATGTTGCATACGTGCTATGCGAGAGGGGTTGGATCGAGGTGTTTTATGGATCTGACGTGTTTGACTGACCGCGTAACGAGGAAATCTGTTTTATGAATGCTCCCGTGAAATTTGGTGAATCTCTGCCTGTCTATTCAGGCCACAAAGAAGCTGTGCGCATGCACCAGCCGAACCTTTATCAACGGAGCTTAAAACGGATTTTCGAAACTGCGCTGATCGTCATGGCGCTGCCGATTGTTGCGATGGTTGTTGGCGTGATGTGCATTCTTGTCATGCGCGACGGCCACTCCCCATTTTTCTTTCAATCCCGCATCGGACGTAACGGCGTCCCGTTCCGGATGATGAAGATGCGCACAATGCGTCCCAACGCGGAAGCCGTTCTTGACCAGCATTTGGCCGAGAACCCGGAGGCCGCGAAAGAATGGGCGCATTACCAGAAACTTTCGAAAGATCCGCGGATCACTCAGATTGGGCAGTTTCTGCGCAAATCATCGCTTGATGAGCTTCCGCAGCTTTGGAATGTTTTGCGCGGTGATATGGCACTGATCGGGCCGCGTCCGATGATGCCGTGCCAGACCACGATGTATAAGGGTGCCGCCTATTTCCGCATCCGTCCGGGGATCACGGGTCTTTGGCAGGTCTCTGAACGGAATGCGTCGAGCTTTCGGGATCGGGCCAATTTCGACGCCGAATATCTGCGGACGCTTAGTCTGTCTGGGGACATCAAGATCATGGTTCAGACATTGCAAGTGATGGCCAAAGGCACTGGCGTCTAGGTACTGAAATCAGTTTCGGTGATAGGGCAGTCCGGCTTCTATAGAGGCCGCGCGGTAAAGCTGCTCGCTTAACATGACGCGGGCCAGCATGTGTGGCCAGACCATTGCTCCGAAGGACAGAAGGTCGTCAGCGCGGGCGCGCATTTCGTCAGTGAAACCGTCCGCGCCGCCGATCAGAAACGCAACATCCTGACGCCCGGTATCGCGCCAATTTGCGAGCTGAGCGGAGAATTTCGGCGATGTTAAGGTCTTTCCACGCTCATCCAGCAGGCAGATCAGAGCGCCAGTTGGCACCGCTTTCAACAGCAACCCGGCTTCCGCGTCCGCGCCGCCGTTTTTCTTGTCTTCAACTTCCGCCAGTTGTGCAGGCCCAAGGCCAAGCGCGCGGCCAGTTTTGTCAAATCGGGTGAGATAGTCTGTGATCAGATCCCGCTCTGGGCTGGCACGAAGTTTGCCAACGGCGCAAATCTGGACACGCATCTAAGCGCCAGCGGCGTCTGACCCTGCGGGCAGCCACATTTTCTCTAGCTGGTAGAACTCGCGCACTTCCGGGCGGAACACATGGACGATCACGTCACCCACATCGATCAGAACCCAATCGCCCTGGCCTTTGCCTTCGATCTTGGAGAAGCGTCCGAAATCCTGCTTGACGACATCGACGAGCTTTTCTGCAAGCGCAGAGACCTGACGGGTCGACCGGCCGGAACAGATCACCATGTAGTCGGCAATCTCCGAGCGGCCGCGCAAGTCAACTTGCACGATGTCTTCCGCTTTTTCGTCTTCAAGAGCTTTCAGGATACGCGCAAGAAGTTCTTCACTGGTACCGGGTGACTTCTGCGATGCGTCTGCGCCGGATGTTCCGACGGCGTTTGCTTGTTGAGACAGTGCTCAAACCTCCTGTGCGACGCGCCATTCCTAACCCTGACGCTGGGCTTGAAGCATTCTTATCAGGGAATCGGGGTGATCTCAATGACCCCTCAAGCGGATGCTGCCAGAAACTCTGTGATAGCCTCGGTGACTTTCTCGGGGGCTTCTTCGTGCATCAGATGCCCGTGCCCGTTCCAGTTTTGATAGCGTGCGTTCTGCATTCTGCGCGCCCATTTTTCCGATGTTTCAGGCGGGACTGCCAGGTCGCCAGCGCCGGCCATGAACAGCGTTTCTTGCGGGAGTCTGGGCAGATCGACCAGAAGCTGGTCCAGTGTCCATTGCGACATCATCGCGAGCGTCGCATCGACATGCGCGCGGTCGCTGATCAACATGCGATACTGGGCAAGCCCCTCTGGATCGATCTTGCTTCCAGTGCCGGTGATCAGCCGATCCGCGTTGGCCGTTTTCGCAAAAAGCCCCGGCACAAACGGGGCCTGCGCAAGCATTTTCGCCATCATGGGGAACAGCACGCCTGCCAGACCTTTGAAATGGCTGAGCGCCCCGTTGATGCTGACAAGTTTGGTCTTGGGCGTAACGGCGGGCCAGTCTAAGGCGAGCCGGAACGCAACAGCTGCACCTGCAGAATGGCCGATCAGCGCAAAGGGCGTCACGCTGAGAGAGTCCAGTAAAGCGGTGATATCCGCCGAAATAGAGTCTAACCCACACCGGTTCCGATCCCCCAAGCTGGTGAACCCCTGACCGGGGAAATCGATTGTGATCACATGATACTGCTTCGCCAGCAGCGGAAGGATATCCCGCCAACTGTGGCTAGACCCGCCTGCGCCATGTAGCAGGATTATCGTCGGGCCCATCCCCATTTCCTGCAGAAACCATCGGTGCGGAGCGGCGTCGACGAAACGGCTATGGGCAGCGTTCGGCCAGCGGTCTTTAACGCTGTTCCAGTTCATTCAAGGACAGCCTCGATCGCATGGCTTACCGAATGCGCATCGGCGCGCGGCAGGGGCAAATAAGGGGCCCGCAATTCCCGCGCCAATTCCTTGAGCGCAGCCTGCGGGCGGTTCCCCGTGTCGATCACCAACGCAGGCGTTTCACGCGACCGGATCAGGCGTGCCATGTCGGATGCATCTTGTGCGGCCGTTATGCGCCCCGGCGTGCCATCCAGCGCGATATTTGCGCGCCCATCGGTCAATAGGGCGATTGTCGGGGTCAAGCCTTTGCTGCGGGTCGATTCGGCTAATTTCAAAGCGGTTTGCAGCCCCATCGCCAGTGGGGTTCCGCCACCGCCGACCATGCCTGCCAAACGGCGTTTGGTTTGAACCAGCGATCTGGTCGGTGGCAGCAAGATATCGGCCGTTTCGCCGCGAAATGCGATCAAGGCGACGTGGTCGCGACGGGAGTAGGCTTCTGAAAGGAGCAATTCGACGGCACCTTTCGCCTCTGCCAGGCGGGCCAGTGCTGCGGATCCGGACGCATCTACCGCAAAGATCAAAAGCCGGTCGCTCTTTTCTTCGAACCGCTTCAGGCGGATATCGGAGGCGCGGATATGGATGGGGCGCTCGGGCGCGTAGGCTGCGTTTCGGCGCATGGTTTGCCAAGGGGCTGCTGCGCGCAGCGTTGCGATCATATCGATCCGTGCGGCGCCGCCCATACGGCCGCGTTGCGACGGTTTTGGGCGTCCACGGCGGTTGCCTTTCTTGGTGTTCCCCGACCCGTTTGCGCCTTGTGCCGCGCGGCTGGCTTTCGCGTCTGCCAGGCCGTCGAGAAGCCCTTTCGGGAGCGCTGCGGCGACGGCCGCCAGCAACAAATCCTCTGGGGCTTGAAGCTTCTGTCCGGTTTGGTCGGATTTCTCATCCTCTGGCGGGGTCTCAGGCTGTTCGGGCGACGGGTCTTCTTGCGTCTCTTGTTGGGGGACCATTGTGGCCCTAGGGCCAAAGATCAAAGCTGCGGCCTGGGCCACGTCAGAAGGGTCAATCTTGTCTTTGCGTTGCATGGCTGCGAGCGCGCGGGCGGCCCGAATAACGAAACTGGGTGCCCTCAGGCTATCGATACCAAACTGGAGTGCAATTTTCGCGACATCTGCAATGAGTTTCGCAGGGATAGACACTGTTTTCAGCTGGCGGCGTGCAAGCTCTATCCGGTCGCTGTCGAGTGTTATTTCGGGACAGGCGGTATGGTGCAACCCTTCAAGATCAAGATGAAAGGCCAGTCTGTCGGCCAGCGTGTCAGACAGCTTTTCGTCGTCAATACCTTCATCCAACGCCACAAGGATATTGGTCGGGTTGGTATCAATGGACTGCGCCAGTTTTGCGCAAAGGCTGGGGTCAATTCGTTCTGCCATGGACAGGATCAGGGCATTGCCGTCGCCGTTCAGAAGTCCCTGTGTGAAAACGCTGTGCCCCTGATCCAAAGTCGCAGTCAGATCAAGCCCGCCGAACAATTGGTCATCGGTGAGCGACGGGTGCAGTTTTCGGAGCTTTAGCGTCGCAAGCGAGGGCCCGATTGCGGCGATAAACCGGTCGCGCGCGGGGCCACTTCGGGCACGCAGCCAAATTCCGTTCAGACCTTCTGGATCAACGGCCAAAAGGGTTAACGCCAATGTGGCATTTTGCCAGTCTGGCGCTTGGTTTGTCACGCAAGGACCTCTGCGACGACGCGTTCTACACGGGTGGTGGAGCCGGCCTCATCCAAGGGATCGCGCCGGAGACGGTGGCGCAGCGCAGAGGGGGCGATGTCGCGCAAATGGGCTGTGGTCACCACGGGGTCGCCCTGCAACGCGGCCAGCGCGCGTGCGGCGCGCAGCAAGGTCAATTCTCCGCGCAATCCGTCAGAGCCAAGGGTGACGCAGAGGGTCGCGCATTCGCCAAGGATTGCATCGGGTGTGGTCACAGATGTCAGCTTTTCGCGGGCCGAAAGGATGCGTTTGCGCAGTTTAGTGTCTTGCGCGCGCCATTTCTTGAGGAAGGCAGCAGTGTCGTTCTCGTAGGCATCGCGGCGTTTGATCACTTCGATACGGTCGGTGATATCGGTTGGGGATGCGACCTCCACGGACAGACCAAACCGGTCCAAAAGCTGCGGGCGAAGTTCCCCTTCTTCTGGGTTGCCGGAGCCGACAAGGACAAATTTTGCTGGGTGGCGGATCGACAGGCCTTCGCGCTCAACCACGTTTTCCCCGGAGACGGCGACGTCCAAAAGCAGATCGACGATGTGGTCTTCAAGCAGGTTGACCTCGTCAATATAAAGGTAGCCGCGATGGGCGCGTGCCAACAGTCCGGGTTCGAACTGTTTCACCCCTTGCGTGAGCGCTTTTTCGATGTCCAAAGCGCCGACAACGCGGTCTTCGGTGACGCCGAGGGGCAGGTCGACAACAGGGGTCAGCCGTGAGGTTACCTTTTTCGAGCGGATCAGCGATGGGTCTGGGCAGACGTCAAGGGACGGGCTGTTATACGGACAGCCATCAACGGAATTAATAGGTGGCAACAGGCCCGCAAGTGCGCGCACGGCTGTTGACTTGCCGGTGCCGCGATCGCCAAAGACCAAGACGCCGCCAATCGATGGGTCTATCGCGGTGAGCGTCATCGCGCGCTTCATTTCGGTCTGGCCGACGATGGCGGAAAACGGGAAAGGCTGGGTCATAGGGTGACCTCCTGATTGGGCAGTCGGGCGAGCGGGTCTGAGCCGCCCCAGGTGCCATGACTGCCAAGTATCTTGAAGCGGGCGTAAAGTTCTTCGGAAAACCACTCCCCCGCGCGGACTGCCTTGATTGCGCGCGCATGTGGGCCGTCTTTGCGGGCAAATTCCGCCATGGTTTCGGTGTCGGGCCAGATGGAGAATGTGACCTGGTGAAACAAGGGGACCTCACCCACGCCGATCTTGAAAATGACGTTCGGGTCGTCGCCGATCACGTCGCTGATTGCAGGAACGCGCTTCCAGAACTGCAACGCGACTTTCGGCTTGATCGTAGCGCGGGTCAGCGCAGCCAATGCACCGCCCGAGGAAGTCTTTTCCGCAATGAAAGGGTCTGTTTTCGACCAGTTCCCGCGCACGGAGGAGGGGGTTAAAACCACTGTCCAATGTTCGGTCGCGCGGTGTTGGTACTTTTTGAATGTGGGGGCAGACAGGGTTTGCTTCTTGGCTTCCTCAAGAGAGGGCCAAGTGGCCAGAATTGCATATACGGCGGTGTTTGGGATCGGTGTGAACCCCTCGCCAGTGCCGCTGCCCAGTAGCTTCCAAAACCCGATGCCCGGTGTTTTGGGCAAGGTGAAACGAGCCGCACCCATTTGTGCCAAAGCCCAGAGGCGCGCCAATGGGTTCGAAAAACGAAAGAAGCTGATGGTGACAGCTTGAATAGCGACTCTCCCGATTGTCGTATGTCAACTAAAGGTTACACATTTTTTTGGAAATGCAAAGCGTTTCGGCGCTCAGATGCCAATTTTCAAGGGAATATGAATGATTGTCAACTTGAATGGACACCTATAGGCTCCGGGTATGACCAGAGTCGATCCTAACCTTCTTTCGCCTGACAGGTTTTCAAACCGTCCCACCGCAATCGTCATAGGTGCGGGGTTGGGTGGCTTGTCTGCCGCGATGCGTCTTGGGGCAAAAGGCTACCGGGTGGAGGTCGTCGACAGGCTTGATATGCCGGGCGGTCGCGGGTCCTCGATTACGGAAGGTGGCCATCGCTTTGACCTAGGCCCGACCATCGTGACAGTGCCGCAGTTATTTCGCGAATTGTGGGAAGATTGCGGGCGCAAGTTCGATGATTATGTCGATCTGAGACCGCTTGACCCGTTCTACGAGATCCGGTTTCAGGATGGGTCCAGCTTCAAGGCGACGGGTTCCACCGAAAAGATGCGCGCGGAAGTTGCGCGGCTGTCGCCGGATGATCTTGCGGGCTACGACAAGTTTCTGAAAGACAGCTACAAACGCTATGCTTTCGGATTTGAAGATCTCGGGCGCCGCCCTTTGCACAAGCTTTGGGATTTGGTGAAAGTTTTGCCGACCTTCGGGATGCTGCGCGCGGACCGTTCGGTCTATGGGCATGCCAAGACACGGGTGAAGGATGAGCGACTTCGGATGGCGCTGTCGTTTCATCCGCTGTTTATCGGCGGTGATCCGTTCAACGTCACGTCGATGTATATCCTCGTCAGTCATCTGGAGAAGGAATACGGCGTCCATTATGCGATGGGTGGCGTCGCGGCGATTGCCAAGGGCATGGCCGATGTGATCGAGGAACAGGGGAGTACGTTGACCTTTAATCAAGAGGTCAGTGAGGTTTTGGTCAAGAACGGCCGGGCTGCCGGTGTGAAGCTGGTATCCGGACGGGTGATCCCGGCGGATATCGTCGTCTCGAATGCGGATGCAGGGCACACTTATTCGCATCTGGTCAAGCAACCGAAGAAGCGATGGACTCAGAAACGGCTAGATAAGTCGCGTTGGTCGATGGGTCTGTTTGTTTGGTATTTTGGTACCAAGGGCACAAAAGACATGTGGCCTGATCTGGGCCATCACACGATCCTGAACGGGCCGCGATATGAAGGTCTGGTGCGCGACATTTTCATTAATGGCACGCTGTCTGATGACATGAGCCTGTATGTCCACCGACCAACAGTGACCGACCCAAGCGCTGCGCCTGAGGGCGATGATACGTTCTATGTGCTGTCTCCGGTGCCGCATCTTGGGGTCGACAATCCGGTCGATTGGGACGCGGAATGCGAGAGCTATCGCCAGAAAGTTGCCGCCGAGCTTGAAAAGCATTTGATGCCCGGCTTTGAGGACAAGATCACTGCGAGCCGTATCTTCACGCCGTTTGATTTCCGCGACAGGTATCTGTCGCCACATGGATCGGGGTTCTCCATCGAGCCGCGTATTTTGCAAAGTGCGTGGTTCCGTCCGCATAATGTATCAGAGGAGTTGCCGGGGCTTTATCTTGTTGGCGCTGGGACCCATCCAGGCGCCGGGCTGCCGGGCGTTGTGTCCTCGGCAGAGGTCCTGGGTAAATTGGTCCCGGATGCAGTGAAGGTGCCTGCTGAATGATTGATCCACGCGACCTTGCGCATTGCAAAGAGGCGATCCGTACCGGGTCGCGGTCTTTTTATGCGGCATCGCATCTGCTGCCCGCGCGGGCGCGTGATCCGGCCTTGGCGCTTTATGCGTTTTGCCGATTGGCCGATGACGCAGTTGATCTGCATGCGGAAAAAGCGGCGGCGGTTTTGTCTTTGCGCGACCGGCTTGATCTGGTGTTCAGCGGCACCCCAAGGGACGCCCCTGCCGATCGCGCTTTCGCGGCGATGGTGCGCGATCACGACATGCCACGGGAACTGCCAGAGGCCTTGCTTGAAGGGCTGGCTTGGGATGCGATGGAAAAACGCTACGAGACACTGTCCGATATCAGATCCTATTCCGCCCGGGTTGCCGCAGCGGTTGGCGCGATGATGACTGTTTTGATGGGTGTGCGCGACGGCGATGCTTTGGCGCGCGCCTGCGATCTTGGTGTTGCGATGCAACTGACCAATATTGCCCGCGATGTGGGCGAGGACGCGCTTGAAGGGCGGCTTTATCTGCCTTTGGAGATGATGGAGGATGAAGGCCTTGATCCGGACCTGTTCCTTACCGCGCCCAAGTTTTCCCCTGCTTTGGGGCGGGTTATTTCGCGGCTTCTGGCTGAGGCTAATAGACTCTATTATCGCTCTGAACCCGGTATTGCCGCGCTTCCGTTGGATTGCCGCCCCGGTATTTTCGCCGCGCGTCATATCTATGATGGCATCGGCAAACAGGTGCGGCGCAATGGGTTTGACAGCATGACCCAGCGGGCGCGCACAAATGGTCGCCAGAAGCTTGGCTGGCTTGGCTTGTCTGTTTTGCGCTCGGGCGTTGTCAGTGTCATGCCGCGTTCCGCGGTGCTGTATGCAGACCCATTGCCGGAAGTGGAATTCCTTGTGAACGCCGCGGCAAGGCAAGCGCAGGCACCGTATTCGCGCACCGGAAAGATGATCGATGTTTTCGCACAGTTGGAAGCCAGAGATCGTCAACGGGCCTGAGCCCAGTTGATCCCCGCAACAGACCTGATAGGAACAAGACATGGAATGGTTTGTCTTCAGCATATTCTTTGCGGCCTGCGCTGCGGCGGCGACCACGGGGGCGTTGTTTCAACCCGGTGCGTGGTATGACGGCTTGGACAAGCCTGACTGGACCCCGCCGAACTGGGTCTTCCCGCTGACATGGACCATACTTTACGTCTTGATTGCCTATGCCGGCGTGCGTGTGGCGCTTTTGGATGGTAACGAAGTGCCAGTGGCCTTCTGGGCCTTGCAAATCGCAGTGAACACGCTTTGGACGCCGATGTTTTTCGGGTTGCGCAGGTTGCGGGCCGGGTTCTTCACGATACTGCTGTTGTGGGTGTCGGTCGCGGGCTTCCTGATCTCGGCCTATCAGATTGACACTATCGCGGGGCTGCTGTTCGTGCCCTATCTGATCTGGGTCACCATAGCTTCGGCGCTGAATTTCTCTGTCTGGCGTCGTAATCCGGGTGTTGAGCCGATCAGCTGAACGTCCAGTTCTTACGGCGCGGGACTTTGACAGCGAGCATGGGTTTGATCAGGCGCGAGCGGAAGCGGTTCAGGTCGAGCGCTTCGTGAACGCCGTTTGAGACCTCTCCATTGATTTTCGTTCTTACGCCTGCGCGACAGTAAAACGGCGCGTCGAGCATCATCTTGGTTTGCTTTGGCCGGTAGCCGGTATCCGCGCGGGTTTCGCGGCGCACGGCCCAAAGCGATCTGTTGAAACTGGTTTTCGGCGGCGGGGCTTCGAAAGCGTGCACGCCACCGGTTTTGTCAAACATCAAGGCTACCGCCAGATCGTCAGTGCCGTCCCGCCGTGTCGCGTCATAAAAGCAGGCGGTTCCGTTCTCCAGCGGGTAGCGGCCCCAGGTCCAGTAGCTGAAGTCATCTTCAAGCGCAGCGGTGCCAAAATTCGCGTCGAAATATCCGTGGCCAGTCCACTGCCAGCCGGATTTGTTCAGGTTCACTTCGATGTCAGAGGCAGGCGCGAAGGGCCGCCAGACATGCCGCCCGGTATCGTGGAGCGGAATTTCTACCTCCGAGATCGCAGTCGGATGGATTTTGACGTTGCCTTTCACGCGATCGCAATGCGGGGTCGCGACCTCGTTGATATCGATGATCAGGCTGGTGCCGTCCCAGTGGAACTGGCTTGGGCCAACAGTGAAGGTGTCTTCGCTGAGTTTCAGCGCGGAGGCCCCCCGATCAGTCATCGTCCAGCGCCCGCCTGCGCCATAGGTTGCCACGTTGATGCAGCAGTGGTTTTCCGGGTTCTTGCGACCGGACCAGCGGTACCAGGGCGAAAAGACCGACCCTATGAAGCCGATGATCGAGATGGCGCGGGATCCGTCGCGGCTAACCCCATCGACATACCACCACGCGTAGCCGTTTTCGGGGACATCGAGGTTGAAGTTCGGTCCTGCAAGATCGCCTCTGCCGCGTGCTTGCCGGACAGGGCTGCCATCGGGATCCC
>CAYGQQ010000054.1:0-21668 GCA_964352105.1 uncultured Rhodobacterales bacterium | reverse complement strand
AGATGAAGGACATGGCTATCGTGGGCAATATCGGCCACTTCGACAACGAGATCCAGGTCGCTGCGCTGAAAAACCACAAATGGACCAACATCAAAGAGCAGGTCGACATGATCACGATGCCATCTGGCAACCGTCTGATCCTGCTCTCGGAAGGCCGTTTGCTGAACCTTGGCAACGCCACGGGTCATCCGTCCTTCGTGATGTCGGCCTCGTTCACAAACCAGGTGCTGGCGCAGTTGGAGCTGTGGAACAATGGTGAGGCGTATAAAAACGACGTCTACATCCTGCCAAAAGCACTGGACGAGAAAGTGGCCGCTCTGCACTTGAAAAAAATCGGCGTGAAGCTGACCAAGCTGGACAAAGATCAGGCGGATTATATCGGCGTGGCGCAAGAAGGTCCCTTCAAGCCAGAGCACTACCGCTACTGACGCCCGGATCATGACCCATCAACGCAGAGGCCACCCGTTTCGCAACGCGGTGGCCTCTGTCTTTTCGATGGCAACGCTGTGCTTTCTGGGCCTCGCATACCTTGCCCTACTGGCCAGCCATGACGACACGCCCGTGCCCAGCGCTTGGAACCCGTTTCTGCCTTTTGCCATCGACGACCAGGTTACATTTGTGACCAAACACAAACTCGAACGGGCTTTGCAAAACGATGCGATCTGTCGTGCGACACTGTCCGAAGGCTTGGTCGATTTCACCCCGATGGAGCCGTTAGAGGCGTCAGAGCAATGCCATATCCGCAACCGGATCGACCTCGCGAAAGCAGGCCAAAGCAGCATTGGTCCAGTTGAAACACGGTGTGCTACCGCCCTCCGTCTGGCGATGTGGGAACGCCACGATGTGCAACCAGCCGCACGCGCACATTTCGGGCAAGGCGTCTCCGCGATGCGCCAGATCGGCAGCTATAATTGCCGAACGATCCGCGGCATCTCCAACCGGATGAGCACGCACGCAACCGCGTCGGCCATTGATATCGGCGGCTTTACCTTGGACGACGGCACAAAGATCGAACTGACGCGCGACTGGGATGGCACGCCTAAGCGACAAGCCTTCCTGCGCGACGTGCGCGATGGTGCATGCGACTGGTTTGAAACCACCCTCGGCCCCGATTTCAACACGCTCCATGCGGACCATTTCCATTTACAGTCAAAAGGTTGGGGCACCTGCCGCTAAGCGGCGATCCGCAAACTGACGAGAATCAGATATTTTTCCCTTTGGATTGGCTGCTTTAGTTCCTATTGTAGCCTCAGACCTGACGATGGTCGGCATTAGGCTACGGCCTGCAAATTGGTGGGAGATATTACCATGGGAAAAAGAGACGAGCTGATTGCTCAATATGCGGATGATTTGCGCAACAAATGCGGCATGACGCCGGATATGGATCTGTTGACAAAAGTAACAATCGGCTGCGGCCCTGCGATCTATAACGCAGATGCGTCCACAGTTGCTGGCTCTCAGCCAGATGAGCTGGAAACCGTTAAAAACAACTTCCTGATCAAGAAACTGGGCCTGAGCGACAGCCCCGCCCTGATGGACGCGATCAACAGCTGCATCGAAACCTATGGCAAATCCGAGCGCAACAAATACCGCGCGGTCGTCTATTACATGCTGACAAAGCACTTCAACAAAGAGTCCGTTTACGGCTGATTTAGCCCACCTAACTTTGAGAGAACGCCCGCCATCGTGCGGGCGTTCTCATTTTCGAGCAGGTAAAATTTTCAGCAATTTCGACGCAATAGGTAGAGAACAAGTTCTTGAGAAACAAAGAGAGATGTTCTACCTATGTTCTTGTCTGATCCAGAAGGCCAGACCCGAAATTCAAACACGTGCGGTGCGAAACTATGATAGCACGTGGGGTAGATGGAGGGTTCTGAGGGGTCAGGACCCTCCTTTTCGTTTCAGATCCGGAAGAACGCAAACGCGTTTCCTGCGTGTCCGAGCTCAAAACAGTGTCAGAACCAGACCCATAACGGTGCAGCCTCCTGTCGCGTATCCACCATCGATCAAAATCAGGCGAAACGGTCGACCCGCAAACAGGTAGTTTGTCGTCAGCCAAGGGGCGGCGATGAACAGGCCAAGACCCAGACCCGAGATCAGGCCATAACCGGATGTATGCACGCCGGAGCTCTCAAAGATGTGCCGCATCATCCCCGCAACAATCAGTGCGCATAGAAAGCTGCCGATATAGGGAACCGGGTTTTTCCGGTCGATTGTTTCTTCGGTGAGACCTACATCTTCCATCCAAGGCCTCGCGAAAACCGTGTACCAGATCGCGCCAAAAATCCACCCAGCGGCTCCTGCCACCAAAACATTCAAAAATTCCATAACTGATCCTCCCCAAAGTTCTAACTAAGTCTTCGAAAATTCCATGATCCGCACCCATTCGAAGTCGCGCACAGGCTGCACGGACAATCGTGAGTTCTTGACGAGCACCATTTCCCCGAGCGCCGCGTCTTGCTTGATCTCATCCAATGTAACCCCTCGCGTCAACGGCTCTACCGCTTTGATGTCGACACATTCCCAGCGCACATCATCTGTCTTGCTGTCAGGATGGGCCAATGCACAAACCTCAACTACGCCCACGATCTCTTTGTCTTTCTGGGAATGATAAAAGAACCCAAGATCACCAATTTTCATCTCACGCATGAAATTGCGCGCCTGGTAATTGCGCACGCCATCCCATTCCTCCCCCTGCTCACCTTTGGCCACCTGGTCGTCCCAAGACCAAACGGAGGGCTCAGATTTGAACAACCAATAGGCCATGATCAGATCACCTTGTTCCAGACCTCAAGACGCACATCACTGAAAAGGCCCGCCTTGGCATAAGGGTCATCTGCGGCCCAAGCTTGTGCAGCAGACATATCAGCGACGTCGAGAATAATCAGGGAGCCATACATGTCCCCATTGGCGTCCAGAAATGGGCCGGCCTGTTCCACGCCCGTGGATTTCAGATAGGCGACATGGGCATCGCGATTGGCTTTGCGTACCTCCAGGTGGTCGGGTTTGTCAGTACAGATCACAGCGACGCGCATTGCTATTCCTTTCGCAGCGGGCGGTTCAAAAGATATTCCAAAACTTGCGGCAGGGCCGCGCGGTTGTCCAGAACTTCGCAAACGGCTTGCGCGATGGGCATCTCGATGCCCTGCTTTTTCGCAAGTTCCACCACTGCTTTAGCGGTGGCCCGGCCTTCAACTGTTACGGGCGTCTCTGCTCCGCTGGCAGAGCCTATGGCATGGCCAAAGCTGAAGTTGCGCGATTGGTTCGACGTGCAGGTCAGGCTGAGATCGCCGAACCCCGACAAGCCCGACAACGTCTCCGGCTTGGCCCCCATGGTGATCGCCAGTCGCTGCATTTCAGCAAATCCGCGCGTCATCAGGGCCGCACGTGCGCTTTCGCCCAGACCTGCGCCAATGGTGATCCCACAGGCGATTGCAATGACATTTTTCAAGGCCCCACCAAGCTCCGCACCGGTCGGGTCCGACGAAAGGTAAAGCCGCAACGTTTCCGTGGACAGTGTTTCCTGAAGCGCGCCTCCAACCGATAAGTCCGCCGTCGCAAGCGTCAAAGCCGTCGGCAATCCACGCGCGATATCGGCCGCGAAACTCGGTCCGGTCAGAATTGCGGAAGGCGCATCTATCGCCTCGCGCAAAATAGCCGTTGGCCCTCTGCCGGTTTCCAGATCAATGCCTTTGCAACAAGCGACCGCCGCAAACGGCGCGCTGGTTGACTGCGCCAAAAACCCTGTCAATTGCTGCATCGGGACAGCCAGCAGCAATACCTCCTCAGGCCCGACAGTGATTGTCGTATCCACCCGCAACGCCTCGGGGAACTTAATACCCGGCAGCTTGGTACTGATCCGGTTCTTGATAAGGCTGGGATCGCGGCCCACCAACGTGACCTGCCGCCCTGATTTGGCCAGGACAACGGCCAACGCGGTCCCGAACGCTCCGGCTCCCGCGACTGTGATCGACCTCATGCTTTGGCCCCCTTCTTGCCTGATCCGAGCATCGGCGTGGCTGTGGTATCCAGCGGCCAACGCGGCCGCGCCGCCAATGCCATATCGTCTTGGTGACCCGCCCGGAAAAGTTCCATTCCCGCCCAGGCGATCATCGCGGCATTGTCTGTGCAAAGCTTCAAGGGCGGTGCTGTGAACGCAACGCCGTGTTGATCCGCAAGCTCTTGCAAGGCAGCGCGGATCGTTTGGTTAGCGGCAACGCCACCTGCGACAGCGATCGCGGGATGCGTTGGCTCAAGTCCAAGATAGATCTCAAGCGCACGCTTGCATTTCTGCGCCAATACATCTGTAACCGCCGCCTGAAAGCTTGCCGAAATGTCACGTTGATCCTGCTCGAAAAGCCCACCTTGCACCTCAACCAACGCATCCCGCGCCCGTAAAACAGCCGTTTTCAACCCGGAAAAGGACATGTCGCAATCGGCGCGGTCCAATAGCGGGCGTGGGAACTTGAAGCGCGCCGCATCCCCGGTCTTTGCAGCCTGCTCAATCGACGGCCCTCCGGGTTGCGGCAAGCCCAGCAGCTTGGCCACTTTGTCAAACGCTTCCCCCGGTGCGTCGTCTATCGTTCCCCCCAGCCGGGAGAACTGATCATGCGCTTTCGCGATCAGGAACTGGCAATGCCCACCAGACACCAGAAGCATCAGATACGGGAAACGCAATTGATCTGTCAGACGCGGCGTCAACGCATGCCCGGCAAGATGATTGACCCCGATCAAAGGCAACCCAGTCCCTGCGGCGATCCCCTTTGCGCACATCACCCCAGACAAAACGCCACCGATCAGACCGGGACCGGATGTCACCGCAACCCCGTCCAGATCAGCCAAATCAACACCCGCAGTTTGCAGCGCGCGAGCGACCACAATATCTATTTTTTCGGCATGGGCGCGCGCGGCAATCTCCGGAACGACACCGCCGAAATCGATATGCAGTTCGGTCTGGCCATAGACCTCGTTTGACAGAATTTCCGCAGATGCACCGGGCACGTGTCTGACAACGGCTGCGGCGGTGTCATCGCAACTGCTTTCCAGCCCAAGTATGGTGAGTGGTTGGGGCATATCCCCCCCTGTTGCACAGAGCTTTCGTGGCAGGTATCACCCTGAGATGGCGCATTCAACACTTCCCTCTGTGCTGCTGACCCGGCCTGCGCCACAATCGAAGCGCTGGGCTGAGCTACTTTCATCAGAATTTGGCGATACGCTTTCGGTTACTATCTCCCCGGTAATTGAGGTTGAAACTCTTGACGTGGCCTTGCCAGAGGCGGCGTTCAACGGCGTTATCTTCACATCCGCCAACGCGGTGACGTCCTTTGCGCAGCTATCAGCAGATCGCACGCTCAAAGCCTACTGCGTTGGTGATCGCACTGCGAGCGTCGCAACTGCACATGGTTTTGAAGCATCCTCGGCAGCTGGGACTGTCGATGATCTGGCCAGCCTTGTTCTGCGCGACGTCAGATCCGGGACATTTCTTTATCCACACGGGGCGCATACCGCGCGCGATCTGGCCGGGATTTTCGCAAGCACGAAAGTCACAATCAATGACATCGTAACCTACCGCCAAACGCCGCAGACGCTGAATTCGAAGGCAATCTCGCTTCTTTCCGCTAGGGGGCCGGTTCTGATTCCTCTTTTTTCCCCGCGAAGTGCAGAAATTTTTGTCTCTAACCTGTCTCAGAACATGAAATCTGATCAGATAGCCATATGTTTTAGCGAGGCGGTACGAGAAAAAGCATCGGTTTGGAGATTTTCGGAAGTCCGGGTTTGCCCACACCCCACACAGGGTGAAATGATCAGACTAATGCGAGATTATTTCAAGGATGGATCAGCTTGAGAGCCAAGGTTCATTCAGTTTAAGGTTGCAAGGGTGCGATGTCGGCAACGACTCGTTTCTGTCGCGAAAGGAAGTCTGACTTGGCAAGATCGAAGAAGGCAAAGGAACCTGCCAACACGTCGGCAGAGGACGGGGCACAGATCGCAACTGATGCGGTTGAAGAAGCTGTGCAAGACGCACCGACAGAGTTTGTCGACGCGGCCATTGAAGAAGCAACACCCGAAAAGATCGAAGACGCCGAAATCGTTGACCCGCGCGAAACCTCTGATCCGGAGCCTGACGAAACGCCTGAAACGGATGATCTCTTGGTGGACGCATCAGACGGCACCAGCCCTGAACCGACCGAGCCAGACACGACGCTAATGCCGGAAGTTGCGCCACCCACACCGGAACCGGCAGAACGCCCCAGCGTGTTCTTTCCGATGCTTGTCGGTGGCTTGGTCGCGGCCGGGCTTGGCTTTGGGGCTGCAAAATACACGGAAACCACCGAAGCGCCGGTCACTGGCCCGTCGGAGACCGAAATCGCGTTGCAGGCCGCATTGGACACCCAGTCCGAAAGCCTAGACACGCAGACCGCCCAAATCGCCAGTCTGACCACTCAAATCGAAGCGTTAACCGCAGACAATGCCGAAAAGGCAGACGCTTTGCAGGCCTTGCAAGACCAGATTGCAAACCTGCCCGAACCCGCCCCCGTTGTCGCGCCAACAGGTGGGGAAGTTATTCTGAACGAAGAGGTCGCAGCAGCGCTGGCAGCGCAGAAAGATCAGATCGCAGCCCTGTCTGCAGAACTTGAAGCCATGACAGCCACCGCGAAAGCCCAGATGGATGCGGCAGCGGCTGAGGTCGAAAACATTGCCCTTCAGGAAGAGCATGCAAAAGCCCGCACGGCGGTCTCCACCATTCGCGCCGCACTTGAAACGGGGGCTCCTTTTGCCGAATTGCTGCCCGAGATTTCCAATGTCACGGAAGTTCCTGCGGCCTTGCAAGAGGTTGCAGAAACCGGTGTGCCAACACTGGCCGCTTTGCAAAACGGTTTCGGAACCGCCGCGCGCGATGCCTTGTCAGCGTCACGCCGGGCAGAAGCCGGGGACACGACGACCGACCGTATGAAGCTGTTCTTCCAGGATCAGCTGGGTACGAGGTCTCTGGTCCCGCGTGAAGGCGACGGCCCCGACGCGGTCCTGTCTCGTATTGAAGCAGCGGTGAAAACCGGCGACCTGAGCGCAATCGCGCCGCTGGCCGACATCCTGCCAGAGGCCGGCCAAGCCGCTTTGGCTGACTGGCGCGCGAGCGTCGATACCCGTCAATCTGCGGCCACCGCAGTTCAATCCCTCAGCGATACGCTGGCCGCAAACTAGGATATTTTCATGATCTGGTCTTTGGTTAAAATTCTATGCTTTGTAGCGCTTGTCATTGCGGCGACCTTTGGTGTCAGCCTGTTGTTGGAAACAAGCGGCGGCGTGCGCATCTCGGTGCTCAACACAGAGTTTTCCCTCAGCCCATTAATGGCCGTCGCCTCGCTGGTCGCGCTGCTTTTGGCCTTTTGGTTAACCCTGAAACTGCTGGGGTTTCTTGTCGCGATTTTCCGCTTCCTGAATGGCGATGAAACGGCTGTGTCGCGATATTTCGACCGAAACCGCGAACGCAAAGGCTTTGAAGCGCTAGCCGATGGGCTGATGGCGTTGGCCTCTGGCGAAGGACGCACAGCGATGGCCAAGGCCGCCCGCGCAGAAAAGTACCTAAACCGGCCAGAGCTGACCAACCTGATCACTGCGCAGGCCGCCGAGATTGCAGGTGACGGGCGCAAGGCTCAGGAGGTTTACAAACAGCTACTCACCGACGAGCGGACAAGGTTTGTGGGCGTGCGCGGCATCATGAAACAAAAGCTTGCTGAAGGCGATACCACGACCGCGCTGAAGCTGGCAGAGAAAGCCTTCGCCCTGAAACCTCGCCACGAAGAAACGCAAGACGTCTTGCTGAAACTGCAAGCCGGGGCAGAAGATTGGAGCGGAGCGCGGAGAACGCTGGGCGCAAAGCTGAAATCCGGCGGCTTGCCACGCGATGTACACAAAAGACGCGAGGCCGTGCTGGCCCTGTCAGAGGCCAAGGATATCCTCGACGAGGGCAAATCCATCGAAGCCCGCGAAGCTGCCATTGCGGCAAACAAGCTGTCCCCCGATCTGATCCCGGCAGCAGCAATGGCCGCGAGGTCCTATATCGAGCAGTCGAAACCACGCTATGCGGCTCGTGTTTTGAAAAAGGCATGGGCTGCGCAACCGCACCCTGATCTTGCAGCCGTGTTTGCTGAGATTGCCCCCAACGAAACCCCGCCAGAGCGCATAAAGCGGTTTATGGCCCTGACCCAGATCGCACCGGACAATCCCGAAACAAAAATGCTGTTGGCAGAGTTGCACATCGCAGCCGAAGACTTCCCAGCCGCCAAACGCGCCCTCGGTGATCTGGCGGAAAAAGACCCAACGGCGCGCAGCCTGGCAATTCTTGCCGCCGTAGAACGGGGCGAAGGTTCAGACGATTCCGTGGTGCGCGGCCTTCTCACCAAAGCGCTGACCTCGTCACGGGGACCTCAGTGGATCTGCGACAACTGCCAGAACATCCATTCATCCTGGGGACCTGTCTGCGACAATTGCGGGGCATTCGACACCTTGGCCTGGAAAAACGCCCCGAACGCCGAAATTTCGATGCCATCCGGGGCTGACATGCTGCCGCTAATCGTGGGTCCAAAAGAAACAGCGGAAATCGAAGATGCCGATAGCGTGGAGACCCATGAGGTGATCGTTGTTGAGGCGGATGACCTGGACGTCCCTGACGCCGTCGAAGAAGCCAAAGAAAGCAGCGACACCAGATAAAACCAGCAGATTGTTATCCCTTTTCCGACCAGAAAATCCGTTCCGAATATTGACCTTCGCGGTGAATTCGTTAGAGAAAGCAGGCCTTGGCTAGCAATTGTCGGCGGTCAAAATAGCCTCAATAGCTCAGCTGGTAGAGCAGGTCCTTCGTAAGGACAAGGTCGGGGGTTCGAGTCCCTCTTGAGGCACCAAATTATATTCCAGCGCAATTTCCGCCCGTCCGTGCGGTGACCTTCCAATCTGCCAACTGCAGGATTGTCGAGCGGCGCTCTCCTTAGACGCCAGCCCTGCGTACTGTCACCCATCTTACGGCCGCTTTGAGCCCATAGCGGCAGCTTCTATTCACGCAGGTCAACTTCCAAGCTCCCCTTACAATCAGGAAGAATGCGTTCGTCCAGGAACTTCAATCGCGACTTTAAAGCCAACGCGTTTTCCCTGCTTTCAGATGCGTCTACTGGTATCAATTCATCAGTTGGCTCGCCGTTCAGAACCGCTGACACCCAGTCCTCCAAAGCCCCGATGTAGCCATCCAAGGCTGCAGCCGGGTTTGGGCAATCATCGACAGTAATATAGGCGTTTGGCAGGTCTCCAACTATCACCCAAACGTAGTCATCCACGCCAACAAGTTTCGGTGTGATTTTAAACAAGAATATGCCAATTATGCCTTCGACGTGGTCACCAAGATAGGCTTGGTCAATTGTACTCACCCATCGAAACGACCTCAGAAAAGTTTTGGCTTCGCCCAATTTTTCAAGCAGGTCATTTGGAAGACTGTCTGAGATTTCCTCTATCAAATCTACACACGAAAACTGTACAAACGGGGCTATACTACCTTCCATTTCAACGATCACCTCAGATTTGGACTGGCAACTTTGCTCGCAGCTATCATTGTCCAACACACAACGAAGTCTAGTAACTGATTTGGTCAATACTTTGGCGACATTTCCATTTTACGTTTAGTCTTGAAGGTCTGCTTCGTCCCGCACGCCAGACATTTGTTTATCCCGTGGTAAGTTCTGGCGGAGCAAACGCTCGAACTCTTGTTACTCAAAACAAAAATAACAGGCCGCTCTCATTGATTGCTGTGCAATCAACTGCCGGGTAAAGGAACGATGGCATCAAACCTTGAAGAACCTCATCTTGCTGGAAAACTGCTTTCTGCCAGGCGATCTCGAAGCTCAGATTGAAGCCTTCGTCGACCACTACAACAACCAGCGCTAACACGAGAGCCTGAACAACGTCACACCCGCAGACATCTACTTCGGGCGTGATAAAGCCATGGGCTTTTGCAGTTGGGTTTGCGGGGGATGTCATACCAGTACTCTGATGTTTGTTGGATCAGGCGACGACGTCGGTGTCTGCATGCGGTTGCGGCTTTGCTGCAAAGGGTGCTGCGATCACCGTGATCCCGATCGCAATAAGCACAATTAGCACAAGCGTGCCCATAAAGGCGAAGCCCAGTCCTGCCATGGCAACAGCCGCCGCGAGCATGATCACGTTGGACAGTGCAGAGCTCATTTTGTTCATAAGATTTGTCATTATTAAGTCTCCATTTTCATCTTGTGTTTCGATGATTTGAATATGGAGATGCGGGTTTACCCACGCCTGTCCGCAACCTTACATTTCTGTAAAACTGAGTATTACTTTCAGCCCTTGGGGATCATTCCCGGCGACCTCAAGCGTAGCGCTGTGCCGGTCCGACACGGCCTTGACAAGCGCGAGGCCAAGTCCAGACCCTTGCGTGCTACGGGCCGCGTCAAGGCGCACCATCGGCTTGAGAATTTCCTCGAATGCGTCAGGGTCCACGCCTGCCCCGTTATCCGCCACACCGAGGGTCGTCCCACGCGCAAAAAGCGTGATTTGATCGCCCCCATGAACCAGCGCGTTCTGGATCAGGTTTGCCACTGCCTGCACCAACATCGCACGGTCCCCCTGGATCGTTGCAGGTGCGGAAATGTCAACGATCAGGGTTTTTCCCTCGTCCTCGACCACAGGGCCAAAGGTTTCAGCCAGATCATTGGCCAAGTCGTCCAGCAAAATAGCGCCAAACCCGTCACGCCCCTGCCCTGCTTCAATCCGGGCGACCCGCATAATGGTATCGAAGATGCCAGACAGACGGCTCGCCTCTTCCAGCGCGACACTGCGCTCATCGCCTTCGGGGAGCATTTCAAGCTTCGCGCGCAGACGGGCCAAAGGCGTGCGCATGTCATGGGCGATACTCGCGCTGAGATGGCGGGTTTGGGTTACAAGACGCTCAAGCTCACCCGCGGTTTGATCGAGCGTCTGTGCGATATCGTCGAGATCATCTTTGGAGCGTTTAAGACCTGTGCGTGCCGTCAAATCGCCCGCGGACAATTGACCGAGCGTTGCATTGATCCGCTTTAGCCGTCGTTGCGCCAACGCGCCTGCCCAAAGGCCAATCGCAAGGGTCGCGATGACGACAACGCCCGCCGTTGACCACAGGACTCTTGCCAGCAACTCCTGCGCATCTTCGCTGTCTTCAATAGGAATGCCGACGAAGACGGGCGCGCCCGCATTATCTTGTGTCACCAATATACGCCACACGTCGGACCGCATGAAATCGTCACGCAATTCTATCGTACCGCCACCTTTGGCGACCACATGTCGAAAAGGATCCGGAAGCCCGGCCAAATCACCCAAAGGTCGAAGAACTAACGCGGAGCTTTCGACCCGCGTGTCTGAAATTGCGCCACTTTGCGCTAGCGTTTCAAGTGTCGTATCCAGCCGTCTCTCATTCGCCCGTTCCCCAAGGGTAAGCGCGATAAAAATCGCGACCACATAGCCAAGTGCAAAAATGCCCGACAGCAACGCCGCCAGCCGCAGCGTTGAGGACCGGTGCAGCCATCTGAATTGATCCGCCCGTTTAGTCACCAAAGACATAACCTTCCCCGCGCCGGGTGCGTATCAACGCCTCCTCGAACGGTTTGTCGATCTTAGCGCGCAGCCTACTGATATGGGTTTCAACCACACTGGTGGTCGGATCGAAGCTCATGTCCCAGACCTGCTCCAGAAGCATTGTGCGCGTCACAAGGCGACCGGGACGGCGCATCAGATACTCCAGTAGTTTGATTTCCTTGGCCATCAGATCAATTTGCTGTCCTTGCCGCTCGCATTTGCGCGAAAGCAGATCAAGCGTCAGATCGCCATAGCGCAGGACGGTTTGAGCAGCTTCGCCACTTTGCGGGCTATCGCGTCTGCGACCAAGCGCCCCGACGCGGGCAGACAATTCGGCGAACGCAAACGGCTTGGTCAGATAGTCATCGCCCCCGGCATCAAATCCTTCAACCCGCGCATCAACCTCCCCCAATGCCGTGAGGAACAGAGCAGGTGTAGCATCTTTCGACGCGCGCAGAGATTTGAGCACCGCCAAGCCATCCAAGCCCGGCACCATTCGGTCCAAAATCAAAAGATCAAATTTCTGTCCCATAGCCGCGATCAATGCGTCTTTTCCGTCGTCAAAATGATCGACCACATGGCCCTCTTCGCGCAATCCAGTTGCGATCCAAGGGCCAAGTTGCGTGTCGTCTTCCAAAAGCAGAATGCGCATGAAACTCCTATGGGCGGTTTTTTCACGGCGATAGGCCGTCCTGACGACAGCCTACCGTGCCTATACGCGGGGCGAAAACCCGTATTTGGTTACGCCTCGTCCTCGTCGCTATCATTATCGTCATCATCGTCATCTTCGGCTTCAATCTCCAGGATTTCGCCAGTATCGGCAGCGATCGTGACCTCCATCTCGACCCCGTCAGCATCAAGAATTTCAACCTCGAAGACCGCCCTACCGTCTTCGTTTTCCTGCTCGACCTCAGTGACGTCGCCGGGCACTTCGAGAAGTGCGATTTCAATCACCTGTTCTTCTGTTAGCAAAGTCGTGTCCGCCGCCGTTTGCGCAGAGACCATCCCCGCAATGCCCCCCGCCAAAACCAACCCTGTCAATGCGCCGCCTTTAAGATATTTCGTGTTCATGTCGTTTCTCCGTTTTCATGTTGAGGACAACTATCGTGCCGTCCGATGAAACAGATTTAGGGACCCAAGCTTACACGCTTTCGTCGCGAAGATTACAAATCGGTAATGTTGCGAAACGCTCACGGGTCGGCCCGCCCCCAAACGGCGCGCACGGCGTTACTTTTTGTAAATTCCTCGGCCCAGATGGAGGCATGGACAGAGGTAGACAGACCCGCCGCCATCCTTGGGACCCCAGTCCTCATGGCATTGGTAGATCTGCTGGTGGCCTGAGCAACGCATCGGAAGTTGTCGCAAAAGTGACCAGCGAAGCGCTTCAATCTTAAGGCGCTCGCGAGTATTCAGGGAACACCAATATCGGAAGAACGCTTCTAGATGCGCGCATGGTTAAATTTGGCGGCGGGAACGCTCAAATGTTGGGAAGCCATGTCAATGGCAAGGCGCTGGACCTGAAACCGCCACAGACCTGCGACGGCAATGTGCCAACGGATGAAGGGCTGACGTAGATGATGAACAAGCTGTTCGAGGTTCCCGAAACGACTGAAAGGACTGCCTAAATGCTCGATATGAAAGAGTTCTTTGATTGTCGCGGCGTGCCTGTTTCCTACGCGGATACGAAGGCTATAGATGGTCTGGAACGCGCGATAGTAATGTCGCTGACCTTCCGCGGCGACGCCATTGCCGAGATCGACAACGTACTGCGCGAACATCCCGATTTCATCATGGGGTGGCTGTTCAAGGCGGGCTGGATGACCCAATCCATGGAAACCCGCATCTATGACGACATGGTCTCCGCCCTGCAGGAAGCCGAAACACGGCTGACATCCGCAAACGATCGCGAAACAGGCCATTACGAAGCAATTGCGGCTTGGGTTAATGGCGATTTCTTTGGGGCCGTGCAGAAATGGGAAGCGGTTCTGGTCAAATACCCGATGGATCTTCTGGCGATGGAGCTGGTGCACTACGCCGACGTGTTGCTGGGCGATATTGCAGGCCAACGCGACGTTGTCGCCCGCGCCTCGACCCTTTGGGATGAAAGCATTCCGGGTTACGAGTTCGTACTCGGCTTCTACGCTTTCGGGCTGGAGGAAAACCGCGATTTTTCCCATGCCGAAGAACTTGCGCGTCAAGCCTTGTCAATTCGCCCTGACCACCCTTACGCCGTCCATGCCGTCAGCCATGTCATGGAAATGCGCGGCCGTCAGACCGGCGGCGTGCGCTTTATGAAAGAGCGCGAAAACCTCTGGGGCAGCTCCCATTTTGCCAACCATCTGTGGTGGCACACGGCGCTGTATCATCTTGATCTGGAGCAATATGACCGGGTCTACGAGATCTTCGACACGCATCTCGACTCCCGCAAGAAAGACGGCAACAAATACGAAGAGCTTGATGCTGCAGCACTGCTCTGGCGTGTCAATTTGGTAGGGCAGGAATCCGGTGATCGCTGGGCGCATCTCGCAGACAAGTGGGAGCCTGCCGCGCAAGACACGCTCTACGCGTTCAACGACGTACACGCGATGATGACTTTTGTGTCCGATGACCGAACCGAAGCACAGGAAAAGCTGCTATCTGCCAATGAGCGCTATTTGGAATCTGCCTCTGATGCCAATGTCGCGATGAGCCGGGAGATCGGCATGCCGTTCTGTCTGGCTATGCGGGATTTCAAGGCGGAAAACTACAGCGACTGCGTCGATCGTCTTCTGCCGGTACGCTACATGACCCACCGGTTGGGCGGCAGCTACGCCCAGCGCGACATCATTGGCTGGACCTTGTTGGAGGCTGCCTTGCGCGCCCGCAGATACGATCTCGCCTTGGCATTGGCGAATGAGCGGACAGCCTTGAAGCCGACGTCAGCGCAAAATTGGCGCGCCGTTGCGCGGGCATTTACCGGATTGGGCGACCCCACAAAAGCGGATCGCGCCACGGCAAAAGCCCAGTCTTTGATCCAAGTCTAGCGAAACGCCCCCGTCTTCGCGTGCAACCCAAGAGCAAACCAATGACAAACAGGGTGCATGCCAATCCACAAGAAAACTTGCAATATTCACAACCGCCTGTGACACTCTTTGGCAGATTCTGCTCTGGCATTTGAGAGACCAAAGACATGTTACGATTGGCAATATTTCTCGTTTTTCTGTCTACGCCCGGTTTTGCCTGCGATTTTTGCGACCCTAAAGTTGTCCTGAGCAAACCCTTGGCAGAATGCTATCTGGACCGCTTTGAAACAGAAATCGCCCGGATGGAAGATGCGGGACTGCCTGCGCAATTGATCAATCTGGCCTCCTGCGAAGGCGTTGACAGTGAAACCCGCGGCGGTGGCGTTCTGCCTTCAATCGCGACTCCAAACGACCTTGTACCCGTGACCAGTTTCTTGATGGACGCAGCAGGTATGCGCTGTCTGGCAGAAACCCTGGCGGCGGAAACCTGGTCCCCTGACCTCGTTCAAACCTTTGAGGTCCGCCGTGACTGCCAAACGCAATAAGCCGAAATCCCGCGTCTCCGACGAGATGGCCGCAGAAGTTGTGCTGGACCCGCAAGAACAAGACGAGGCCGCGCCCACTGATGATGACGATCGCAAGGTTCCACGTCGTCCACAAGAAGCGACGACACCACCGCCCGCCAAAAGCACCTGGGACAAGGCGGAGCAGTTCGCGCGCATGTTCGCAAGCGTCGGCGTTGTAACTGCAGCGGGTCTTGGGCTTTGGGAATACAAGACCTCCAATGATGACGTTCGGCGGGAACGCTCGCTGGAGATTGTGCGCGACTGGCAATCTGAACAGCAGATAGACCGCTATACGCGCGTGCAAAGCTTTGTCGAACAACGTTTGGCAACCAGCGATGCGATCTCTACAAGCCTTCCGCCGGAAGCCTTGGAGAAAGCCTATTCAAATCTCGGCTATCGGTGGACTACCTTCCTCAGAGCGTCCGATGGACCCGGCGCACGGCAGACCGAAGAAGATATCGACCGGCTGACGCTGTATTTCGGTCAAATGGAAATTTGCATCTCCTCGGGATTATGCGACGCCGCCGTTTTGCGCGCCTATTTCGAATCTGAGGTTGTCACTTTCTGGCGCTATTTCAGCGGCTACGCGACGCTGCGGCGCGAAGCGAATTATTCCGGCTACGGAGCCCCGGTTGAAGAGCTTGTGGCACGGTTTGGGACGATGAAAGCGGAATGATCCGGCTGGTTTTTGCTCTGCTGTTCATGCCGTTTTGTGCCTTTGGCCAAACAGTCATGCAGATCGAACAGAGCCTCACCACCTTAGGCTATAATGTTGGCGTTCTGGACGGGCTGGCCGACGCAAATACCCAGCAAGCAGTCATGCAATACCAGTATGATTTTGGATTTCCGGTGACTGGCCAGCTGCAACATGGCGAGTTGAAAACCCTCCAAAGTGCTGCGCAGTTTTCCCAAAGCACAACGCCCTTCATTGTTGTGGAAGACCGTCCTCAAACAGAAGACCCTGATCGTGCTTTCAGTGCGCCGTTCAAACGCTACCCCCGTACGATCTATGCAAACGGGATGCACTACCAACAAACCCGCGGCCTGAACCAGTACAATGAAGCGAACCGAACGCTACCGTCAAATTTCAACGCGAGGTCCTTCGACACGAACACAAATATCCGTTTAGGCAAGGAAAAATCCGCGCTCGCGATGGCGCAGGAAACGCAAGATCCCTTCGATGATGCAGTGATCTTTCTGACCTCCTACAGAGCGAAGCTGAACTCCCATGAAGACCCGGCTTGGATAAAAGCCAAGATCGACGCGCTAGAACTCGTGATGGCGCAAGCGCAGGCGAACCCGGCTGAAACCGCGTTCATTCACCTGCTGTCAGAAGGGCTGTCGCGCTTTCTCCAAACTCACACGATATGCAAAATACCATCCAACCGAACAGCGTTGGAACCCGTTGTTTTAAAGATCGCACGCTTGATCGATAGATCACAGACGCAAGCCCAGTACAAAGGCAACGGGCTATCTAGTGCGCTTCAATGCATCAACCCCGAGCATGAAGACGAGATTCACCAGATGCTGGTCAGGACGGCGACAGCGGTCTCGCCGAACCTCCGCGCGGGCCGGCTTCAAAGTCGCGCACTGGCTGCTGACAAGCGCGGGGATACAGCCATCGCGAAGGAAGTCTATACGGAGATTTTCCCGCTCCTGAACCAGAACGCGCCGGTCACGTACTCTGCGCCTAATCAGTACGGCGTCACCAGGGGTTCGGCGCAAGACATCACCGCGATGCACCGGGCCGGTATGCCGGCAGAGGCCCGCGCACTGGCGCAAACGCTTTTGCAAACGGCCGAACAATATGGAACGGCAGCGAAAGACGGATCACGGGCGGAAGCGGGTGGGTTTCTATATAACAACGTCTGGCTCGCCGCCGCCTTGATTGAGTCGGGCAATTTTGACCTGCTGCGACGCCACGGGTTGTTCTACACGGAAGGGGCGGACGAATGGGGCTCCGCCATTTCCGCGATCCGGATCAACACGCGAGACGGAAATACCCCTCTAACGCTGAAACTCGCAGCGATCGCTTTGCGCGAGATTTTGAAAGACGGAGCATCTCCAACCGCTTTGGAAATCAGCCTGATCGAAGCAGAGGTTGCCGCGGAGACCGGATCTTTCGACACGGCGGAATCTGCTATCGTCAGGGCGGCTACTCTGGCGCAAACCCTTGATGCCTACCCAGAAGTTGAGACAAGAATAACGGCCGTCAGAAACGCAATTGAAACAGAGATTGCGCGTCAGTCTGGCCCCGCTGAATTGTTGATATCGCAGATAGAGAATTACTATGGCAACGACTGCAACATTGTCCCACAAGGTCAGGTGCGGTCAAGATACTGGACCGTTCTTGACCTAGAGCCTTTTCTGACCGATCCCGATGTGCGCGCGCGCTTGATCGAGGCGAAGGTTCTGGACCGTATTCTAAGTTGCAATCCCAAGAAGGTAACCGGCTTTCAGGAGCTCCGGCTGATGTGCGGGCTTGCCGCAGCTTCTGGGCGCACCGATGTTTTGCAACGCTTCTACGAGACGACCTTCACGGCAAATTCCACGTGGGAAATCGAAAGCTACGGAAAGATCTGCATTCTTGCCATCGCAAGCGTTGGCCAAAAGGCCATCCTACATCAGATCGCACCGGTTATTGTACAGACGAAACAACTTCAAGATATCGCGCTTGCCTTCGTTGATACACCAACCCGAACGGCCCTGCTCGCCCAAGCAGCGGCGTCCCAGTCTGAAGATACCAAGCCACTTTGGCAAAGGGATTTGCGCACACTTGAACTACCGTCCCAGCCAACTGAACGCAGAGCGACGCTGAACAGTATCCGCCAAAGCTACCAAGGAAGCTTCGGCAATATGGGCGTTCAGGCTGAGGATGAGTCCCGGACATTTGAGGACGTCCACGGCTACAGCGCCCTGGGTTTGCATGGGATTGCGGAAGCGCATCTCTTTGCGATGGCCAAAATCAACTCTTTGCAATTCGGAACCGAGACTCCGGACGCGATAACAACGCAAATGCTGGACCCCGTGGCCACCGCCCAGCGCTTGGCCTTCGCGCGGCTTTATCACGCCGCCGGGCGGATGGATGACGCCAATCGGGCCTTGTCGCCTTTGGTTAAGCTGGCGGTCAACAGGCTTAGCTCCGACACCGACCCCTTGCCCGGCACGTCGGAGCAATGGGCGAAACGGCTGCGCGCCGTCTTCTCGCTTTATCTGCAATTGCAGTTCGAACCGCTCTCTTCTGGCGCGGACTACCCGACGCTGTTTCTGGTCCAGCAATACCTGCAGCTCGCGCAATCCACCGCGTCCTCTTCGGTGCTGGCGCAGCGTCTGAACTCTGCCGCGCCGGAGATCACGCGGGAATATCAGGACACCCAACGCGCTTTGCGCAAAGCGCTGGACAATGCCGGGGACGGCAGCCTTGAGATTTCGGAGCTGAACCAGCGCCTGCAAGCCATTGAAGCCCGCCTGCCCAAATCCGACGCCGCGTTGCAAAGCCACCAAATCGGCGTGATCCGCGATCTGAAAAGTGCAGTACGGGCGTTGCGCGAGGATAATGCCGCGATGGTCATCATGACCCAGCTACGCGATGCGCTGATCATCAGCTATCTCGATGGGACCTCTGTCACAGCCCGTAAGCTTGGGCTTGATGTCACCGAAGCCGCCCAAGAGGTCACCGCATTCCGTAGCAGCATTATCGACAGCACCGATGCAAATGACAGGTTTGATCCGCAAACCGCGAACCGTCTTTATGCCTCCCTGATCGGATGGGGGCATGCGGGCAAGGAACTTCCAGCCGATTTCAGGCTTGTCGTCGATGGCCCGCTTGCAACCCTCCCCTTTGCCGCGTTGAGGAACGGTGAGGACTGGCTGGGCGCGATGGTCCAACTCAGACAATCCCCCTCCGTCGCGCGCGCGGTAAAATCGGCCGCCAGTTCTGAAGCGCAAGCCGGGTTTGTGGGCTTCGGTGATCCCAACCTAACGGAGGGTGATGTCGCCACTCGGCGCACATTGCTCGGCTCTGATCTTTACCTCGCAGAATTGCCGGAAACAGCCAAGGAACTGGCCTTCATGGCTTTGGCCTTCGGGGGCAACCCGACCAATGATGTCTTCACGCGCAACCGCGCCTCGGAACGGCAAATTCATGACCTCAATGCATCCGGAAAGCTGGCTGATACGGGTATCTTGGCGCTCGCAACCCATGGGCTATTGTCAAGCGAGACCGGCCAAGTTGGCTCTGCCGGTCTGATCCTATCCCTCCCGGAAGGGCCAAATTTTGACGGCATCCTGACGGCGGCTGAAATCTACAACTACAAGCTGGGCGCGGACATCGTGATCTTATCGGCATGCAACACAGGCACTCCGGGCGCGGGCCAAGGCCTGTCAGATCTGGCGTCTGCGTTCCTCTATTCTGGGGCAGAGGCGCTAATGCTGACCCATTGGGAGATCGACAGCGGGGCCGCTGTAGAAATGGTGAAATGGGTTGCCACCCATCAACGCACGTCCAAAGGGACCCCCTACACCGTGTCGCTGCAACATGCGGTTAAGTCGATCCTTGGGGACGCGTCGCTGTCGCAGTACCACCACCCACGGTTTTGGGCGAGCCACTTCATTTTAAGCTGAGCACAGCCTTTACGATGGATCTTTCTGCGCTGAGATAGCGACCGATGGGGCGGGAACAAGGTAACCGCCGTTATGGACCACACCTTCCGCACGAACGCGCTTTGCCAAGTCCGCGCGAATTGCATCGCGCAAAACTTCGGGTTGACGGGCAAGCAAAGAGGCCGCGCGCACAGCACCTTGATCAAATACGTCAAACAAATCCTCGGGTCTCTCCACCCAAATTTCCGACGCGATATCGGCCAGTTGAAATGCAGACAATCCGACAGACACCACTGTTGTTTCGGCTTCTCCTGCGTCCGTCAAGAAATGCGCATCCGGTCCGTGTGGCAACGCAATCGAAGGGTCCGCCAGACGCTCCACTGCATCAAAGAGCCAACCAAACGCACCATCCGATCCTTTGCCGTACCATATCGAAAACGCAAGCCGCCCACCGGGCGCTAAAACCCGCGCCGCTTCTTTCAGGCCTTTGTTCGTGTCAGGAAAATGCGGGACGCCAAAACCGATGGTCAAAGCATCAAAACTTCGATCTGCAAACCCCAGCGCCATCGCATCGCCTTGCACGAACTCCGCACCGGGAACCGTTTCTTTTGCCAACGCAATCATTGCCGTAGAAAAATCCAGGCCCGTTACAGTCGCGCCGCGACCCACCAACTCCGCCGTAACAACACCATGTCCACAACACAGATCAAGAACCGACCTGCCCGGACCCGCCAAGACCAGATCACAAAGACGTTTTGCGACCGTCTGCGTGGCGCGTTCGAACCCACCCGCATAGCCTTTGGCAATCGCCGGATCAGACCAGCCATCCAGCTCCATCTTCTCGAAATCTTTTGTATCGGTCATCCGCGCCCCCGCAAGCCGTCACAACAGACTACCGCAGTTACGCAATTTTGCAGCGCAGTTATTGTCCATGATGCGCCGACCTACCCTTGAGCAGGGCCGCCGTTGGATCGCCGGCGCAGGCCAAACCGCGCCGGCGAGATGCTTTAGTGGGTGAACTTCTTGATCTCACCGCTTTCCAGACGCTGCGCGTAGGAGAACAACTCTTTCTTCACCAGTTTCATCAGGAAGTAGAGGCAGAAGATGTTCACCACAGCCATCGCGAAGATCGCAGCATCGGAGAAGTCGATGACCGGACCCAGGCTCGCCGCTGCACCGATCACGATGAAGATACAGAAGATGATCTTGAAGACCAGCTCAGTCGTTTTGCCCTCGCCAAAGAGGTACGTCCAAGCTTTCAGACCATAATAGCTCCAGGAGATCATGGTTGAAAACGCGAACAGCACCACCGCAATCGCAAGGATATACGGGAACCAACTGATGCCCGATGCAAATGCCGCCGAGGTCAGCGCGACACCAGTATTGCCATCAACTGTTGCAATCGCAGTGCCCGCTTCGTTCAGCATGTAGTTGCCGGTTGCCTCATCAATGATCAACTGTTGCGAGATGACGATCACCAAGGCGGTCATCGTACAGATCACAACCGTATCAATCAGCGGCTCCAACAATGACACGAAGCCTTCGGTAATCGGCTCTTTGGTTTTCACCGCAGAGTGTGCAATCGCCGCAGACCCGACACCAGCCTCGTTGGAAAACGCCGCTCGCTTGAAGCCTTGGATCAGCGCGCCAACCATACCGCCAGCAACGCCGAGACCTGTGAAAGCACCCGCAAAGATCTGACCAATGGCCCAGCCGATCATGTTGAAATTGACCAATAGAATGATCAATGCCGCACCGACATACATGATGCCCATGAACGGCACGACCTTCTCGGTCACACGCGCGATGGATTTCACGCCGCCCACGATGACCGCAAAGACGATCGCTGCAAAAACGATGCCCGTAATCC
>CAYGQQ010000053.1:0-22082 GCA_964352105.1 uncultured Rhodobacterales bacterium | reverse complement strand
GCCCCGGTGCGGGGTCTGTCGCTGGTGGCGCGAGATCGCGACGGCATTCTGGGCGGCGCGATCCGGTTCTGGCCGGTGCAGATAGGTACCGTGCAAGCGCTGCTGCTTGGACCGGTTGCGGTGCATCCGACGCGGCAAGGCGAAGGTCTGGGCGGCGCGTTGATCCGCGACAGTCTGGCCCGCGCGGAGGCGATGGGCTGGGCGCGGATCATGCTTGTGGGCGACGCGCCCTATTACAACAAGTTCGGCTTTGAGAAGCTGGAAAACATCACAATGCCGCCCCCCACAAACCCCGAACGCGTTTTGGGCGTGGGCGATTGGCGCGGGGTCGAAGGTCTGGTCACGCGCGTGTCTGGCGATTGAAGCGGTCTTGAAACAGGGCGTGTTCAGCGCCATTTGTTAACCATGAGCCAGACAATTTTGCCTCCGATCCGAACCGCCGACCCGCCAAAAGACGTGCAGATCAAGGCCTTGGCCAAGCGTTATAGCGATGCGTCCGGGCTTGGTTTGAAGATCGTCACGACACTTGGCGGACAGGCCGAAAGCTTGCTGGACAAGCTGCCCGGACCAGTTCGAAATGGCTTGGACGCGGCCACGATGCGGGCGCTTGAAGCCAGTTTTTCTGCCGCCGCAAGCAGTCGCAAAGGGCTGCCTGATACTGGCCACTGGATGACCCGCGCGGTGACCGCCGGCACTGGTGCTTTGGGCGGGTTTGGTGGCACGCCGACGGCGCTGGCCGAGCTTCCAATAACAACGACCGTTATCCTGCGCGCAATCCAGGGAATCGCTGCAGAGCATGGCTTTGACCCCGATCACGAGGACACGCGCTTTGATTGTATTCAGGTCTTTGCCGCCGCGGGTCCGATGGATGATGATGACGGCACCGATCTGAGCTTTCTGACCCTACGGATGAGCATCACCGGGGCCTCCATGCAGGCGCTTTTGAAAACCGTCGCTCCAAAACTGGCGCTGGTTCTGGGGCAAAAACTGGCCGCGCAAACCGTGCCGGTGCTGGGGGCTGTGACAGGGGCTGCGATCAATTACACCTTCACCAGCTATTATCAGGACATGGCCCATGTGCAGTTTGGCTTGCGCAAACTGGCCGAAGATACGGGCGAGGACCGCGCGGCCTTGATCGAGGAATTTCGTCAGGAAGTCCGGCGGCTGGGTTAACGCGCTAGCTGCGTCCGGTTAACCAGTTTACGACCGTCGGTCTGACGGATTGATCGCCGCTGACCCGCGCCTCATCAATCACCGCTTTTGCTTCAGTCAGGTCGGTGCGCCGCAGCAGGCTTTTGACCGGACCGATCGAGGCAGGGCGCATCGACAATGCCCGCAATCCCATCGCCGCAAAACACATGGCTTCTACGGGGCGGCCCGCATCTTCACCGCAAAAGCTCAGCGGTGTGCCGGTCTCGGTGCAGCGGGAAATTATGTGTTCCAGGAAAGTCAGGAAGCTGACATTGAGCGTGTCATAACGGCGCCGAACCAGTTCATTCTCACGGTCGGCGGCGAAGAAGAATTGCTTGAGGTCATTGCCCCCGATGGAGATGAAATCGGCCAGCTCGTAAAACTGCTTCGGCGCGAAGGCCAGCGACGGTGTTTCCAGCATCGCACCGATTTCGACATTTGAGGGCAGAACGTGGCCCAGCTTGTCTTCACGCTCCAACTCATCAAGCAGATGTTGGCGGGCTTCGCGGAATTCCTCGAACTGGGCGATAAAGGGAAACATGACCGACAATGGCCGCCCGGCCGCCCCCCGGATCAGCGCTTGCAGCTGCATCCGCATCACGCCTTTCTTGTCCAGCCCGACGCGGATCGCGCGCCAGCCCATGGCCGGGTTCGGCTCGTCCTGCGGCTTCATATAGGGCAGCACTTTGTCCGACCCGATATCGAGCGTGCGAAAGACCACGCGCTTGCCGTGGGCCGCATCCATGACCGAGCCGTAAATCGCGGCCAGCTCGGAGCGGCGGGGCACGCGGTTGCGGGTCAGAAACTGCAATTCGGTGCGAAACAGGCCAACGCCTTCTGCGCCAGAGCTGTCCAGCGACGGCAAATCGGCCATCAGGCCTGCGTTCATTTCCAGCCGCAGAACTTCCCCGCTGAGGGTCTTGGCGGGCTTTTCGCGGATCGAGGCGTAGCGTTCCTGCGCCTTCATCTGCATCGCCATCTTGTCACGGAACGCAGCCGAAACAGTATCTTCGGGCCGCAAATGCACAATGCCCTGATCGCCATCGACAAGGATATGATCGCCGTTCAAAGCCTCCGTCAGGATGCGTTTGGCGTTGATCACCAGCGGGATCGCCCAAGCGCGTGCGACAATCGCGGCATGAGAGCCGACGGAGCCTTCCTCCAGCACGATGCCGCGCAGGTTTTTGCCGTATTCCAGCAGCTCGCCGGGGCCGATATTGCGGGCCACGAGGATGGGTTTCTCGGGCATTTCCGCGCCCGTGTCAGAGCCTTGGCCGGTGAGCAGTCGCAAAAGTCTGTTCGACAGATCATCAAGGTCATGCAGCCGTTCGCGCAGATAGGCGTCGGGGACGCTTTCCATTCTGGCACGGGTTGCGGATTGTTCTTTCTCGACGGCGGCTTCCGCCGAAAGGCCGAGGGCGATGTCTTCCTCCATCCGGCGGACCCAGCCGCGGGAATTGGCAAACATCCTGTATGCCTCGAACACTTTCAGCTGGTCTTTGTCAGAGCCAATCGTCGCGGCGCTGAGCATGTCGTCGACACTGCCGCGCAGCGATTGCATCGCGTCTTGCAGGCGGCGCAATTCGGCATGGGGGTCATCGGCGATAGGGTTGGTGACCACAACGCGCGGCTCGTGCAGGTAGACCTGCCCTTCGGTCGTGCCTTCCTGTGCGCATGCGCCCCGGAACAAGGCCTGATGGGTGTGGCGCGCTGACAGGGCAGCCCCTTCGCCTTGGAACGCCCCCAGTTCGGTCATTTCCGCCAGAACCATGGCCACAACTTCCAGCGCATAGACCTCGTCGTCGGAATAGATGCGGGCGTCTTTTGATTGCACGACCAGCACACCCAGAGTTTCGCCCAAGCGCTGGATCGGCACGCCCAGGAAGGAGGAAAAGATCTCCTCCCCCGTTTCGGGCATGAAGCGGAAGCCCTTGGCCGAGGGTGCGTCCTCGGTGTTGACCACTTGCTTGGTTTTGGCGATGCGCCCAACCAGCCCTTCGCCTATGCGCATCCGGGTTTGATGAACCGCGTCTGGGTTCAGACCTTCCGTGGCACAAAGTTCCAGCGTTTCGGTGTCGCGAAACAGGTAGATCGAGCACACATCCGTGCCCATCTGATCGGCAATAATATGAGTGATCCGGTCAAGCCTGGCCTGACCCGCGCTGTCTTCTGCCAGCGTGTCGCGCAACCGCCCTAGGAGCTTGCGACTTTCACTTTCGGATCTTTCCGGCACACTGCCCCCAAGTGGTCTTTTCCTGAACTATAGGCGGTTTTCAATCGGATGGGGAGGGAAGAAACGCGCACGCGCAGGAAATCCGGCGAACCGGCTCGGGGCAGGCCGCGCGCGGGGTGGTGCGGGGCGGTTTTTGCGCTCAGGCCCGGTATGCGGGCAGGGGCGATCGGTCTTGCAGCGTGATCATTTGGCGCAGCATCAGCTCGGTCAATTCATGGCGCACGGTCTGCGCGGCGGGGTCAGCATAAAGGTTTTCAACCTCTCCGGGGTCGGAGGTGAGGTCATAAAGCTCGCTCCAGTCTTCGCCTTCGCGCAACGACATGCGGTATTGATCGGTGATGATCGTGCGGACGCGTTGCGGGCGATCAAAGCCCGTCATCACGCGTTGGCTGTCCTCTTCGACGATCACTGCGGGCGGCGGGGTGGTGCTGTGCAGATCGCGGCCCTGAATGCCGTTGAAAGGCTGGATACCTGCCCTTGCGAGGATCGTCGGCGCAATATCAATGGAGGAGGCCAGCCCGTGATCCACCGCTGTCTTGGCGGGCGACATCGGGTCGTGCCAGATGAACGGAACCCGTACAATGCCCTGATAATGAAGCAGAAGTTTCAGCATCAGGCCGTGATCGCCCATATAGTCGCCGTGATCGGAGGTGAAGATCACCACCGTGTCCTCGGCCAGCCCCAACGTGTCCAGCTGCTTGAGCACACGGCCAATGGCATCATCGATCATGGTGATCATGCCGTAGGTGAGGGCGATGATGGCGCGGGCCTCGTCCTCGGTCACTGCGAAAGGGCTTTGATTGTCGCGCGGATCGGTGCCGTTCTCCATCGCCTCTTGCATTGCCTTGATCGGTGGCAAGGTGCCTTTGCCGAACGAGGCAGGAAGTGCCACATTGGCGGGGTCGTACATGTCCCAGTATTTGCCGGGCGGCGTGAACGGGTGATGCGGGTCGGGGAAGGACATTTGCAGAAAGAACGGCGCGTCTTCGCCGGCGCGCTCGGCAAGCCATGCCGCGCTTCGATCCGCGATCCAGCTTGTTGAATAGAGCTCTTCGGGGACAGCGGTGCGCCAAGCTTGAGGGGCGTCGATGCGATTGTCTGGAAGTGCGTTTTCTGGCCCGACGAGATCGTCGAAATCCGCGCGTTGCGCGCGCGCCCAGAGAAGGTAGTCGCCAGAGGCGCGGTCTGCGTGGTCGGCCGCGATCTCGACATGTTCAAACCCGTAGAAATCGCCGTCTACCCGATCTGCCAGAGGGCGGTCCCAGCGGGTGATGTCTTCCAGGTCGTAGTCCGGTGAGTGGCGGTTATTCTTCTTGGCGTCGCGCAGGTGCGGGCTTGGCGCGCTCAGGCCCTCGGTGGGCTCGTATTTGTTGGTGGCGGGCAGGCCGGTGAAGCTTTGCAGATGGGATTTGCCGATCAGGCCAGTGCGGTAGCCTGCGTCGCGCAAAAGCTCCACGAAGGTGGTGTGATCTTTGGACAAGGGGATACCGTTGTGACGCGCGCCATGGGCGGAACACATCCGTCCGGTCATGATCGAGGCGCGGTTTGGCATGCAGATGGGGTTGGCCACGTAGAAGCGGTCCCACATCGTGCCTTTCGCGGCGACCCCGTCGATATTGGGGGTCTTCACGACCGTATTGCCGCCGCACCCCAAGTGATCGGCGCGGTGCTGATCGGTGATGATGAACAGAAAGTTCGGGCGTTTTGTCATGAGGGGCTTTCCGTCTTAGTGGACAGGGATTTGGCGGCGCGGAGATCCCACAAGATCAGCGCGATCCCAACGGCAATGGCGGGCAAGTGGATCGCCGGGTTGGTGGCCAGCAGCGTGAAGGCGGCGGCGAAACGTGCGACCACTTCGGCGATGGAAAGCTTGCGCCGGTCAAAGGCCGAGAGCGCCGACGAGAAGAGCCAGATGCAAAAGCAGGTCCGGGCCACGATCCACAGGAAGGGCAGCATGGAGAATTCCTCGATGATCAAAACCGTCGGGTAGAAGGCAAAGACGAAGGGGATGATGAATTTTGCCATGCCCAGCCGGAAGGACATGAACGCGGTGATTAGCGGATTGGCCCCCGCAATTGGCGCGGCCGCATAGGCCGCGATGGCCACGGGCGGCGTCAGCGACGAGGCCACGCCGTAGTAGAAGACGAACATATGCGCGGTCAGCATCGACACGCCAAGCTCTTGAATGGCCGGGCCCATTACCAGGATGATGATCAGATAGGCGGGCAGGGTGGGCATGCCCATGCCAAGGATCAGCGCGCCCGCCATGGCGACCAGAAGGGCCGAGAACAAGCTTTCGCCACGCACGGTCGCGATGACATTTGCAAGTTTCAGCCCAAGCCCGGTTGAATCGAGTGAGCCGACCAGAATACCGATGGCGGCAATGGCGATCAGCAAAGTTGCGCCGGATTGCGCGCCTTTCAGGAAGGACCGCCAGATACGCATGGGATCGGCGCGCACCTGCGGGTTGATCACCGACAGGGCCAGCAAGACGAGCACCGCATAGAACCCCGCCGCCGAGGTGGAGAACCCGGCGAGCAGGCTGCCAATGATCGTGGCGATGGGTCCTAAAAACAGGACGGAGTTGATCAGATCAACCTTCGTGATCTGGTCATCAACCGACATTGCCTGCACTTCGATCCCCTGACGACGGGCCTCGACGGTTACTGCTGCAAACAGGCTGAAGTAATAAAACAGCGCCGGGAACAGGGCCGCCACGATAATGTTGAGGTATCCGACGCCGGTGAGGTCCGCCATGACAAGGGCTGCGGCCCCCATGATCGGCGGCATGATCTGCCCGCCGGAGGACGCCGTCGCCTCGATCCCGGCGGCAAATGTGGGGGAGAAGCCGCGTTTCTTGATCATCGGGATGGTAAAGGTCCCGGTGCCCACGATATTGGCCACGGTGGAGCCCGACATTGTGCCAAACAATGACGAGGCCAGAATGGCCGCATGGGCCGGGCCGCCACGGGTGCGCCGCGTCGCGAGAAAGGCGAATTTCAGCAGCGTATCACCCGCACCGGTGCCTTCCAGAAGCACGCCGAAGATAATGAAGATGAAGACCGTGGACAGCACGATATTCGTGATTGATCCAAAGACGCCCTTGTTGGTGTTGTACCACAGCGCCTCGGCCACCTCCTTGAGCGAAAATCCGGTATGGGCCAGGATGCCCGGCAAGCTTTGGCCGTAAAGCAGGTAGAGCACGCCGAACGCGCCGACACCAAACAGGCCCCAGCCCCAAAGCCTGCGGCACAGCTCCAGAAAAACCGCGAGACCTGCCAGCGCGGGCCATGCATCGGCTTGCGTGACGTCGTAAAGCGCGACCTCCATCTGGGTTTGCACGAAGTGAAACGACCAGATGGCCCAGAGGCCAAGTGCGATCATGACCGCGTCGAGGCCAAGATGCATCATTGCGCGCGGGCCGGTGACCGGGCCTTTTGCCTCGCGCTTCATCCGGGAGGCCGAGACCCCTACAATCAGAGCCAGCGCGAAGCCTGCGGCACGGTGGAATTTCGGCTCCACCAAGCCCAGGCCGGAACTGTAAAGCGCGATGATGCCAAGCAGGAAACAAGCCAAAGCAGACAGCAAGATAAACAGCTTGGTCGTTCCGTCAGAGGTTTGTGTCTCTTCGGTCATTTCATCATACCTGATTGCTGTAGAGCCTGAGGGTGACAGGACGTCAGGAGAAGACCACCAAGGGCAGTCTTCTCGCCGTTTTTGAGGTTAAGGACGCAGCTCGTCCGGGATCGCGATGCCAGCTTCGTCGTAGTATCTGGCGGCACCGGGATGCAGGGGCACGTTCACGGATGTGAAGGCGGTTTCTGCGGTGACTTCTTTGAGGAAGAAGGCGGTTGCATGCACCTCGTCAAGGTTTTCCCAGAACGCTTTGGTGGCGTTATAGACGACATCATCGGCCACGCCGGAATGGGTGCCGACAAATTGCGTGAAACCAAGGGCGGTGATTTCCCCGGCTGTCAGCTGGCCTTTGTAGAGGCCGCCGTCAAATTGCAGCATGCCACGGCCCGGACGGCCAAACAGAGCCTGCATCGCCTCGGAATTGACGACCTCTTGCGGGATCGACAGGACGCGGAATTCGCCGGACAGGCCAAATTGCTCAATCTTTGAGGACCCGATTTCAGCTGGGCGTACCATCATGTCGATCTTGTTGTCGGCAAGGGCCGCGTAGCCTTCGCCCCAGCTCAGCCGGACGGCAGTGTAATCCTTGCCTGCCTCATAGCCGGTGATGATCTTGATCAGCGCCTCGGAGGTTGCCGATGCGGAGCCCGCGGGCGGGCCGGTAAAGACGGTTTTGCCCTTGAGGTCTTCCCATGTTTCGATGCCGGAACCTGCCAGCGTGACAGGATGGTAAGCCCCTGCCTTGAAGCCCAGAATGGAGCGAATCTCACCTGCCGCTGCCGGTGCGTCTTCAACTTGTTTATACATCGCTTTCTGGCCCTTCATCAGGTTGACCAGTGACGGCACGGTCGAGAAGAAGTCGATCTCCTGACGGCCGCCTTTTAGCATGGATTTTGTCAGGGTCTGTCCGGCATTGACCTGAATTTCGACGCCGCCTTTGCCCGCCTGATTGGCGAAAGTCACAAACATCGTGTGAACCGGGTCGCCGACGCCTGCGGTTTCGCCTTTGAATATGTCTGCGCTGGCCGCCACAGGGGCAAACGCAGCTGCGGTCAGGATCGCTGCCGCAGCGGTAATTTTTCTGAAATTGAACATAGAATCCTCCCAAGATCTTGGAAAAGCCTAGCAGGGATCTTGCATTTGATATAATCAAACAATCAGAGGTTCACATAAAGAATTGCTATGAAACTTGACCCTAAACATCTTGCGCAACTGTCCGTCATCGTGGAGGCGGGCTCGTTTCAAACAGCGGCCGACCGGCTTGGATTGACGCAGCCTGCGCTCAGTCGAAACATGAAGACGCTGGAGGGGCGGTTGGACACGGTGCTGTTTAACCGCGACGGGCGGAAATCAGTGCCCAACGCGCTGGGCCTGCGGCTTGCGCGCAATGGGCAGGCGATCCGGTTGGCAGAAGAGCAAGCCAGCGTGTTGGCCGATCAGTCCGCGCTTGGGGCTGTGGGAGAGCTGCGCATCGGCGCGCCGCCCATCGTCGCGGGCCGGTTTCTCAGCAGTGCGACGGCGACGTTTATCCGGGAAAACCCGAACTGTGTCGTAGAGCTGCGCACGGGGCTTGTTCATGAGTTGCGATCGATGCTGGAGCGCGGGCAGGTCGATCTTGTGCTCGGCCCGCAAAGCCTTGCGGATTCATCGGACAATCTGGAATTCAAACGTCTGATCGACGACCGGGTCGGCATCTTGTGTCGTACAGGGCATCCGTTGACATCGCGCGCGCAGGTGATGGCGTCTGATCTGGAAGCGCAGTTCTGGCTGGCCCATTCGAGAGGCAGCCTGCTGCGCCAGCAAACTGAGGCTGCGATGATCGCTTCTGGGGTGACGTCGATGCGCATTGTCTGCGAGACGGACTCGATCCGCTCGGTCCTTGAGATTATCGCCGAAAGCGATTTGATCACGACGATGCCAAGGGCCACGACCGCGTCCTATCTGGAAGACCGGCTGGTTTTTCTGGATTTTGACCATCCGCAATTTCACCGGCCTTTGGGGTCGGTCCGGCGCATGGGCGCAGCAGCCAACCCAATCGCGGAGAAATTTCTGGCGGCGCTGGGCTGAGGGGTTGGCTCGAACGGCTTGGGTTTTTTAAGTTTCGGAATCTAATGTATATTTGGGCCTCGCAGGTGCGGGCTTACGTGACGATTGGTGGGGCGACCGTTAAGCCGCCCGCACACCTTTTCGCTTTTTTCGGGCCATCCAGAAGGGTGGTACATCGCCGGCCATGATGCAGCCATAGGGATCGATGTAATCCTCGATCTCGGCCAGATCGTAGCTTTTGATCTGTTCGACCACCGCGTCCGCGCTTTTGTAGCTCGACGGCAATTCCGACGCATCGACACCGCCTGCATGGAAGCGAATGTCGAGCCCGTCGGTCTCGGCCTCGAGCAATTGCTCCGGGGTCATTCCGCCCATGCGGCGCTTATGCTCGGAGCGCGAATAGTTGCGCCCCGCGCCGTGCGGACTGAACCCCAGCGCATGATCGCGGTCTTTGCCGCGCACGACCAGAACAGGCTCGGACATGTTCAGCGGGATCAGTGTCAGACCCGTCGCGTCCGCTGCATAATCCCCCCAAGCAGGCGTCGCCCCCTTGCCGTGATAATACAGATCACCTCGTTTGAAGACGAAGTTGTGCTCGTTCCAGAACCGTTCGCCGGGTTGCGCGCCAGAGCCTTCCACAGCCGCTTGATGCAGGCCGTTATGGTTGGCTTTGGTCCACTGACGGATCAACTGCAAAGCGTCCCAATAGGCTTGGCCTTCTTCGGTGTCCGCCGGAATCCAGGCGTTCTGTTTCAGCGTCTTGGGCGAATGTTTCCGGCGGTGTTTTTCCGCCACTTCCATGCCCAGCTTGTACAAGACCGCGCCCGGACCGCGAGAGCCGTGATGCGTCACCATTGCCGTACGCCCCGTGTTGCGGGACCGCCCGACGAACAGGAAGTGATTGCCGTCCCCTTGTGTTCCCATATGTTCCTGCGCCATGCGCATGATTTTCGGGTTCGACAGGAAACGGTTCTCGCGAAACGCATCGAGCAGCTTCAAAGACGTCGTGAAACGCTTGCCCTGAGGCCGCCCGCCGGGTCCGAAATGCGTGGCAGCCTGGCCCGCATCAAGAACCTTGGCGGGATCCACATCGCCCATATCCGTCATCATTACAGAGCAACAGATATCGGCCGAGTGCATGCCCGGATGAATGGCGTTTCTGGTCGCGACGACACCGCCCACAGGGATCGTGCCCACAGGCCCCGCCGGACAGGCGTCGGGCATAATCGCACCAGACACAACCGTTGGGGTCCGCATCACCGCCCGCATGGTTTCGCGGACGTTGGCAATGTTTCCCTCTTCATCCGCGCCATCGGCCCGGATGTTTTCGTGAAATGGCACGGCACCGGCAGGGTGCAGATCGATCTGAGGTGGTTTCTTGACGATCTCCGGCTCCAGCTCCTTTTGGATACGCACAAGGCCAAAGCCTTCCGCCCGCATCGCGTTGGCGCGCTGGATCAGGTCTGCGAATTTGGGCCCGGGGTGATGTCCCCAGTCTTTCAAATGATGGCCCGTGACAGGGTCGAATTCTTTTTCATGCGTCATCGTCTTTGCTCTCATTGTCTGGCGAGATGGGTGTGGTGAAACGCGTCGTTTCGCCGGTCGTCGCCTGGTCTCAGTTTCCTTGCTGTTTAACGAGGATCAAATTGGTGGGATTCGGTGGTGGGCCAAAGTGAAACGCGAAAACTTTATAAGATATTGAATTTGAATGATAAAATGTGAATTTGCGAAAACTTGACCGGAAATGTAAGATAAAATTATATCGGAAAATATCCATTTGGATCGTAAAATGAAGAATGTCGTTATCGGGTTTCTCGGAACCAAGCTTGATCTTGGCAAGATGCGCAAGTGGAAGCCCACGCCCAGCCTGTTTGCCCATGACGACTTTCCCGTCGAGCGGTTGGAGCTTCTTTACGACGCCCGATACCTCAAGCTGGCGGAGAAAGTTCAGCGCGAGATCAGTTATAAATCGCCCGAAACCGAAGTGATCCTGAATGAGATGAACCTCAAAGATCCTTGGGATTTTCAGGAGGTCTACGGCGCGATGTTCGATTTTGCCCGTGATTACGGGTTTGATGAGGACCGGGAACAGTATCATGTGCATCTGACCACCGGGACGCATGTGGCGCAGATTTGCTGGTTTCTACTGACGGAAAGCCGCCATGTGCCGGCGCGTTTGCTGCAGACCGGCCCGCCGCGTGGTGACAGCACGCAGCCGTCGATGGACATTATCGACCTTGATCTGAGCCGCTACAACGCGTTGCAGCAGCGTTTTGATCTTATGTCGCGCGAGAATAGCGATTTGCTGAAAGGGGGGATCGAGACCAGAAACCCAACCTTCAACAAAATGATCGACAAGGTGGAGATGGTTGCGGGAACCTCGGACGCGCCGATCTTGTTGCTGGGGGAGACTGGCACCGGTAAATCCGCACTTGCGCAGCGGATCTATGACCTCAAGCTGCAACGCCGGCGTGTCAAAGGCCGGATGGTCCATGTCAATTGCGCGACCCTGAGGGGCGAGCACGCGCTTGCGATGCTGTTTGGGCAGCGACGCTCCTTTACCGGAACGGCCGGTTCGGAGCGGGGCGGGTTGTTGCGCGAAGCAGATGGCGGCATCTTGTTTCTGGACGAGCTGGACCAGTTGGGGCTGGATGAACAGGCCGCGATCCTGCACGCGATCGAGACGGGAAAATACTATCCGCTTGGCTCCGATCACGAGGTCAGCAGCCGGTTTCAGCTGATCGCAAGTTCGAACCGGGATCTGACAAGCCTTGTCGCTGCGGGGCACTTCCGCCCCGATCTTTTGGCGCGGATTAATTTGTGGAGCTTTCGCCTTCCGCCGTTGCGCGACAGGCCGGAAGATATTGAGGTCAACCTGATGCATGAGTTGACCCAGACCAGTCGCAGGCTTGGTGCGGAATTTGGCTTCAACGCGGATGCGGCGAGCCATTACCTGAAATTTGCAAAAGACCCCGCGACGGTTTGGCCTGCGAATTTCCGCGACCTCAGCGGCTCGGTCGAGCGGTTGTGTATCCTTGCGCCACGGGGACGGATCACCATGGCAATGGTCAGCGAAGAGATCGCGACCTTACAGGCCAACTGGAATGCGAGTGAGGCGCAACCTGATAAGGTGCTGGTGGCAACGCTTTTGGGGGATAGCGCGCAGCAGCTTGATCCGTTTGATGTGGTCCAGCTTGCCCATGTCCTTCGGACCTGCCACCGCTCAGACAGCCTGAGTGCCGCGGGGCGGCGGCTGTTTTCGCAGTCTCGGTCTCAGCGGACCAGTCACAACGATTCAGATCGGCTGCGAAAGTACCTTGCCAAGTTTGATCTGAGTTGGGACCGGGTTCAGATGGCGCGAAAGGGCTGATTGCCTGCAGCGAACCTGCGTCAGAAATTCGGGCGTCCCGGCGGTTAGCCCTCTTCCGGCTGGCAGAGGCCTTGTTCGGCCAGATATCGCACAAAGAGCAGCGTCAGGCTTTCACGTCGGGAGCTGTCGGGCCACACCGCATAGATGCCCAAGGGCCGCAATGACCATTCGGGCAGCAGACGCACCAATGCCCCGGAGGCGATCCCGCGCTCTGCCAGAAAGGACGGCAGAATGGTCGCCCCCATGTTTTGCGTGGCGATGTGGTAGAGCGCCTCAACGCTGTCAACTTCGATCTGCGCCTGACCCGTGACCTTTTCGGTCTGCCCGGATGGCGATGTAAACTCGGTCGTATCGGCCCTTTGTTGGTATCGGATCCAGTCCCAGTCCTCTAGATCCGCGGGTCTGTTGGGTGTTTTGCGGCCCTGCGCATAGTCTGTTCCGGCCACAAGATACCTTTGTCCGTCCGCCAGTTTGCGCGACATCATCGAGCTGTCTTCAAGCCAGCCGACACGGACGTTCAGATCGAACCCATCTTCGATTAGCCCGACGGGCTGGTCGGAATAGGCCACCGACAACGCGACCTGGGGATACCGGCGCGCGAAGGTTGCGATTGCGGTGGACAGCGGCCCCGCGGCCAAAAAGGCCGGCAGCGAAATGCGAAGAGCGCCGACAGGTTCCATGCTCAGCGCGTTGAGGTCGTTCAAACCCGCTTCAGCGCTTTGCATCATGTCGACCACGCGGGCGTAGAAGATGCGGCCTTCATTGGTCAGGGTGATCTTGCGGGTTGTCCGGTAAAGGAGGGTCACGCCAAGATAGGCTTCAAGCTCTGAAACCGTTTCGCTGATCCGCGACGGCGCGAGGCCTACATCTTTCGCAGCCGCGCGGAATGATCCGTTGCTCACGACCCGCGCAAAGATGGCCATCTGTTTCAAGTGATCAATCATTGTTCTGCCCTGCGGACCAATTGCTTCTGAAATCAGTCAATAGTCGAACAAATTCGTTCCGCCTAGTCTTTCGTTGTGGCGTGGGAGCGGGTCTTCGACATTCAGCCCCTTCAGAATTCTCCGACGCCGGACTCCAAAACCGCCCGCTAGAAATCTAAAGGAGGAAGACCAATGCTCAACTCAAAGAAGACAGCACTTGCGTCGCTATTATGCGCCACAGCTTTTGCGACTGCGACATTTGCCCAGGGTAACCCGCTGGATCTGAAATTTGCGGGCGCGTTGGAGTTCTCGGACGCGGGCACGTTGTTTGTCGGCGATAACTACAACGGAGCGATTTATGTGTTTGACATGACGGGCGGCGCGGCCCCCGGACAGGTGGCCCCGGTCAATATCGGCGATATCGATGTGAAGATTGCAGATACACTTGGTGTTCCAAAAAGCGCGCTTGCGATCAATGATATGGCCGTTCATCCCGTCACGGCAGAGATCTATATTTCGGTTTCCCGAATCGGTAATTTTAAGTCTGCGCCTGCGATCATGAAGATATCGCAAGACGCCAGCATTTCGGTGCTGGATCTGTCCAGCATCGCTTTCGAGAAGCAGTCGCTGGATCATTATCCCGATCAGGAAACAACGTTCCGGCCCCGCGGTTTGGGGCAGGGTGCGCCATTGGTGCGTGACGTTGCCAAGGGAGAGATCACGCTTAGCTCGCTTGCCATCATGGATATGGAGTTCCACGACGGGGAGCTGTTTGTGGCGGGCGTTGCGTTCGACAACTTCCTGTCGACACTGCGGCGCATGTCCTATCCGTTTGACGGGTCGCAAAGTTCGGCAAATGTGGAGATGTATCACATCTCCCACGACCAGTTTGAGACGCGTGCGCCGATCCGCGCCATGTCCATTCAAGAGGTCGACGGCAAGGCCCAGATGGTTGCGGCCTATACCTGTAGCCCGATTGTGCTGATTGATCTGGCCGACATTGTTGACGGCGCGAAGATTTCCGCGCGCACGTTGATGGATTATGGCAACGGCCAACCGCTGGACATGGTGTCCTATTCCATGCAGGGCGAAGAGATGCTGTTTCTGACCAGCAACAGCCGGTCGCCCCATGTCATTCCGGTGTCCAGCCTGAACAATGCAACGAGCTACACGAAAGGCGACCTGCCTGAGGGTGGCAAATCCGACATGATGCCGATCATGCCCGTTGGTGATACCGGCAAGGCGGTCATGTTTGATGGAATGTCGTTGCAGATTGATAACCTCGGTGACAGCCTTTTTGTGTCGCTGACGCGCGATATGTACACCGGCAGCCTGAACATGGATTCCAACTTCAACGGGTTCCCAAACAGGCTCCATAACCTGGTGGCGGAGTTTGATTTCCCGCAATATTGGGAAGCCAAGTAGAGCCTTTGCGATGAGGCAGATACGTCTCCCTTTGGTTGTCTGTTTCATCGGCCTGACCTGCTTAGCTGCCCTCGCCGACGAGGGCAGCTTGGTGTTGCCAATGCGGGTCGGGGATCCGGTGCAGCTGTCGCTGGGCGACGGGCTGGATGACCGCAACTTCCCTGACATCTTGCAAGTCTTTGTAGGGCCCGCTGAAAATTGCTGCGCCGGGAAAACGCCCATCGCTGGCGCGTATCATCTTGTTGGTGCAAACCTCAGCTTTGATCCGGTTTTTGATTTCATAGCGGGTCAGACCTATACGGTCCGACCCCGTGGCAAACTCGCTGATCTGGTCAGCTTCAAGATCGAAACGGCGCGCGATCTGCTGACCCCTAAGGTCGTCGCGATCTATCCAAGCGGGCCGATACTTCCTGAAAATACGCTTCGGTTTTATGTGCAGTTCTCCACACCTATGATGCCGCACAGGGCAGGCGAATTTATCAGGTTGCTGGATGCGGAGGGAACCGCAGACAACGCCGCGTTCATGTCCTTCACCCAAGAGCTTTGGAACGAGGATCGCACGCAATTGACGTTGCTCTTGGACCCCGGCCGCATCAAGCGCGGCGTGGCGCAAAATCTGACGCTCGGACCTGCCTTGCTGGAGGGGCGTGCGCATTCCATCACGATCGAAAGCGGTTGGCCCAGTGCAATCGGGGCGCACGAGGTCACCCGGTTTGAGAAGTCCTTCACCGTGTCAGGGGCTTTGCGGCACCTTCCTGATGTCGATCTTTGGCAGATCGAGCCTCCGATGCGGGGTACACAGACGCCGCTGGTTATCTATTTTGACCGTCCGTTTGACTTCCAGCAGGTGCCAAGCGCGATTTTGGTGCGTGACAGCAACGGGCAACCGATCAGCGGCACAGTCTCTTTGGAAAACCATGAACGGGTGTGGAGATTTGAGCCGGATGCCGCTTGGTCGACGTCATTGATCCACATCGAAATCGACCCGCAGCTAGAGGACGTGGCAGGCAATAATTTCAGAGAATTATTGGATCATGCCCTTGGGACGGAACCGGTCGCCAAAGGCCAAGAGACGATCACAATCGACGTTGCGCTTGATCCTTGAAGTGCGAACCGATTGATCGGCTGGTCAGAACAATATCATCTGAAATCAGCGAATAGGCGGCCCCTAAATCCTCCAATAGTTTCTCCATAACACTTGGAGAACATGTCTTTGAAATCCCTCGCATCCTTCCAAACACGCAATGCAAGCCGCTACCTGAACATGCTTTGCACCCATTTCGGCAAGAAAGTCGACGCGGGCTCAGCTGGCGAAAAAGGCTGGGTCGAATTCCCCTTTGGCCGCTGCGACATGACCGCAGATGACAGCCAGCTTGAAATGCAGGCTATGGCGGAAGATCAGCCGCTGCTCGACCTGGTCATACGCATTGTCACCAGCCATCTGGAGCGCTTCGCATTCCGCGAAAACCCCGTTCTGGACTGGCAAAAACCCTCGAAATAACCCGCCGGGTCTGCCGCGTGGACCCGTCACAAAGGAGCACTCCAAATGAACCGAAGAACACTGATGAAAACCTCGATTGGCACCGCATTGGCGCTGGTCCTTGCAACTCAATTAGGAGCACAGGAAATGGACGAAAACAGCCAAACAAGCTTTGATACAGTCATGGCGTTTATGGCCGCAATGAACGAAGGCCCAGACGCGATGTCGCCGCTGATGGCTGACGATATGGTCTGGCACAATGAGGGCGACGCCTCGCTGCCATGGATCGGCGAGACAAGAGGCAAAGAGGCAATTTTCGAATTCCTCGGCGTCTTTGGGGCCAATTTGCAAACAACTAAATGGGACAGCACGGATGCGTTTGCGTCTGGCGACACAGTGGCTGTTTTTGGCGTGATGAATGGCATCACCCCGCATTCCGGCAAAGAGATTGGCGAGTTCACGTTTGCGCTGCGTGCCAAGGTTCGCGATGGCCAGGTTGTGTTGTGGCATTGGTTTGAAGACAGTTTTGCCGTCAGCCAAGCCTATCACGGGCGGTGATGGCATTGGTCTGAGTGCAACCGCGCAGCCCTGCCTGTTTGAACGCGGGCAGGGGTGGGCTTGGCCTACGTCGCCTACATTCGGTCGTCCGCGCCGCCCTTTCTTAGCCTTGGACTTGTGTCCGCCGCGCGGCTGCACGCAGCGCGATCAACAGGCGTGGTAAGCCGCCGCAAATTTTTCCCTCGAAACAAGGAGCCGCTCTTATGACCCTTCACAAACAATATCTCTTGCCCCGCATTCTGATCGGCGTTTTGGCCGTCGTCATGGCGGCCTTCACACTCCCGGCCTACCCAAACCCGACGTCAAACCCGGGATTGGCCGATCTGACGGGACCTGCGTTATCTTTGGGCGGAACGGCGGGCGCGTTTCTTGGACGCCAATTGACGTTGATCTTGATTTCCCTGATCGGAGCCGTTCTCGGGCAGCGCCATTTGGTCATGATCGGCGGTTTCGCCATGATGTTCATGAACGGCCATGATGCGATCTTCATGGGCGTTATGGGCGGACCTGCTCAGGCGGCGATTGCGGGCCTCGTATTTGCGGTGATCGCAGCCATCGCGATCGTGCTTGTCTGGCGCACGCCAGCCACCGAATATCTGACTGATCTCGATTAAGGCCTCGGCACGGAACGGACGAGTTGCGGCCCGAAGGTTCCGTTTTCTTGGCGAAGGCAAAGCTGTGCTGCGTCCCGTTGGACAGGGTAAACGCCGCACTCGCGCGATCGACACTTGGATCAAGTTCTGCAACGCGGACGCCGCAACAAACATGCTGTATCTGCGAGCGACTGCTGCGCCAGCAATAGCTGCGAGAGCAAAAGGCGCATTCGTCCTGTTCACTGGCTATTCGACGTCGGACAAGTTGATGTCTGTTGTGCGGACAAAGTCGCCCAGTAGCCAAATTCACAGATAAGCCTGCTCTAGGTCATGACACTGCCCGATTGGGCTGTATCATTGATACACCCAAGGCGGAGTAAAATTTATGGAAACCCACTTTCTGATTACATCGGGAGAATTTGCGGCAACACCCGGCGAACTGGACGATGAGCATGATGACTACATCAACCCCGGCCTTTACGCCCTAGCTTTTGCCGATTTCCTAGAAAGGGAACTTTCACAGCGCGGCTACCCCGCCAAGTTTCGCTGTCAGGAAGATTGGGGGCATTGGATGGAATTGGAACATAAAGGAAATTTCACTCTTGCCGTTGGTTGTGCGAACACGGGAGAGGACATTGATGGACAGCCTGAGCATCGCGTCTGGCTATCGCCAGACAAGCCTGTCATTCGAAAGTTCTTCAAGAAAATCGATGTTCGAAGCGATCTGGAAAAGCTCGCGGCGACACTTCGAGATGTGTTGGAAAGTAGCTCTGCGATTAACAACATTAGAATTGAGGACGAAGCCTAAATATTTGACTAAAAATCGGTGTTCATGCGCGGCTCAGCCTCGGTAATTCTGGGCTCAAACCGGAAATTGAGCAGCCTTGGGAGAAGCCGCGAGCACGCTGCTTCGAAGATCCGCAGCTTGAAACAAGCCAGGCGTAAGCTGGTCGCTTGGACTAGCCATTATTGAGATGCGATATCGGCAGGCGGAACCAGCGCGCATTTTCGATGGCGCGCCTCATTTGGGTTTCTCAATCAATTGTCCGTTCCTACCCGTCCGGGCGACATCGGAAGACTTTCGAGCCACCTATTAGACGCGCCGCAATTGCGAGGCGCTCTATCTGGATTTCTCGAAAGAACACGACAATGAACCGACGCACATTTAACACTGCCGCCTTGGCCAGCTTGCTGATGCCATTGGCGCATAAAACCTTCGCCCAACAGATAACACCAGGCTATCAGATTGCAGAGATTATCAACGGGCAACTCGCAACGGGTCATAGAGGCTTGGCCAGACCTCAAACGCCCGTGAATGACCAGACGCTGTTTCAGGTGGCATCCTGCTCCAAGACCGTGACTGCGCTGGCAATTCTCACACTGGTGCGGGACCGCAAAATCGCGCTCGACCAGCCTGCAAACGGGTATCTCCGACGCTGGAAGCTGCAAGGCCCCAGAGGGGAAGCGGCAACCATTGCGGAGCTGATGTCGCACACTGCCGGCACCACAATTCATGGATTCGCAGGCTATGGCCCGGATGATGATCTTCCAGATTTGATCGAGATCTTGTCTGGTCGCCGCCCCGCAAACTCCGAGACTGTTCAAACGCATCGCCGCTTGTTTCGGAGGTTCAAATATAGCGGAGGCGGTACGATGGTCCTGCAAGCCGTTATCGAAGATGTCACGGGTGTTCGCTTTGCAAAATACGTGGCGGCGGAGGTTCTCAACCCTGTCGGAGCCGGGCGCGCGACGTTCGATATCAAGCCTGAGGCCACCTTCGCCTATGGAAGCTACGAGAACGGGCATGCCGTTCACGGTGGGTTTCGCAGACATCCGGAAAGTGCGGCCGCCGGGCTTTGGGCAACGGCAACAGATCTGTGCAGAGTTTTCCACGCGGTGCAGCAGTCTTATGCGGGCAAGCGCGACGCACTTATTCCGCGCGAACTGGCGGTCCGAATGGTCACGCCGGTCAGCCAGGAGGTGGGCCTTGGCGTGTTTGTGCATCCCGGTGACGTGATTTCACATGACGGGCGGAATTTCGGATTTGGTTCCATTGTCACAGCCGAGCTGGAAACCGGCAGTATCAGGGCTGCTGTCACAAACCGAAACGGCGCGATAGAGCGTTACGCGCGCGCGTTTCTGCCGGATTGATCCGCGAGCATTTGAACGCAACTCCCCATCAAACGACGCCCCCACCCCGGCAAACCTGTCCGTCCTGTTAGGGCCGGACAGGTTTTGCGCGATTTGGCCCGTTTGCGTTCTGGCCTCCCGGATGCGTTTGGGCCACTTTGGGCCATGGAACAAATTATCGTTGAGATGACCGCCACGGCCACGATAGCAATCGCGGTCTTTGGGGTTGTCTTCAGTCTGACCCAAAAGAAATACTCCCGGGTACGCCAGAGCTTTGCGATGTTTCTGGCCGCAGTTGCGGTGAACAATGCACCCGCTGCCTTTATGCGAAGCCTTGAGGCGCTGCCCACAGCTTTTGTCCAGCAGGCTGATCTGATTGTCGCGTTCTCCAGCGTGCTGTGTCTGGCACCGCTGCTTTGGATTTATGTTGTCACGCTGACCTCCCCCGCGCAGCGACGGCCGAAGCATCTCTACCGCCATTTTCTGTTACCTGCGCTTGCGTTCCTGTCGGGACTAGTTGTGGTTACCTCGCCCCCGGAGGTGAGTGCAGCACTTTTTGCCGACGCGCCCTTGCCAATGTCGGCGGGGCCTGTAGCCCTGGTCGCCGTCATCGTGATTTTGCAGCTTTTGGTCTATCCGCAAATTGCCCTCTACCTGTTTCTGATCCTGCGGCGTTTGATGCGTTACAGACTTAAGTTGCGCGACGTCTATGCGAGTACCGAAGAACATGAGTTGCGATGGATTTACGTGATTGGTGGTCTGGGCGGGGTATTCTGGCTGGCGCAAACGCTGCTTCTGGTATTGGAGTTCGGCCTTGGCCGGGCGGGCCTTTCTACAGCGTCCATGAGTATCGCCAGCATCGCGGGTCTGGCCCTTGTCGCAACAACCACCCTTTGGGGGCTACGCCAGCACCCGCCGCTGGTTCCTGATACGACGGTGACTGAACCTCTGCCCGAGCGACCCACAGGGCCGCAAAGCGGGAAATATGAAAAGTCCGCGCTGACGCCGGAAGCGTCCTCACGCATCACCCGCAAACTGCGCGCGGCAATGGAGGCGGACCATTTGCACCGGGATCCCAATCTGTCCTTGTGGATTCTGGCGCGCCATATCGGTGCCTCGCCAAACTACATTTCCCAAACGCTGAACGAGGTGATCGGTGAAAGCTTCTTTGATTTCGTCAATGGCTACCGCATCAACGAAGCCAAAACACTGTTGTCCACCACCAACGAGACGGTCCTGACCATCACCTATGATGTAGGCTTTAACGCGCGGTCCTCATTCTACAACGCCTTTAACCGTGTCACCGGTGAAACGCCGACGAGCTACCGGAAAAAAATGTCTCAACGTGCCCGGATGGACGACTTTGAGGGAGCGCCGCGCAATACCTGACATCACGTTGAATGATCAGGAGACACCTTAATGGCCCTTCGCCCATTCACGACAAAACCACGAAACCCCAAGGCAGAGCTTGCCGGTTGCGGGGCTGTCGGTGCGCGCGACGTGCCGGGAAAAGCTGCACCCAAAAGCTCTGGAAAGAATGAGAAACGAAAACCAATGAAAAAATATCTATTCCTCGCAATTCTTGGCGTAAGCGCTTGCGACACGCCTGCTGAAAAATCGGCACGTGAACAGATTGATGCCGCGTGTTTGGCTGGAAAGTTTGAGGCATGCGTTGCCGTCCAGGAGCGCCGTGCGGCGGAAGATCTCAGCCTCGCGACAATGCTGCAAGTCCATTAGGCGCAAGCCATTGGCACGCTTGCACAGCACCCCGTAAGGAACTCAAAATGATCAGGAAACATGTATTTGGCGCGCTGGCAGGCCTCGTATTCGGGGCAGCGGGCGGCTGGCTTTTGTTTGGCACCGTCACGGGCGCGCTCGGGCTTGGATGTGCGTTCGCGTCGACCATCTACGGCCTTAGGATCGCCTTTTCGTCTAATTGAGGCGCTTCTGGCCAGAAACTACCTTCCAGCCTGAAATACTGAAAATAGAAAGAGATGGGGGCGGGATGTCCCGCCTCCATCACGTCGCAAACGCACCCACTTGGTCTAGAAGCTGTAGATCAGACCAAGACCGACCCCGTAGTTGTCCTTATTGTTGGTCAGCGGGCTGTTTTTTACCTTCTTATCGACAAACTGCTGGAACTGTTACCTGAACTAATGACTTTGCATGGAAAAGGGGTGTTTACAGCGCAAGACTTTCGGCGAAACAGCATGAGCCTGGATCATCGTGTAAGCGATTGTCTTTCGTATTTAAATCATGCTGAGGTGCGACCAATCGCGGTCTGCTCAGTTCAACTATGTGCAACGTCGACATTCGTGACGTTCGCAGCCTCAAGTAAATTGGGCCCGAAGCCGACCACCAACAAAAGGTTGCCATGCTGCGGGAGCAGCCCGCTTACCGGCCATTCGCTGCGGGCGCAAAGCCATCAATCAAACGAATGAGCAAACCGCCTCCAGTAGGTCGTCTTTGCCAACCACTGCCGAGTTGTGCAGCGCGA
>CAYGQQ010000052.1:0-22439 GCA_964352105.1 uncultured Rhodobacterales bacterium | reverse complement strand
CGCCCAGAATGCCGTCGCGATCTCGCGCCACCAGCGACAGACCCCGCACCGGGGCAACCCCGTCGCGCAACCGGTAGGACGACAGCGCCTCTCGCCCCGGTGCAAAGCACAGGTCATAAAGGGCCTCGACCTCCCACCAATCCTCATCCACTTCCGGTCTAAGTTCCACGCCCGCAGTCCGTTTTTCGTCCAATTCGCTCTTTCAGGCGGCGTAGCATGACGTTACGACTTGGGCAAACACCGCAACGGAGAGCCTTCATGTTTTATCGCCCTGAAAATGGCCATGGCCTGCCGCATAACCCATTCAATGCGATCGTTTCGCCGCGGCCCATTGGCTGGATCTCCACCCGTGGCAAAGACGGCTCCGAAAACCTGGCACCCTACTCCTTCTTCAACGCCGTGGCCTATGTCCCGCCGCAGGTGATGTTTGCCTCCACCTCCGGTAAGCCGGACCGCGAGAAGGGCAAAGACAGCGTTGCCAACATTCTTGAAACAGAGGTGTTCTGCGTCAACATCGTCGAATACGCCGCGCGTGACATCATGAATGCCAGCTCCGGCCCCTATCCGCGTGACACGGACGAGTTCGCCCTGACCGGCGTAAAGCGCACCGATTGCGAAACGATCCCCTGCTCCCGCGTGGCAAATGCGCCCGCCAGTTTGGAATGCAAACTGACCCGCGTGGTGGAGCTTCCCGGAGAGGCCAATATCACCGTGTTCGGCGAGGTGACTGGTATCCACCTGCGCGACGATTGCCTGACCGATGGCATGTTCGACGTCACCAAGTTCCAGCCTCTGGCCCGGCTTGGCTACAAAGACTACACATTCGTCAAGGATGTCTTCAGCCTGACCCGCCCTGGCGACAGCTAAGAGCCGCCATTTGCGCGATATATTCAACAAACACCCAGATTTTACTTGCGATACTGGCCCGATCGTCTAACGGTCTTGCAAAACAGACGGGCAGGTACATGACGGACATAAACGCAGGCGCGCCGACGCAATCGCAGTCGGCCAATTCTCAAGACTGGGTCCGTATCCTTGCCCGCTACCGCAACTCCAACCAATTGCGCAGCTCTTTCGAGCTTGCTGTCACCATCGTCCCCTTTGTTATCCTTTGGGCGCTGGCCTGGTGGTTGCTGTCGGTCAGCTACTGGCTGACGCTGGCAATTTCAGTGTTCAACGCGGCCTTCCTTCTGCGCCTTTTTGCGATCCAGCATGATTGCGGCCACGGCGCGTTTTTCCGCAACCGCAACGTCAGCGATTGGGCTGGACGGGCGCTTGGCGTCGTCACACTCACGCCGTTTGATGTCTGGCGACGCACGCACTCCGCCCATCACAGCGCGTCTGGCAACCTGGAGCATCGCGGCATGGGGGACGTACACACCCTGACCGTTGCCGAATACGCCGGCAAGAGCTGGTTTGGCCGGTTGCTTTATCGTCTGTACCGCCATCCGCTGACGCTGTTCGGCCTTGGCCCTGCCTACCTCTTCCTGCTGCAACACCGCCTGCCGATCGGGCTGATGAATTCCGGCAAATACTGGACCAGCGCCATGGCCACCAACGCGGCGATTCTGGTCGCGGTTAGCCTGATCTGGTATTTCGGAGGGCTGGCCCCGCTTCTGCTGATCTTCCTGCCCTCGACAATCATCGCAGCCACTGCAGGCATCTGGCTGTTCTATGTTCAACACCAGTTCGAGACGACCCATTGGGAAGAGGATAAAGACTGGCAGATGCACGATGCAGCCTTGCATGGCAGCTCGTACTATGTGCTGCCCTCGGTGTTGCAATGGTTCTCTGCCAATATCGGCATCCACCATGTGCACCACCTCTATAGCCGCATCCCGTTTTACCGCCTGACAGAAGTGCTCAAAGACCACGGGGAGCTCGCGGATTTCAACCGCATGACGATCCGCGAAAGCCTCGCCAATGCGCGCCTGCACCTGTGGGATGAAAACAGCAAACGTCTATTGTCATTTGCGCAAGCCCGCCGCCTGCTTGCAGCGCCTGTTACTGTGCGCCCTTAACCGACCGCGCTTAGCTTGAAAATCAACGCCTTGCCCCAATGCACATGGCATGACGTGCAGCGAAACCCGTTGCTGTCATAGCCCCGCATTGCCAACCGGAACCTGTCATAGGCTTCCTTATAGCCCGGCTCGGCCTCCATATTGGGCAGCATAGGGTTCAGCATAATGACGATGGAGCGCTGGCTGATCCGGCAGAACTCCTGCACCACATCCAGCCAGCCGCTGGGATGGCAGTAATGCTCGATCGCCTGCATACAGATCACCAAGTCAAAGGCTTTGTCCTCAAACGGATAGGGTGTCTGGCCTGCATCAAACAGCTTCACCGGGATATCAACCGCCTCGATGATCTCCTGATAGGGCCATTGCGCATCCTCGGTATCCTCAATGCCATGATCGTCCACATTGGGTACAAACTCGTCGTCATTGAGCTTGCGAAACCGCGCATTTGATTTGGGGTCCAGCTCGCCCGAGACCATGTTCACATAGTCATTGCCCAGCACGTCATGGCCGTAATGGCGCAGAATCTCCAGCATCGCACCATGGGCCGTCGACATCTCCAGAACCCGCAGGGGATCGCTGACCAGAAGCTCCGGAAGATACAGCTGAATTCGGTTCCAGCAACGCCGAATATTCTTGCCGCGATCCAGATATTTACGCTGCAATTTATGAGCAACTTTGGTGTTGTCCCAGTCGATATCGTAAGGGGTTAACAGATCTTCCGGGGCGTCCTCACCAAACAGATCCGCCGAATCTGACGCCCTCAACGTCCGCGCAACTTTCCGGTGCAACTCGATCTCGGCCGGGGGCAAGCCTGCAAGCGTAAACTTTCTGCGCCGTGTGGTTTTCATCTGCCTGTCGCCCCGAACTTTCGCCTTAGAGATTTATCAACCACATTTCGAATGCCCACAAGAGGCGCAGGTCATGCATCCCTCAACCATCCGCAGATCATATTGCCCACAGCTGGGACACGCCTTGCCGCGATTGCCCAGATTAACCACGTCCGCCTTGGGATCGGCCTTCAGCCCCATCCCTTCTCCGGCAATAAACCCGGTCGCAATCATGTGCTTTTCGATGATCCCGCCAATGGCGGCCAGAATGGAAGGGATATACTTACCCTGCATCCAGGCCCCGCCACGCGGATCAAACACCGCCTTCAGCTCTTCGACCACAAATGACACATCGCCACCGCGCCGGAATACCGCCGAAATCATCCGCGTCAACGCCACGGTCCACGCGAAATGCTCCATGTTCTTGGAGTTGATAAACACCTCAAACGGCCTGCGATGCCCGTTCAGGATGATATCGTTGATGGTGATGTAAATCGCATGCTCGCTGTCCGGCCATTTCACCTTATAGGTCTGCCCTTCCAACTCGTTTGGGCGATCCAGAGGCTCCGACATGTAGATCACATCGCCCTCGATCACCTGCGCGGGTTCTTCTGCCGGATTGCTGTCAGCACTCTCGGACACGGTCAAAACCGACCCCGTCACATCATTGGGCCGGTAGGTCGTGCAGCCTTTACAGCCTTGATCCCACGCCGCCATATAGACGTCCTTGAAATCGTCAAAACTGATGTCTTCAGGGCAGTTGATCGTCTTCGAAATCGAGGAATCGATCCATTTCTGCGCCGCCGCCTGCATCCGCACATGTTCCAGAGGGGCCAAGGTCTGCGCGTTGACGAAATAGTCCGGCAACGCCACATCGCCAAACTTCTCCCGCCACAAATTCACAGCATAATCAACAACTTCCTCTTCCGTGCGGGAGCCGTCTTTTTGCAAAACCTTGCGCGTATAAGCATAAGCAAAGACCGGTTCGATCCCTGACGATACATTGCCCGCATAAAGCGAAATGGTCCCCGTCGGCGCGATAGAGGTCAAAAGCGCGTTTCTGATCCCGTGTTCCCGGATTGCGTCGCGCACATCGTCATCCATCGCCTGCATCGCGCCACTGGCCAGATAGGCCTCAGCATCAAACAGCGGGAACGCGCCCTTCTCCTTGGCCAATTCGACCGAGGCCAAATACGCGGCGCGTGCAATCGCTTTCAACCAGCGCTCCGTCAGATGCGCCGCCTCCTCTGACCCGTAGCGCGCACCGACCATCAACAACGCATCCGCAAGCCCGGTCACCCCAAGCCCGATCCGCCGTTTCGCCTGTGCCTCGCGCGCCTGCGCCTCCAGCGGAAATTTCGACGCATCCACTACATTGTCCATCATCCGCACAGCAGTCGCGACCAGATCACCCAGCGCCGTCTCATCCAGCGCCGCCGCCGTCTCAAACGGATCAGCAACCAGCCGCGCCAGGTTCACAGAACCCAGCAAACAGGCCCCGTAAGGCGGCAACGGCTGTTCGCCACAAGGGTTGGTCGCGGCAATCGTCTCGCAATATCCAAGGTTGTTGGCTTGGTTAATGCGGTCGATGAAAATCACCCCCGGTTCAGCATATTCAAACGTGCCTTGCATGATCTTGTCCCACAGATCGCGCGCTTGAACGGTCTTGTAGACCTTGCCTTCAAAGACCAGATCCCAAGCCCTGTCCGCCTTCACCGCGTCCATGAACGCATCTGTGACCAGCACCGACACATTGAACATCCGAAGCCGCGCCGCATCGCGTTTGGCTTCGATAAATCCTTCAATATCAGGATGATCACAGCGCAAAACCGCCATCATCGCCCCACGACGCGAGCCTGCCGACATGATCGTGCGACACATCGCATCCCACACATCCATAAAGCTCAATGGCCCCGACGCATCGGCGGCCACACCCTTTACATCCGCGCCCTTGGGCCGAATGGTGGAGAAATCATAACCGATCCCGCCGCCCTGCTGCATGGTTAACGCAGCCTCTTTCAGCATCTCGAAAATGCCACCCATGCTGTCGGGGATCGTGCCCATCACAAAGCAATTAAACAGCGTCACCGACCGCGCTGTTCCTGCCCCCGCAATAATCCGCCCCGCCGGCAAATACTTGAAATCTTCCAATGCCCCATAGAACGTGTCTTCCCAGACAGCCGGGTCCGCCTCGACCGAGGCCAGGTCCCGCGCAATTCGCCGCCATGTCTCTTCAACAGAGCGATCAACCGGCGTCCCATCGGCCTGCTTGAAGCGATATTTCATATCCCAGATCTGTTCAGCAATCGGGGCGGCAAAACGGGTCATAAGCAGCGTCCTAGAATCAAAAAATGCACGTGTCGCGGGGACACCCACACTAGCCATTTCGAAAGTTATCCACAACCCCTTGCCCTTGAACCTGCACGTAAACGCAATATCGTGTAGAGACAGCCAAAGGGGGCGAGTCGTGGCATCATACATTAACCTGATAAAACTGTCAGTCGGAACCGAATCTGTCGAGGGCCTGCAGGCGTGGCAAGACAGCCCACGCCCCAAAGGGGCCGACGGCCTGCCGCGTCACGTCACACGGATGTGGCCGAAACGCGAAGCAGAACTGCTCAACGGCGGCTCGATCTACTGGGTGATCAAAGGCGTCATTCAGGCCCGCCAGAAAATCCTGCGCCTTGATGAACATGACCGCGGCGACGGCATCCGCCGCTGTGCGCTTGTCTTTGAGCCCGAATTAATCCGCACCGAAGCCGCCCTCAAACGTCCCTTCCAGGGCTGGCGCTACCTCAAACCCGAAGAAGCACCGGCCGACCTGACGAAAGCCCGCGCGCAGGAAAAAACACTGCCCCCACAACTCGCAGCCGCGCTCGCCGATATCGGTGTGCGTTAAGACTTCTTTTTGGCAAAAATACCTAAAATCTCAGCAGCAGCCAGAAAGCAGCTCAGCCCAAACCCGCGGGCCGCGCCACACCAAGCTTGTCCAGAAGCGGTGTCAACGCCACCTCTGCCCCAGCCCAATCCGCAGCCCGGCTGGCAAAACGCGTCGCCTGCCTGCGCAGGATCGGTGCTTCATCCAGAACCCGCAAATGATTGGCCCGCAACGTCTCCCCGGTGGTGGTGATGTCGGCGATCACCTCAGCTGCCAGGTTCTTGACCACACCTTCCGTGGCCCCCTGACTGTCAATGATCTGAAAATCAGCAACCCCGTTTTGGGTCAGATATTCCCGCACAAGCCTATGATATTTCGTGGCAATCCTCAGCCGCATTCCTTGCTTCTGCCGAAACGACGCGGCCACGGCATCCAGATCATCAAGGCCGCGCACATCCACCCAGAAATCCGGAACGGCCAGTACAAGATCCGCAAATCCGAACCCCATCGTGGCAACCTCGGCGACGCTGTCTTGCCACAGGGGCAGCTTTTCGCGGACCAAATCTGTGCCGGTCACGCCCAGATGAATGCGCCCCGCCGCCAGATCGCGCGGCACTTCGCCTGCAGACATCAAGACCAGCTCCAGCCCGTCGATGCCGTCTACCTGTGCTGCATATTCCCGGTCAGAACCGCTGCGCGACAAGGTGATCCCGCGCGCGCCAAACCAGTTGAACGTGTCCTCCATCAGACGTCCTTTGGAGGGAATGCCGAGCTTCATATTCATGGCGTCACACTCATAGCTCTGCTGTCATTTCCGGGCGAATTACGCCCCCCACTGCCGGGATTTCGCGGCCCTGTCCCAACACTTTTGTCAGCGCATCATAGCGCCCGCCCGAGGCCACCGGCGCGGCCCCGTCCAGCGGATAGAACCCGAACACGAACCCATCATAATATTCCATATTGGTGCGCCCGTAGCTGCCCTCAAACGGCAGCGTGCCGGGATCAATATCGTTGCGTGCCAATGCGTCCATCCGGCGCGACATACCATCAATCGCAGGCGAGATTGCCGGCAAGGCTTTCGCGATCTCGCGCAAGGCTACCACCGCCTCAGGCATCATTTGCGACAAGCCCAGCAAGGCACCAATTGCTTCATATTCATCAAGTGGGATCGCAGGAACACGCGCATCTTCGACGAGCGTTTCCAATCGCGCCACCACGTCCTTTGGCCCCCGCAGACCCGGCTGTTCGCCATATTGCTCAACCAGCGCATGCGCAGGGGTTTCAGACAGTGCCGCCAGTGTTTCCGCACGCCCTTTTGCAAGCGTGCCCTTGCCCGCGAACCGGTCAAGCAGCGCCCGAAACCGTGTGGGCCGCCAGATGTGGCGCACCAAGGCGGCGCGGCGATGCGCGGAGGTGGAAAGCCCCGAAATCGCGGCCTTCAGAACCCCGATATCCCCGGTTGCCCGCCGCAAGTCATAAGGTTCAAGCGCCTGATTAAAAATCGAAAAAACCTCTGCATCTGCAGCGGCTGAATCCTCGCGTTCGAAAAGTTCATAGCCCACTTGCAGATACTCACAGGCTCGTCCCGTGCCCGCCTGCTGCATCCGAAACACATCGCCCTGATAGGTGTAGCGCGCAGGCTCCGCCCCGTCCGACATGTGCATTTGCACAACCGGAACCGTGAAATCAGGACGCAACATCAACTCGCCCCGGACAGGGTCATGGGTGACATAGGCGCGGCCGCGGATGTCTTCGCCGTAAAGGTCCAAAAGGACCTCTGCGGGCTGCATCAAATCGGCCTCTACCGGCACTGCGCCAGCCGCCTCAAACAACGCGGACAGGCGCGCAGCTTCTTTGCGCGCGGCAGGACTTGCCACTAGCCCTGTCCTTCGTTTGCAGCGAGCATGTTTGCTATTTCCGCGACCAGATCCGCGCGCGCCACTTCACGTTGCGCGGGCTGGTCTTTCCATTCCTCATGCGTCGCGGTTTGAGCAATCTTTGCGCCCAGAACCAGGTCCTTGAGCTGCACAACCCCGCGCGCAGCCTCGTCCGAGCCTTCGATCACAGCCACCGGAGAGGCCCGTTTGTCGGCGTATTTCAACTGATTGCCGAAGTTCTTCGGGTTGCCCAGATAGACCTCCGCCCGGATGCCTGCCGCGCGCAGCTCTCCCACCATTTTCTGGTATTCGGACATGCGGTCGCGATCCATGACCGTCACGATCACCGGCCCCGGCGCAGTCTTGGACATCCGCCCTTTGGCTTGCAGCGCCGCCAGCAGGCGGTCGACACCGATCGACACGCCCGTAGCAGGCACTTCCTGACCTGTGAAGCGTTTGACCAGATCGTCATACCGCCCACCCCCCGCGACCGAACCGAACTGACGCGGGCGGCCTTTTTCGTCTTTGATCTCAAAGGTCAATTCGGCCTCGTAAACGGGCCCGGTGTAATAGCCGAGGCCACGAACGACAGAAGGGTCGATGACGACGCGGTCGGGGCCGTAGCCTTGGGCAGTGAGGAGGTTTGCGATGGTTTCAAGTTCTTGCACGCCCTGCGCACCTATGTCGGAGCCTTGAACCAGTTCGTTCAGGCGCGCCACAGTATCCGCCCCGTTGTCGCGCTTGGCGTCCATGAAGCCCATGATCACATCGGCTTGCGCATCACCAAGACCCGCGCCTTTTGTAAAGTCACCGCTTTCATCTTCGCGGCCGTCGCCCAGAAGCGCGCGGACACCATCGGGGCCGAGCCGGTCAAGCTTGTCGATGGCGCGCAGAACGATGCCTCGCTCCGCCGTCTTGTCGTCGCCTGCAAGCCCTGCGACCTCCATCACACCGTTCAAAACCTTGCGGTTGTTGACGCGGATGATGTAGTCGCCGCGCGGGATGCCCACGGCCTCCAACGTGTCCGCCAGCATCGCGCAAATCTCCGCGTCGGCGGCAACGCTCGGTGCGCCCACCGTATCCGCATCGCATTGATAAAACTGACGAAACCGCCCTGGCCCCGGTTTTTCATTGCGCCAGACAGGCCCCATCGCATAACGGCGATACGGCGTGGGCAAATCATTGCGGTGCTGGGCATAGACCCGCGCCAGAGGGGCGGTCAGATCATAGCGCAGCGCCAGCCAGTCCTTGTTGTCCTTCGCGTCATCTTCCTGCCAGGCGAACACGCCTTCATTGGGCCGGTCGACATCGGGCAGGAATTTTCCCAGCGCCTCTACGGTCTCAACTGCGGCAGATTCCAGCGCTTCAAACCCATAAAGATGATAGACCTGCGCAATCTGGTCGAGCATCTGGCGGCGAGCCTCTACCTCGACGCCAAAATAGTCGCGGAACCCTTTGGGCGTTTCCGCCTTTGGGCGCGGCTGCTTTTTCACTTTGGCCATGGCGCTGATATCCTGTCTTGATACATGCGCCCGGCTTTACCGGAGCCCCGCGCGAGGAGCAAGCAGTGGCATTTGGGTTTGTGGCGCGCTATGGGGGCTGCAACAAGGAGCGCTGAGATGGCACGTGACACCGAACTGGAAGAGAAAATTGCGCATCTGACGCGGATGGTAGACGATCTGTCCGACGTTGTGGCGCGTCAGGAAAACGAGTTGCGGCTTCTGACCAACCGGGTGCGGATGTTGATGGAGCGCGAGGCGGAACGCGAAGCCGATGCAGACGGATCGGTGACCATCGGGGATCAGCGGCCGCCGCATTATTGAGCCGTCGGGTATTTGCTATTTTTGTGGGGCTCTGCCCCACGCCCCGGAGGTATTTACGGCAAGAAGAAATGCGGCATCAGGGTTTCGGCAAGTCATCTTCGAGATAGACTTGGATGATCTCCTTGAAGTTTGATTCCGCTTTGAAGCCCAACGCAAGCGCGCGCTCTGGGTCAAAATTACGCGGCCAACCATCGACGATCTTGGCGATTGCGGCGTCGGGTTTGGGTTTGATCAAGGCGACGACTTCATTGCCAGCCAGGTCGCGCAAAGCCTCGATTTGCTCGGCCACGGTGCAAGAGACACCCGGCAGGTTGAGCGCGCGGCGGTTGTTTAGCTTGTCGGTGTCGAGCGTGGCGGCGTGGGTCAAAAAGCCAGCCGCCGCCCGCGGCGAGGCGTGCCAGTGGCGCACAGTGTCGGGGACAGGCAAAACGGCCTCCTGGCCGTTCAACGGCTCCCGAATGATGCCTGAGAAAAATGAGCTGGCCGCGAGGTTGGCTTTACCTGGGCGCACGCAGATCGTCGGCAGGCGGATTGATAGTCCATCGATGAACCCTTTGCGGGAAAAGTCGGAAATCATCGTCTCGCAGATTGATTTCTGGGCCCCGTAGGACGTCTGCGGCGCGCTGAAAAATGTGTCGCTGATCTTGTCGGGGTAAGGCCCGCCGAAGACGGCAATTGACGAGGTGAAGACCAGTTTCGGACGGTAGGTGCCGCCGGAGGTTTCATGTTCCGCCCGCAGCGCTTCCAGCAGTCGCCATGTCGGGTGCATATTGACGTTCCAGCCCAGATCAAAGTTGGTTTCCGCCTCGCCTGAGACGATGGAGGCAAGGTGGAAGATCAGATCGGGGCGGGTTTTGGCCAGCGCCTCAACGACGCCTGCATCGGCCAGTGAGCCCTGGCTATGGGCGCAGACCGCGCCGTTTTCGGGAAAGCCCATATCGTGCAGCGTGATCTGATGTTCGGATGTGCCGTTCAGGCCATGCGCCAACAGGCGGTGCGCGAGCTTCTGGCCGACCATGCCGCCGCCTCCGAGGATCAAGATATTCATGGCTGTCCCTTCATTGATGCGCCGCGGGTTTCGGCGCGTGGTTCCTTTCGGCAATGCTATTTCGAGATCCCTGCCCTGTCACGGTGCTGATTTCAACATTGCCCCGCCTTGCGGATTTGCGTAGCTATGAGAGCGCTAACGTATGACGGACAGCGGACGGGAGCTCGCATGGGCAGATTAATTGGCAAACGCGCCTTGGTGACGGCGGCGGGGCAAGGCATTGGTCGGGCCTCTGTGTTGGCGATGGCCGCTGAAGGCGCGCAGGTTTTTGCCACAGATGTGAACGCCGAGGCGTTGGAAAGCCTGCAAGGAATAGCTGGAATCGAGGCCTTTGTTTTGGATGTGCGTGACGGCACCAGTGTGCGCGCGGGCGTTGAGCGCGCAGAGCCGGACGTGCTATTTAACTGCGCGGGTTTTGTGCATGCAGGGTCGATCCTGGAGGCCACGGATGACGAATGGGACTTCGCATTTGATCTGAATGTTCGGTCGATGTTTCGCACAATTCAGGCAGCGCTTCCGGGTATGCTGGAGCGGGGCAACGGGTCAATTATCAACATGTCATCGGCGCTGTCTTCCATCATTGGCGCGCCGAATCGGTTCATCTACGGAACAACGAAAGCGGCCGTTATCGGCATGACGAAATCGGTGGCGATCGAGTATATTTCAAAGGGGATCAGGTGCAATTGCATCTGTCCGGGCACGGTGGAAAGCCCCAGCTGGCACGACCGGGTGAAAGCTTTGGGAGAACAGTTGGGAAGCTATGAGGCGGCGATGGCGCAGTTTGTGTCCCGTCAGCCGATGGGTCGCGTGGCGACGGCCGAGGAGATCGCAGCATTGGTCGTGTATCTGGCCAGCGATGAGAGCGCGTTTACCACCGGACAGCCGCATATCATTGATGGCGGTTGGTCTGGCTGAGGTCGGAATCAGGTATTTTTGCCAAAAAGAAGCCCGTCTTTCGGGCGTTAACCTTAATAACGGAACGGTATCGTGGATAAGAGCAAGCTGAGATCACAAAAGTGGTTCAATAACCCGGAAAACCCAGAGATGACGGCGTTGTATCTGGAGCGCTATCTGAATTACGGTCTGACCCGCGAGGAACTGCAATCAGGCAAGCCGATCATTGGGATTGCCCAGACGGGATCTGACCTCAGCCCGTGCAACCGCCATCATATCGAGCTGTCCAAGCGGGTGCGCGACGGGGTGATCGCGGCCGGCGGGACGGTCATTGAAATCCCGGTGCATCCTATTCAGGAAACCGGCAAGCGACCCACCGCGATGCTGGATCGCAACCTTGCCTATCTGTCGCTGGTCGAGACGCTTTACGGCTATCCGATCGACGGGGTTGTGCTGAATATTGGCTGCGACAAGACAACGCCTGCGCTGTTGATGGCGGCGGCGACGGTTAACATACCGGCAATTGCTTTGTCTGTCGGTCCGATGCTGAACGGCTGGTTCCGAGGCAAGCGGACAGGCTCAGGCTCCATCGTTTGGCAAGCGCGCGAAATGCAGGCCCGTGGGGAAATAGATGACGAAGGCTTTATGGAGCTTGTGGCGTCGTCGGCACCGTCAGTGGGGTACTGCAACACGATGGGAACCGCCTCGACGATGAACTCACTGGCCGAAGCGTTGGGCATGCAGCTACCGGGGTCTGCTGCAATTCCAGCACCTTACAGGGAACGTGGCCAGATCAGCTATCAGACCGGCAAGCGAATTGTGGAGATGGTCGAAGAAGATTTGCGACCCTCCGACATCATGACGCGCGAGGCGTTTGAGAACGCGGTGGTGATCAATTCGGCCATTGGCGGATCGACCAATGCGCCTATTCATCTGAACGGTGTCGCAAGACATCTGGGCGTGTCTTTGGACAATGATGACTGGCAGAGCCTCGGCCATCACGTGCCGCTTTTGGTGAATTTGCAACCGGCGGGCGAATATCTTGGCGAGGATTATCATCAGGCGGGCGGCGTGCCTGCGGTGATCGGCGAATTGATTCGCGGCGGGCTGTTGCCGCACCCGGATGTGAAAACGGCCAATGGCAAAACCATGCGTGAAAACTGCGAAGAGGTAGTGTCGAGCAATCCGGACGTGATCAAGCCTTTGGACACGCCTTTGGTCAAAGACGCCGGGTTTATTAACCTTAAAGGCAACCTTTTTGACAGCGCAATCATGAAAACCTCGGTCATTTCCAAGGAATTTCGCGACCGGTATTTGTCAAACCCGGACGATCCTGAGGCCTTTGAGGGCCGGGCGATCGTCTTTGACGGGCCGGAGGATTTTCACCACAAGATCGATGATGAAAGCATGGGCATTGACGAGCATTGCATCTTGATCATGCGTGGGGCCGGACCCATTGGCTATCCCGGTGGCGCCGAGGTCGTGAACATGCGTCCCCCTGCGTATTTGCTGAAACGCGGGATCAATTCATTGCCCTGTGTGGGCGACGGGCGGCAATCAGGGACGTCAGGCTCTCCGTCTATTCTGAATGCCTCGCCAGAGGCTGCCGATGGGGGTGGATTGGCGCTGGTTCAAACCGGCGATCAGGTGCGGATCGATTTGCGCAAATGCAGCGCAGATATGTTGGTGGACGTAACTGTTCTGGAAGCGCGCCGCGCGGCCTTGGTGGATGGCAAGATGGCTTCGCCGGATAGTCAGTCGCCATGGCAAGAGATTTTCCGCGAGAAAGTGCGGCCCTTCAGCGAAGGGATGGTTCTGGAGGGCGCGGATCAGTATCAGGATATCGCCCGCAAATCGATGCCCCGCGACAATCACTAAAGCGGCAATCATTAATCGGATTGAAATATGGGGCTCTGCCTCGAACGCGGGTTTATTAATGGGGCTCTGCCCCAAACCCCGGAGGTATTTTCGGCAAGAAGAAGCTAGAGCCAGGCGTCGCGATCTGAGGCGACGGCGGTTTTGGCGGTTTGGCCGTTTTGGGCCAGCAATGCATCGAGCTGTTCCGGGATGATTTGCGCGAGACTAAGCCCGCCATAGACCATGCCTGTATAGAGCTGCACTGCCGACGCACCGGCCTGGAGTTTCGCATAGGCCTGCTGCGCCGAGGCGACGCCACCTACGCCTATCAGCGGGATTTTACCGTTGGTGAGCTGCGACAGCTGCGCCAGAACACGTGTGGATTTCTCAAACAATGGTTGGCCAGAGAGGCCACCTGCTTCGGATTTATGCGCGCTTTCCAGATCGTCGCGGGACAGGGTCGTGTTGGTGGCGATGATGGCGTGGAGTTTGGCGGCGAGTGCGACCTCCGCAATTTCGGCAAGCTCATCGGACGTCAGATCAGGAGCAATTTTCAGAAAGACCGGGATCGGTGTGGCGAGAGCTGCGCGGGCCTGCATCACGCCGTCCAGCAGCGAGGTCAATGCTGCGCGGCCTTGTAGATCGCGCAGCTTTTCAGTGTTCGGCGAGGAGACATTGACGGTGGCAAAATCAACATGCGGCCCGCAATGGGTCAGCACTTTCGCGAAATCACCTGCGCGGTCATCGCTGGTTTTATTTGCCCCGAGATTGAGGCCCACCGGAACGCCTTCAGGCCGCCGCGCAAGACGGGCCGCGATGGCTTCCATCCCATCATTGTTAAAGCCAAACCGGTTAATGGCGGCACGATCTTCTGTTAACCGAAAGAGCCGTGGTTTGGGATTGCCCGGTTGCGGCAACGGGGTTGCAGCGCCCACTTCCAGAAAGCCGAAGCCTGCCCGCATCAGTGGGCCGACAGCCTCCGCATTTTTGTCAAAACCGGCGGCCAGACCGAGCGGGTTGGCGAGATCGAGGCCCGCGATCTGGGTTCTCAGGCGATCTGTTGTGACAGGCCCCGGCAATGGCGCAAGCGGGGTATGCAGCGCCTTGAGCCCAAGCCCGTGGGCCGTTTCGGGATCAAGGCGGCGCAGCGCGCGCAGACCAAGCTGTTCCAGCACGCTCATAACGCGATCCCTTTGGTACGATCCGGGGTTCCGGGTGGGGCCAGTTCTTGCACGAACGTCACGTCGCTTAGGCGTAACTCTCTGTAAAGATGCGGGAAAAGAGTGTCGCCGCGGGAGACCTCCCAAATCAGATCAGCGCCCAGCGTATCCGCCTCGACCCCCAAAAGCACCAGACCGTCTTCACCGGCGAAATGCCTGCTCAGCGTGCCCTCGACTTGATTGCCAGCAGAAAAATGCACGTAGCCATCGGCAAGATCAATGGGCGCGCCTTTGGTCGTGCCGTTGGCTTTAAGCTCAGCCCATTCAGGCGCGCGGAGAATTTTGTAGATCAGCATATGAGGTGAGATGCCTTTTTAGGAACCTCTGGTCAATGTCATTGTGACGTTACGCCAGCATGGGATTGCGCTTTGACTCCGTCGCACAGTCGCGCCAGTGTGGAGCTATCTGAACATCAGGGGGATCAAGCAATGATCACACGTTTAATGACCACTGCCGCTGCTTTGGCCGCGACCACGACGCTGGCCAGCGCGGATTACACATTAACCATTCTGCACACCAATGACTTCCATGCGCGGTTCGAACCGATCAGCAAATATGACAGCGGCTGCTCGGCGGAAGACAATACCGCGGGTGAATGCTTTGGCGGCTCTGCCCGTCTGGTGACCGCGGTCTCTGAGGCGCGGGCGCGCTCCAACAATTCCATCCTTGTAGATGGCGGCGACCAGTTCCAGGGCACGCTGTTCTACACCTATTACAAGGGCAAACTTGCGGCCGAGATGATGAACAAGCTGGGCTATGACGGCATGACCGTGGGCAACCACGAATTTGACGACGGCCCGGAAGTTCTAGCGGGCTTTATGGATGCCGTGAACTTCCCGATTCTGATGTCAAACGCCGATGTTTCAGGCGAGCCTGCTTTGGCCGGCAAGCTGATGAAATCCAACGTCATCGTGCGCGGCGGGGAGAAGATCGGCTTGATCGGTCTGACGCCTCAGGACACGCCGGATCTGGCGTCTCCGGGACCCAATATCACCTTCACCGATCCGGCAAGCGCGGTTCAGGGTGAGGTCGACAAACTGACCGAAGCCGGTGTGAACAAGATCATCGTTCTGAGCCATTCGGGCTTTGAAGTTGACAAGCGCGTGGCTGCGAACACCACAGGTGTCGACGTCATCGTGGGTGGACATTCCAACACGCTTTTGTCCAACACGCAGGAACGCGCGGTCGATGTCTATCCGGTGATGGTGGGCGACACGGCCATCGTGCAGGCCTATGCTTACGGCAAGTTTCTGGGGGAGCTGAACGTTACTTTTGACGACGCAGGCAACATTACGGAAGCGACAGGCGAACCACTGCTGATCGACGGCACTGTCGCAGAAGACGAGGCGACCAAGGCACGTGTCACGGAAGCTGCAGCCCCACTGGAAGAGATCCGCAATGAAGTCGTGGCGCAAGCCGGTGCTGCGATTGAAGGCGACAGGTCTGTGTGCCGCGTCGAGGAGTGTCCAATGGGCAATCTGGTGGCCGATGCGATGCTTGCAAGAGTTAAGGATCAGGGCATCCAGATCGCGATTGCGAACTCTGGCGGCATCCGTTCCTCCATCGATGCAGGTGAAGTGACCAAGGGCGAAGTTCTGACGGTCCTGCCGTTCCAGAACACGCTTTCGACCTTCCAGGTCTCCGGTCAGACGATCATCGACGCGCTGGAAAACGGCGTGAGCCAGGTGGAAGAGGTCAAAGGTCGTTTCCCGCAAGTGGCCGGACTGAAATTCGTCTGGGATGCGTCCGTTGCGCCGAATGAAGGGCGCATCAAAGAAGTGATGGTCGATATGGGCGACGGGTTCACCTCCATCGATCCGGCCAAAATGTACGGTGTTGTATCAAACAACTTCGTGCGCAATGGCGGCGACGGCTTCAAGATGTTCCTGGACGCTGAAAACGTCTATGATTTCGGCCCCGATGTGGCTGATGTTCTGGCGGAATATATGGCCGCGCAAGGCCCGGTACAGCCGATGGTCGAAGGTCGTATCACCAAGCAGTAAGCTGATTTAACACGGCTTTTAGACGCCCTCGGGACACCGGGGGCGTTTTTCGTTGCTCTGACGGGTCTGTGGAAAAGCGGCGCCGCCCATTCGTATCGGGATTAGCCAAACGGAACTTGCGTTCCGTATCCTTCTCGCGCGAGATCTGGATGGGCAAATGCGTTCGGGATGCCATCCCCGTGCTTTGCCCTGATCCCTTTGAATGATGTGACGTCGGCTGCAAACTACCGCGCACGCATTGACGAAAGGTGAGCGCAGCGCGCGCTCAGATCTCTTCGCCCTTTTTCAGCAACCTGTCGATCAACTGGCGTTGCAAAGGGACACTGTCGCCACCGCCAAAACTCATCGCGCCACCGGTGAACAAGCTGCCATAGGTGGAGGCCAGATTGAGCGTCTGTCCAATCCCGGAGATGAATTGATCCTTTTCTAACGGACGTAAAGGATGAATGAAGACGGCCCATAAAGTGTTATTGGCGACCGCGTAGCGCGCATCAAGCGCGGTGTCGAAATTGGCCTGCATGACACGCATCAATTCCTCGCCCGACATGCCTTCGGCGCTTCGGATCGGAACCATCGCGCGCATCCGGTCCGCAGACGGATCGGTCACCAAAAGCACGGGAATATCTTCGACCACGAAACGCGCCTGCGTGCCGGAAAACCGCGCCTCTGGGTCCAGCGTCGTGATGATCTGCGCCAGCCGTGCCAGCGTCATCGGCTCTTCAAGGATCGGGCCGGGAAGACTGTCCGCAGGGGGCTGCTGTTCGGTCTGCGCCCATGCGGGAACAGCCAGGATCATCGCTGCGCCAAGTGCCAAAACGGATTTTCTCATGGGGCGGTCCTATCGTCTCGTTTGCATGATTTGATCAGCCTAGCGCGCAAAAACCCGGTTTGGCTATGCACCCTTGCGTGAAGTTGTGTGTTGCGCCGCACGCGGCTAAACTCCCCCCATGTGTGGACGCATTGTCATGACCTCGGCCAATGATGCGCTGTCGCGGCTGTTTCGCGCGGCCCCGGCCAATGATTTGCCTGACCCGCCCAATTACAATGTCTGCCCGACCAATCAGGTCGCCACAGTGATCAGCGACGGCGGCGACCGTAAGCTGGTTTCCATGCGCTGGGGGTTTTTGCCCCATTGGTACAAGGCCACCAATGGCGGACCGCTATTGATCAATGCGCGCAGCGAAACCATTGCACAGAAGCCAGCTTTCAAAGCCGCCGCCCGCGACCGGCGCTGTCTGATCCCGGCGACGGGGTTTTATGAATGGACCAAGGACGCTGACGGCAAACGCCTGCCCTGGTACATCACCCCGAAACACGACCCGTTGGTCTTTGCAGGCATCTGGCAGGATTGGGAACGCGACGGGGAGCACCACACGACCTGCGCCATCGTCACAACGCCCGCCAACCCGGTGATGCAGGCCATCCACCACCGCCAGCCAGTAACCTTAATGGAAGATGACTGGGGCAAATGGCTGGGGGAAGAAGGCAAAGGCGCAGCGTTACTGATGCAGGCCGCGCCGGAAGATCAGCTTACGTTTTTCCGGGTTGATCCAGCGGTCAATTCCAACCGTGCGTCCGGACCTGAATTGATCGAACCGATAGACGATTAGGCCCGGCTAAGCCTGCTCCGGCGGGGTGTCGGCAACCGCCTCAAGTGCGGGGTAGCGCAAACCAAGCGTGATGCCTCGCACTACAAACATGATCAGCAAACTCGCCCAGAGCCCGTGATTGCCCAATACCGGGATCAATACCCAAAGCGAAATCCCGTAAACGACGAAAGACAAAGCCATCATATTGCGCATGTCGCGGGTGCGGGTCGCCCCGATGAAGATGCCGTCCAGCATCCACGCCGCGACGCCTAAAAACGGCCCGATGATCATGTAGATCAGATAGGTCCGCGCCTCCGCCTGAACCTCGGGCGACGTGGTCATGATGTCGATCACCGTGCCGCCGAAAATCAAGAAGAGCATGGCCAGCGCTGCCCCGACAACGCCTGCCCAAAACGTGGTTAATGCAGCCGAGCGGCGCAACCGCGCCCGATCCCGCGCGCCCAAAGCTTTGCCCACCAAAGCCTCTGCCGCGAAGGCGAAACCGTCCATCGCGTAGGAGGTCACGAACAGGAATTGCAACAAGACCTGATTGGCCGCCAGTGTCACGTCGCCGAAATAGGCCCCGAAGAACAAAAACGAGGTGAAGGAGATTTGCAGCAGCACCGAGCGGATCAGGATATCGCCATTGACCGAGGCCAGGCGGGTCAGGCGCGCGCGGTCCAGAATGCGCCCCCAATCCTTCCAGGCGGGTGTGTCGAACGCGTCGCGGCACAGGTAAATGCCCAGCGCCAATGCGCTCCACTCGGCGATAAATGTGGCGATGGCGACCCCTTCAACGCCCCAGCCCAGTTGCAGCACGAAGATCAGGTCCAAAACGATGTTCAGCCCGTTCATCCATAGCTGGATGACGAACACGCCCTTGGTGCGCTCCAATGCGACCAACCAGCCGGTGATGGCATAAATCGCGATGGCGGCAGGGGCGGAAAAGATGCGGATTTGCATATAGTCGCGCGCCAGCGTCTCCACCTCGGTGCTGGTCGGAGCCAAGGCGAAAGCGGTCCAGAAGATCGGCACTTGCAGCAAGATCATCGCAAACCCTGCGCCAAACCCGATCAGGACCGCGCGGGTCAGCATCGCAGAGACCTCGCCGGTTTGCCCGGCCCCGAACGCCTGCGCAGTCAGACCCGCCGTGCCCATCCGCAAGAACCCGAAGATCCAGTAGATCGAGGCCAGAATGATCGCGCCGATACCCACGGCCCCGATAGGTGCCGCCTCGCCCAATTGGCCGACCACGCCGGTATCCACCGCGCCAAGGATCGGCACGGTAGCATTGGACAGCACAATGGGTGCGGCAATCGTTAAAACACGGCGATGGGTAATTGGCGCTTGCGCCTTGGATACCGGCGCGGCCATCTCAGGTTATTCCGGTTTTGGGTGCGACAGAAGCAGGCATCAGGAAATGCCCGGTGGCTTGTGCAAACAACCGGGCGCGATTGTCTTGCCACGCCTCCACATGCACCGACGCATAGCGCCGCCCGGAGCGGTTCACCCGCGCCCGCGCATAAGCGTCCCGCGGCAGCCCGGCGCGCAGATAGTCAACGGTGAAATCAATCGTCTTGGGCAGTTTCGGACGCGCCTCACCGGTTGGCAAAGTACCGTCCTCCAGATCGTTCCATTGCGCGGCCCAGCTCAGGCCGATCACCGCTGTGACCTCCAGAAACGCAGCGGTTGCGCCGCCATGAAGCGCGGGCAGGATCGGATTGCCGATCAGCGCTTCCTGAAAGGGCAGCACCGCCGTCAACTCGTCGCCGCGGCGGTCAAAACTGATGCCCAGAAACTGGATATACGGAACAGAGCTGACCAATTGCGCCAAGGCCGCGTCACGCCGGGATTTGATGACCTGGACAGGTTCCGGCCGCTTCATGACGCCGCCTTGGACTTGGCGCGCTGGAAGGTGAATGCGCCTGTCGCGCAGGCCACTGGATTGTCCTCGTCATCATCAACCGCCTCTGCGCGGACAAATGCGACCTCGCGCGTGACATGATAACACGTGGCGTGCGCGCGGATCGTCTGCCCCGGCGTGGCGGAGCGCATATAGTCGATGCGCAGATCGATTGTGGCGGTTCCTATTGCGTCCGGGTGGCTCATCACCGCAGCCCCGCCGCACGTGTCCATCAAAGCCGATACCGCGCCACCATGGATCACGCCGGTTTCAGGGTCACCAATCATCCGCGTGTCATAAGGCATGGAGATCGTCGCCGCCCCGTCGCCGATACTTTCCAGATGCATCGCCAAGGCGCGCGAGTGGGGCAGCGCCTCTATGAATTGGCGGGCCAGTTTGGCCCGGTCCGGCACAGGCTTGTCATTTTGGGACATCAACTCTCCTTCATGGCAATTCCCTTATTCACCCTCGCTTGATCACTCGCAAGTGAAAGCCGCACGCGCCCATTCTTAGAAAATTCCTTGGTGGACGTGGCAAGATCGGTATTATCGTGGTCAATCGAACTGCCTAAGAGCGCGTGTAATATGAACGAGCCCCGCCTGACCTTCAAAGAGATGTGCGCACGTTTCGACGTGACCCCGCGCACACTGCGCTATTACGAGTATATCGAATTGCTGCACCCAGAGCGTGAAGGCAGGTCGCGGTTTTATCTGGCCCGCGATGTGGCACGGATGAAACTGATCATGCGCGGGCGCAAATTTGGGTTCTCGCTGGAGGACATCCGACAATGGCTGGAGCTTTACGATCAGGACCCAGAGAACCGCACGCAGATGGAAGCCTGGATCAAATTGGCCGATGAGCAGCTGGCAGAGTTGGATAACAGACGATCACAAATCGAAGAGTCCATCGCCGAATTGCAGGCCTTGCGCGATCAGGTTGCAAAAGGCCTTTAACCAACAGTTTTGATTTTTCCGAAGCTCTCGTCCCCTTATTTTTAAGGGTTACGGGGAAAAATTTTCAACTTTTGTCAGAATTGAAAGCGCTTTGAAAATAATAAAATTGCGCAAAATATTGCCTTACCTTGCCTGACATTACGTCAAGCAGTTTTTGACGCGACGTTACATTTACGTAAACGTAAAGATGTCTTGTAAGATGGCCATACGATCCGCAATTCCGCTGCACCGACAATGGCAGAGGAATTTTGAAATGACCGAGGATATTATGACGATACGCGAGATGTGTGATGCGTTTGGGGTGACCCCAAGGACATTGCGCTTCTATGAAGCCAAGGAGCTGCTGTTCCCGATCCGTGAAGGCCAGAAGCGGCTGTTCACCAATCGTGACCGGGCGCGTCTGAAGCTGATTCTGCGCGGCAAACGCTTTGGGTTCTCGCTGGAGGAAATCCGCCAGCTTCTGGACCTGTACTATATCGGCGACCAGCAAGAAACACAGCTGAGCCGCACTTACGAGATCGCCCGCGAGCGCCTCGCAGATATGGAAAAGCAACGCCAGGAACTGACCGAGACCATCGAGGATCTAAAGGAACAATTGCGTTGGGGCGAGAAGATGCTGGCCTCCATGCAGACCCAAGCCAAAGCAGGCTGACGCCAGCCCTGCGTGAAACGGAGACGACGATGACACGCTACACCGCCCCCACCAAAGACATGCAATTCGTGCTGCATGACGTGCTGAAAATCACCGAGCAGGACGTGCCCGGCTATGATGAGCTCGACGCGGATTTTACCTCCGCGATTTTGGAAGAGGCGGGCAAGATTGCCTCGGAAGTTCTGCATCCCCTCAATGTGGTGGGCGATACGGAAGGCTGCGTGCTGGAAAACGGTGTTGTGAGGACACCGACGGGCTTCAAGGAGGCTTATAAGCAGGTTTGCGAAGGCGGTTGGCCCGGACTGGATTGCGATCCGGAATATGGCGGCCAAGGCATCCCTTATGTATTGCACACCGCCGTGGGGGAGTTCTTCTCCGCCTCCAACATGGCGTTTCAAATGTATTCAGGCCTGACCCATGGCGCGGTATCCGCGATCAATGTGCATGCCACGGACGACCAGAAAGCCACCTATTTGCCGAAGATGATATCTGGCGAATGGACCGGCACAATGAACCTGACAGAGCCCCATGCGGGCACCGATTTGGGCATGATGCGTACTAAGGCCGAGCCGCAAGGCGACGGCAGCTACAAGATCACCGGCCAGAAGATCTTCATTTCCGCCGGTGAGCACGACATGTCCGACAACATTATCCATCTGGTACTGGCCAAGATCACCGGCGCGCCGGAAGGCATCAAAGGGGTGTCGCTGTTTATCGTGCCGAAATTCATGCCCAATGAAGATGGCTCGGAGGGCGCGCGCAACGCCGTTGCTGTCGGCAAGATCGAAGAGAAGATGGGCATCCACGGAAACTCCACCTGCGTGATGAATTATGACGGCGCGACTGGTTATTTGCTCGGCGAAGAGCACAAAGGCATGCGCGCCATGTTCACCA
>CAYGQQ010000051.1:12096-22601 GCA_964352105.1 uncultured Rhodobacterales bacterium | reverse complement strand
GCCCCAAGCGCGCCCATCCGGTCGAGGATTATTTCGACGATCTGTCGATGCATCTGGTCTATGAAATCTACAAGCGCGATTTCCGCCTGTTCAAATATGATTTTGAGAACCCGGCCAACAAGATGCCCTTGGGCGAAATTGACCTGCAAGAGGTCCACGCCAAGCTTGGCGACTAGATTATTTCGCGTTTGCCAGGTCTTTCAGGATCGGGCAGTCCGGCCTGTCATCGCCCGCGCAGCTGTTGATCAGGTCGGACAGGCTATTTCTCATATCCCCAAGCTCTGCCACTTTCTGATCGATCACATCCAGATGTTCGCTTGCAATGCGTTTGACGTCACTGCTGGCGCGGTCCTGGTCCTCCCAAAGCGTCAGAAGGTTGCGGCAATCCTGAATTGAAAATCCTAGCGCACGGGCGCGCGACAGGAAGGTCAGTTTGTGAATATCTGCATCCAAAAACGCGCGGTAGCCATTGCTGTCGCGAAGTGCACGCACCAGACCGATATCCTCGTAATAGCGGATGGTTTTGGCAGGCAAGCCAGAGCGCCGCGCCGCTTCACCGATGTTCATTGGTGGCCTCCTTGGTTGCAAGCTTAACAGGCGCAGGATGGGTGGCCGCCTGAACCGTTTCAAGAAGAATGCCTTGCCCGATGAACCGCAACCTGAGCGCATTCGTCAGAACGAAGATGCTCGACAGCGCCATGGCTCCGGCGGCCAACATCGGCGACAGAAGTGTGCCCCAGACCGGGTAAAGCACGCCCGCGGCCACCGGGATCAGCGCGGTGTTATAGGCAAAGGCCCAAAACAGGTTCTGGCGGATATTGCGCATGGTTTTGCGGCTGATATCGATGGCGCGCTCGACACCTTGCAGCGCGCCGGACATCAAGACCACATCGGCCGTTTCAATCGCCACATCCGTGCCGGAGCCCAGCGCGATACCGATATCGGCGCTTGCCAAGGCAGGTGCGTCATTGATGCCATCGCCCACGAAGGCTAGGGATTTGCCGCCTGCCCGCAGCGCGTCCAAGGCGGCGACTTTTCCTTCTGGGGTGACCTCGGCGGTGACCACATCAATGCCCAGCTCAGCCGCGATGGCGTGAGCGGTTGCTTTATTGTCACCCGTGATCAAGGCCGTCCGCAGACCCAAATTGTGCAGCGCATCGATCACAGGCTTCGCCGATGGTTTGAGCCGATCTGCAACACCGATCAGGGCCACGACCTCGCCGTTGACAGCGGCATAAAGCGGGGTTTTGCCCGCCTGCCCCATTGCAGCGGCCTGTTCTGTGAATTGCGAGATATCGAGCCCTTCTTGCGCCATCATGCGGTCCGCGCCGACCATAATGTCCGCGCCTTCAACCTGCCCACGCGCGCCCATCCCGGTGACAGAGGAAAAGCCTTCAACAGGCGGAACCTGAATGCCTTTCTCGGCTGCGGCGCGGGTGATGGCCTTTGCGATCGGATGCTCTGACAAGGCCTCGATCGCGGCGATTTGGCCAAGGATGCGATCCGCGTCGCTTGTCGTGGCAAAATCCGTCAGTTCCGGCTGGCCCTCAGTCAACGTCCCGGTCTTGTCGAAGGCCACGACATCCACATCGGCCAGCGATTGCAAGGCCGCGCCTTTTCGAAAAAGCACGCCAAGCTCCGCCGCACGACCCGAGCCCACCATAACAGAGGTAGGCGTGGCCAGCCCCATGGCACAAGGACAGGCGACGATCAGAACCGATACGCCTGAGACCAGCGCAAAGGTCAACGCGGGGTCAGGCCCGAACACAAGCCAAGCCAAAACGCTGAGCGTCGCGACACAAAGAACAGCCGGCACAAACCACATCACGATGCGGTCGACCAAGGCCTGAATGGGCAGTTTGGAGCCTTGCGCCTCTTCCACCATCCGCACGATGCCCGCTAAAACGGTGTCGCTGCCCACAGCTGTTGCGCGCAGAAACAGCGCACCGGTGCCGTTTACCGTGCCGCCGACGACAGCGCTGTCGGGCAGTTTTTCAACCGGGATAGGCTCGCCCGTGATCATGCTTTCATCTACGAATGAGCCGCCCGAGACGACCGTGCCATCCACCGCGATCCGCTCTCCGGGGCGGACCTGAATGTGATCGCCTGCGCGGATCGTCTCGACACCGCGCTCGGCCCAGATTCCGTCCCGCTCCACCATGGCAGTGCCGGGCTGCAGGTCCAGCAAAGTGCGGATCGCGGCCCCTGTCTGGCCTTTCGCGCGCGCCTCGAACCATCGACCCAACAAGATCAGCGTGACGATGACCGCGGCCGCCTCAAAATAGACCGCGCGCGAGGTTTCAGGCAGCAAACCGGGCGCGAAAAGGGCCACGGTCGAATAGCTCCAAGCCGCGAAAGTACCCAACGCCACGAGGGAGTTCATGTCAGGCCCACCCCTGAGCAGCGCTGGTATCCCCTTGCGAAAGAAACGATTTCCCGGACCCGCAAGAACCAAACTCGTCAGAGCGAATTGCAAAAGCCAGCTGTTGCGGTGGCCGATTTGCGCATCAATCCACTGGGCCGCGCCGGGAATGAAGTGACTGCACATTTCCAGAAGGAAAACGGGGAGCGTCAGCGCAGCGGCGACAAGTGTCAGCCGCGCAATGACAGTGGCCTCGTCGCGTTTGTCAGACCGAATGGGCGCTGCATCTGCGCCTTTGCGTTTGGCGGGGTAGCCTGCGGCAGTGATGTGGTTTTCAATCTCGCTGGCCGTCAGCATGCCGTCTATCCAGGTAACTGTCGCGGTCTCGGTGGCAAGATTTACGCTGGCCACGGTCACGCCGGGTACGTCTGCCAACGCGCGTTCGACCCGGCCAGTGCAGGAGGCGCAATTCATGTCGCTAACCTGAAAATCACCGTGCTGGGTGCGCGGCGGGTAGCCCGCCTTTTCCAATGCGGCAGCGACAGCGCTAAGCGGCGCGTCAGACAGCGTGACCGCAACGGTTTCGCTCGCCAGATTGACCGCCACATCGCGAACACCCGGCACGCGCTCCACGGCCCGTTCCGCCTTGCCAACGCAGGACGCGCAACCCAGACCGCTGATCGCAAATGTATATTGTGCGTCGTCCATACCAAGCGGACCCTTTTTTCTGATTTTCTATACAGATAAAGGTTCCACTAACGGGAAGGTCAAGCCCGCCGCTGTATTTCTATTTTGCTAGGCGGAAAGCTATTCGCGCGCGTCCGCGACAAGCTCTTTCAATTGATCGAGGGGCACGGCACCCGGCACGAGGGCTTCCCCGATGACAAAGGCGGGTGTGCCGCTGAAACCAAGCGCTTGGGCAAGCTGGGTCGTCGTCTCGATATGGGCGTCAATGTCGGGGGCCTTCATATCCTCGGTCAATTGATCAAGGTCCAGCCCGACATCCTTGGCGACCCGCAATACGGAGGCTTCGGTTTTGCGACCCTTTGTTTCCATCAGCGCGAAATGGAACTCTTCATATCGGTCCTGCTTGTGTGCCGCGAGTGCTGCGCGGGCGGCAAAGACTGACCCTTCCCCCAGGATCGGCCATTCGCGGTAGACGACCCGCACGTCGCTGTCTTCGGCCACAAGCGCTTTGACGTCCGCGGCGGCACGTTGGCAATAGGGGCAATTATAGTCGAAGAACTCGACGATAACAGCGCTGCTGTTTGCGTCGCCGACTGAAGGCGCGTTGGGATCATTTTCCAGCAGATCGCGCTGCGCGGTCATGAACTCTTGTTGCGCCTCCGCGTCGGCTGCGGCTTCACGTTCGCGGATAATCGCCACCGCCTCCATGATGATATCTGGGTTTTCAAGGATCGCCTCCAAAGCGAGGCGCTTGACCTCGTCTTCGTCCAGCGCCTGCGCGGCACTTGAGAACGGCATCAAAACCAGCATGAATATCAGAGCCAGACGTTTCATCAGCGGTATCCTTTGTTCGGAGATGGCGATTGCGCCCCCTGAAAAGAGCCTATGCGAGATTGCACAGGCCCTCAACCAATTGCGGCTAGATCAGTACCACTTGCGTGCCGACCTTGGCCAAAGCGAACAGCTCCGCGATATGTTCATTATAGAGCCCGATGCACCCGTTGGAGGATTTGCGCCCGATCTTGCGGGAATCGCCGGTGCCGTGCACGCGGTAATAGGTCCAACTGAGATACAGCGCGTGGGTGCCCAACGGGTTGTCCGGTCCGGGGGGCCAGTAGTCTGGCCATTCGGGGTTCCGCTCCTTCATCGATGGGGTCGGCCGCCAGCTTGGGCCATCAACCTTCTGGGTCACTTCGGTACGGCCCAGACGCGTCAACTCTTCTGAGAGCGGAACAGAGCTTGGATAGACCTTGTGGATTGTCCCATCCTCGGACCAATAATTCACATAACGCGCAACCGTGTCACACAGGATGACGCCGTTTTTGCGCGTCTCAAAATGGTCCTGCCACTGATGCGAAGCAAAACCCGATAGATTGCGCTGCACCGCGGGTGTAGCCAAATCCTGCGCCAGGTCTTGTGTCAAATCCTGAGCCAGGTCTTGCGCGCGGGCGGCCCCCGTGGAAATCATAGCACCCAGCGCGCCCGCGCCGGTCAGCATGGTCCTGCGGGAAAGTTTCGTCTGCTTCATAGGTTTCATTTCAGCCTCGTGTTTTGCGCCCTTAGAGCCTGTTCCAGCGGGGGAAGGTCAACCTCCCTCCCGCTCACAATCGAGTGAGAAGCGCAGAATAAACATTGCGGGATCGGGACAAAACACGCCTCTACTGATCGCACGTGTCACGAAGCTTTGAAGGCGCGCCGCTGATCTGTGACGCATGTGCGTCTTGACCCGCGCGGCGAAAGGCCTGATGTCAGCGGGCATAATTGACAGAACTTTGGACCTGTATGACCCGAGATGTGCTGGCTCCTCACGATTGGCGAACGCCGGAAAGATACACGCTGAATGACCAGGAGGCGACGTTCAACTGAAGACTTTAAAGCGCTGAAAACGATCATGTTTCTGTGCTTTGCTTTGGTATATCTGCTGATTGGTGCAAGTCAGGCATTCGCTGCTGAATCCGCCCCTGCGCGCAGCGACGCGGTTGAGGTGCGTCTGATCAGCGCCGAAGATGGCGTGGCCCCAGAGGCCGGGACATTATCGGCGGGCCTGCATCTGGAATTGTCCGAGGGTTGGAAGACCTATTGGCGGTCCCCCGGGGAAGTCGGCTTACCGCCCGTGGTGTCTTGGGATCGATCCGAGAATGTTGCGGGCGTCGATTTTCTGTGGCCGGCACCTGACCGGTTCCGCGCCTTCGGGATCGAGAATTTCGGCTATAGCGAGCAAGTCACCTTTCCGCTTCAGGTCAGCCTGGAGACACCCGGTCAAGGCGCGCATCTGCGCGGGACGGTTGATTTGTTGGTCTGCTCCGACATCTGCGTGCCTGAACGGTTTGATCTGACGTTAGAGATTCCGGCTGGTATTGGCCCCGATGGGGGTATCGACATGGCCGCCGCTGCGCAGATCGCTGACGCCGCCGCGAAAGTCCCCAATGCGGAGCAGGCCGGGATGGCCGCTGGCATTGCCCATCTTGACGACGCGCAGACGATGCTGACGGTGACTGCGACCAGTCAAACGCCGTTCAACTCCCCCGATGTTTTCGCAGAACTTGGCCAATACACCGCCTTTGGAGCGCCCGATATCCGGCTGGGGGATAGCGGGACAACGCTTTGGGCGCAGATCCCGATCCTTTCCGCTGATGAGGATATGTCGGCGCTGCGTATCACGATCACCGATGCAGACCGCGCCGGGACGTTTGAGACCGCCTTCACCGACACAGCCCCGCGCCCGCCCTTTGCGCTGACGCAGGTTATCCCCGGCGTGAGCGAATTGATCTGGATCGCTGCGGTGGCATTTCTGGGCGGGTTGATCCTCAACATCATGCCCTGCGTGTTGCCGGTTCTGTCGATCAAGCTGTCCTCAGCCATGAAATCGGCCCAGCACGACCTGCCCCGCATTCGCAAAGGCTTTGCGATGTCGGCTTTGGGCGTTCTGGCGTTCATGTGGACCTTGGGTGCTGCCACGCTGGTCGCGCGGTCTTTGGGCATGTCCGTTGGCTGGGGGCTTCAGTTCCAAAACCCGATCTTTCTGGCGGCCATGATCGCGATGCTGGGTCTGTTTGCGGCCAATATGTTTGGCCTCTTTGAGATCAACTTGCCGCAACGTTGGACCACCGCCATGGCAAAAGGCGAGGACCGTCCCAACTACGCAGGTGATTTTGCCACCGGTGCATTTGCCGCTGTGCTGGCCACGCCGTGCTCTGCCCCGTTTCTGGGAACCGCCGTGGCCTTCGCGCTGGCAGGGCGTGCGATCGATATCGCCGTCGTGTTCACCGCGCTGGGGCTTGGGCTGGCCCTGCCCTATCTGGTAATCGCACTGCGCCCTGGCATGATCCGCGCGCTACCCAAGCCCGGCCGTTGGATGTTGTTGGTGAAGACAATCCTTGGGCTGCTATTGGGGATCACGGCGCTTTGGCTCATGTTTGTGCTGGTCGGAGTGGCAGGGGTTACCACCGCAGTCATCGTTGCTGCGCTTGTGCTCGTCACCTGCCTGATCCTGTGGCAATCCGGACGCTTTCCGGCCCGCATCCTCGTGCCTGCGCTTTTGGCTGCAACGCTGTTCGCGCCTGTCTTTACCCAAGCTGAGCGCGTAACCCCTTCGTTCCAGACCGAAACCCTTTGGCAGCCATTTGCGCGTGCAGAAATTGCGCAGCTGGTCTCTGCGGGATCTGTGGTCTTTGTCGATGTCACCGCCGATTGGTGCCTGACCTGTAAGGCCAACAAAGCGCTGGTGCTGGACAAGCCAGACGTCGCAGCCGCTTTGAAAGGTGCGAATGTCGTACCGATGCAAGCGGACTGGACCCGGCCTGATCCCGCGATCTCGCGCTATTTAGAAGGGTTTGGCCGGTTCGGGATTCCGTTCAACGTGGTCTACGGCCCGCGCGCGCCTGAAGGCATTGTCTTGCCAGAGCTTCTGTCCAAAGACGCTGTTCTGGAGGCGTTGAGTGCGGCTGGTGCCTCGCAAATCGCGGCGACTGATGGCTAACTCGCCTTCAAGGGAAGGCTCCAACGCAGGCTGTCCCGCCTCAATTGATCCCGTTCGCAGCAGCACGCGGCGCAGTCCCACCACTGCGAATATTTAACGCCAGCAGTCCCAGAACGGCCACCGCGCCAATCACATTTAGCACTATCGCATCCGGCCAGAGGCAGGCGAACCCCGCAGCACCGCACATGACACGCATGATGGGGCCGAACGGGCGCTCCATGCAGCCTTGCAGCATCGCTGACAGCGCGTAGATGCCGATGACGGCAAAGAGGAACACCCGGATCATCGCTGGCCAATCGCCAGACAGAAGCGGCGTGTAGGCGAACAGAACCGGCACGATATAAAGCCCCTTTGCCAACTTCCAGCTTGCCACGCCTGTGGCCATCGCAGGGGCTTTGGCAATCGCTGCAGCGGTAAAGGCGGCAAGCGCCACGGGCGGGGTCACATTGCTGTCCTGGCTTAGCCAGAAGATGATCATATGCGCCGACAGGATCGCCGTGGTCGCAACTTCCGGCGGCACCACCATATCGCGCAAAGGGGCTGCGATCTCCAACGGCAGGCTGCGCACCAGATCAGAGGCCTCGGTCCGGGTCATTTCGCGGGCCAGCAGCTCTGCCTGTTCGGGCACACCGAATAGCAAGATCGCCTTGGCAGTGTCAGGCAGGTTGCCCGCGGCCAGTTGGTCGATGACAAACTGGTCGGAAATCATGCCCGCCAATGCCGGGGCCGACAGGGTCGCAAGCACGATATAAGCGGCGGTAACAGGCAGCCCCATCCCAAGGATCAGGCTTGCCAACGCCACCAGAACGATCGCGATCAGGATGTTGCCCCCCGACCAGCCTGCGATCATCAGGCTGAACGTGTTGCCGATGCCTGCGGTGGCAATCACGTTGACCACGAGCCCCACGGAACATAGCAAAACCGCAGTGAGCACCATGCCTTTGGAGCCCATCACCAGCGCCTCAAACACCGCTTTTGGCCCCATCGGGTTGCGGGTCAGCCAGCTGGAGGCCACAACCGCGCAAATGCCGAACACCGCCGCATAGGTCGGCGTAAAGCCGGAGACCAGAAGGCCAATGAGAACACCGATGGGAATAACAAAACTCGCGCCACCTTCCGCAAAGGCCGACCGCATGGTTTGCCCCTCAGACGGCATTGGTGGCAGGTTGTTGCGCCGCGCCTCAATGCGCACAAAGAACGCAACCGACAGGAAATAGTGCAGCGCGGGCAAAGCGGCAAGGGCCAGGATAGTCTCGTAGGGGATTTGCGTGAAAGCGGCCATGACAAATGCCCCGGCCCCCATAATCGGCGGCATCAACTGCCCACCGGTGGAGGCCGCGGCCTCCACGCCGCCTGCGAATTTCGGCGCGAAGCCTGCACGCTTCATTAGCGGGATGGTAATCACGCCAGTGGAGGCTGTGTTGGCCACGGCAGAGCCCGAAATCGTGCCGGTCAGGCCGCTTGCGATCACGGCCACGATGCCGGGACCGCCGACCATGCGGCCCGCCACAGCGCGCGCCAGATTGATCACGAACTCTCCCGCGCCGGAGCGCAGCAGGAACGCGCCGAAGATGATGAACAGGAAAACATAGGTCGAAGAAATACGGGCAATGGAGCCGAACATCGCGTCATCACCATAGATCGACCGGAAAATGACGGTTTCGACCTTGAGGCCGGGAAAAGAGAACACACCACCAATATATTTGCCCCAGAAGGCCACATAGCTCAGCGCGATGATGATCAGCGCGGGGATGATGAAACCGGTCAGGCGGCGGGTCAGTTCAATCGCGCCAAGAATACAAATGATCGCTGCGGCCCAGTCCAGCGGGGCCAGCTTGACCCCCCGGTCATAAATCGCGTTTTCGGCGAGGCTGAGATAGATGGCTGAGACCGCGACAAGTGCCGCAAAGATCAGATCCACGATCAAGGCCATGTGGCTGCTGCGCTTTATCGGGTAGAGAATGGCTGCGAGGGCAGCGAAGCCTGCGAAGTGAAAGGCATTGCGTTCCAGTTCCGAAAAGATCGGGTCGAACGCCACATAGATATGCAGAACGGCAATCGCAAAACAAGCCAGCGACAGCGCGTGATCGCCAATCCCGGTAAAGCTGCGCATTGCGCCGCCATCATCGTCTTTTTCAACGCTAGTATTCATGTCCCGCCCCCAAATGCAAAACCGGCCCGGAAGAGCTCCGAGCCGGTCTCTGATAGTTATTTCGCCATCAGGCGTTCAGGGACGTCGATACCGACTTCCTTGTAGAACTTCACCGCACCGGGGTGCAGTGGCAAAGGCAGACCTGCGATTGCGTTTTCCAAAGCCATGGCTTTGGTCGCCGGGTGGATCGCTTGCAGGAAGGGAAGGTTTTCATAGATCGCTTTTGTGATCATATAAACATTCTCTTCTGGCAGATCGGCAGATGTCGCCAAAAAGTTAGGCTGCGCAATGGTTTGCACGTCCTCGGTCTGGCCCGGGTAAGTGCCCGCGGGGATCGTGTAAGGTGTCCAAAGCTCACGGCCACCATCGGCTTTCGCCATCTGCTCTTCCGTGAAGTTCAAGAGTTTCACGCTGTCACCGGCAGCCGCCATCAACTGGCTAACCGCGCCAACCGGAACACCGGCAGGCGTGCCGATGGCTTTGACCTGACCGTTTTGCAACGCTTCTGCAGACGGGCCGTAGCCGCCGAAGACCAGCTCATAATCAGTGTCGATATCGATGCCGAAGCCCGACAGGATCGTGCGGTTGGAGCCAATGGTGCCGGAGTTTTGGCTGCCAAACGCCATCGCCTCGCCTTTCAGGCCGACAAGGTCTTCAATCGTCCCGGTTGTGGCGACGTCTGACGCGGCCAGAAAATGCTCCACATTCTGCCAAAGCATCGTGACCGAGCGCAGGTTTTCTTGCGGGCCAACTTCTGCGAGCGGACCGGTGCCGGACGCCGCATAGTAGCCAAAAAGACCCTGCATAATGCCGAACTGCGCTTCACCTTCGCGGATCAGACGGACATTTTCGCCAGACCCGGCAGAGCTGATCGCCGCCATACCGATCTTTTGTTTCGGCTCAAGCTTGACCTTGACCAGCGTGGCCAAAGCGACGCCCACCGGGTAGTAAGTACCGCCCGTTGACGCTGTCGCCAGAACGTAGCTGGCTTCCTCGGCCTGAGCAGGCGCGGTGCTGAACGCAGCAAGTGAGGCCACAAACGCGGCCTTCGCAAAGTATTTCATGATTTCCTCCCAAAGTGTCGAACCCATCAAGGGCGATGGCGAAAGGATAGCGAGCGCGGGGCGTCGATCAATGCGTTTTTCCGCAGGGACATGGTTAATTGCCTGCGGGTTTCCGCAGGGTGGCCTCAGTCGAGCAATTCCTGCTTGTCGAGGCCCAGTTTGACGATCTTTTCGTTCAGGGTTCGCCGGCCAATGCCGAGCGCTTCGGCGACAGCGTCCATACGGCCCTGATGGGTCTTGATGGCTTGGGCAATCAGGCTG
>CAYGQQ010000051.1:0-12086 GCA_964352105.1 uncultured Rhodobacterales bacterium | reverse complement strand
GAGCCAAGGCTTGCGCAACTGATCCCCCGCCGCGTCGGGCCGCCAAAGCGCGCCGTTCCGCGACGTGGCGCAGCTCACGCACATTGCCGGGCCAGCTATGGGACAAAAGCGCGGAGGTGTCCTTGGATGTCAGGCCGGGTGGCGTGATCTCGTAGGTCTCCGCCATCGCTTGCAGAAAGTAGTCAAACAGCATGATGATATCGTCGCCGCGATCACTCAGCGGGGGCAATGCCAGCGAAAACGTGTTCAGGCGGAAGAACAGGTCCGAGCGGAATTTTCCCGCATCTACAAGCGCTTGCAGGTCTTCGTTGGTGGCAGCAACGACCCGGACGTCAGTGGCGATATCCTCGTCAGATCCGATGGGCAGCACCTCCCCCGTTTCCAACGCGCGCAACAATTTGGGTTGCGAGGCTTCCGGGCAAGCGCCGATTTCATCCAGGAATAATGTGCCGCCATCCGCGCGGCGGAAATAGCCCAGATTGGCCCCTGCCGTACCAAAAATCTGTCCCTCAAAACTGCCGGGCTCCAGTGTCGCACAATTGACCGAAACGAACCGTCCTTCATGGCGCGGGCTAAGCCTGTGAAGCGCCCGGGCAACCAGTTCTTTGCCGGTCCCAGTGTCACCCGAAATCAGGACGGAGCCTTGCGATTGCCCCAGATCCAGAACTTGATCGCGCAGGCTGGCAATCCTTGGATCATTGCCCAGAAGGACCCGGTCCAGGCCCGACAGAGTCAGCAATTCATCGCGCATCCGCAGGGCTTTGCCAGCAAGCCTGTGGGCCTCCGCCGCGTGCTTCAGAATGGTTAACAGACGGCGCGGCTCAAAGGGTTTTTCCAAAAAAGAATAGGCACCGCGCTGAATGGCATCGACCGCCATTGGGATATCGCCATGGGCCGAGATCAGAACCAAAGGCGGAGCGTCGGCACCTTGCATCCGCTCCAGAAGATCGAGCCCTGACAGCCTGGGCATGCGCATATCCGACAAGACCACGTCCGGGGTCAGGCCGTCCAAGCGGCGTAGCGCGGTTTCCGCATCGGCAAAACTGGTGATTGCCCAACCTGCCTTGCCAAGAAGATGCGACAACGAATTGCGCATTTCCTTGTCATCATCGACGATAAAGGCGGAGAAGTTACGCTCCATCGGGCCCCTCGCTCAGCGGCAGGGAGATGGTAAAGACCGCCCCGCCCTTTTCGGCATTTTCCGCCGTGATCCGGCCGCCAATCTCATCAATGATCTGCGCGGAGATCGCAAGCCCCAACCCCATGCCGCGCCCGGAGGGTTTCGTGGTGAAAAACGGCTCTTGCAGATCGGCAATCTCCAGCGTGCCGATGCCAGGCCCATTGTCGGTGACGCGCAGGATGGCAGTGCCCCCGTCACGTAACAGTTCCACGGCGAGCGTTCCGGCATCCCGGTCCTCGACCGCATCGATCCCGTTGCGCAAAAGGTTAATGACCACCTGTTCAAACTTCGCCTGACTGCCGGTGACGCGCAGGTTGTTATCAAGCGTGGTCGTGATCTCGACCTTAAGCGTTTCAGCATCGTGGCGCACCAGCCCAATTGCCCCTTCGACCGCATCAGACAGGGAAAAATCGCCGGGATTTTCCGGGCTTTGGCGGCCAAAGGCGCGCAGTTGGTCGACGATGCGCTGCATTCTGTTGACCAGGCCCGTCATTTGCGGGGCCAGTTGCCCCGGCAGCTTATCGGCAGAGATTTCCTCGGCAGCCAGATAGTTCCGCATGGCCGAAATCGGCTGTCCCAACTCGTGGGTAATCGAAGCAGACAAGCGGCCCAAAGTCGCGAGACGGTCTTTGCGCGCCAACTCATCTTGGGCTTCGCGCAGTCGGATTTCTGCGGCGCGACGCTCATCAATCTCCAGCGCCAAGCGGGCGCGGTCGGCGTTGGACAGCGACAACGCTTGTTTAAGCTGAGCCGAGCGCAGAACCGTCAAGGCAATTCCCAACGCCAAAACGCCCGCCAGCGCCAACGCCACAAACAGCATTGCGCGGGTGCGGATGTCTTGCAGATCAGACAGAAGATGCAGCGTCCAATCCTCCGCCTCGATCTGAGCGGTTGTCCACAAGTACGAGGTCCCGTTCAGCCGGGCGCGGGTTTGCCCTGTGGTTTGCCCGGTGGTTTGCCAGTCCAGTAGCGACAAGTCCCGGTCGCCGAACTTCTTTTGCTCCTGAAGATCGCGCAGGGTCGCGTCTGCCAGGGGTTCAGTCAGGCGGAACACCAGATCATCTTGAGAACTTGCAAGAACGACGCCTTGCGGGTCGGTGACGAAGATCAGCTCCCCGCTATCGGCCCAGGTTTTGGACAGATCGGCAAGGCTGATCTTGACCACGACAGCGCCCTGAATGATGCCTTGGGCATCGCGCACAGGCTCCGCCATGAAATATCCGGGCCTGCCCGTGGTGACGCCCACCGCATAAAACCGCCCGACACGGCCTGCCATCGCATCCTGAAAATAGGGGCGGAATGTGTAGAACTGACCCACAAGGCTTTCACGACTTTGATAATTTGAGGAGGCGACGGTCTTGCCATCAACATCCATGACAAAAATGAACTCCGCCTCGGACCGCCGCGCGATATCTGCAAGGACCGGGTTCAGCTTATCCGCACTGCCACCGGTTAAGACCTCCAGCGCGACACGGTCGATACTGACGACATAAGGCAGATGTTCCAGCCGCCCGAGAGCATCATCGATTGTGTTGGCGAAGAACTGTGCCCGATTTGGGGTATCGCGAGACTCAGACTGCAAAAACAAAGTGTTAAGGCCGAAATAGAGTAGCGCTGACAACAAGGTTGCCACGGCAGCAAGCCCCATCCAACGACGCGACAACGTCGCGCGTTGGGGTGTCTTGGAGATGTCCGTGTTTTGGTCAGCGATATCGGCCATGGCGTTCTTATCGCGCGGAATGCGCCGAATGCCAAATCTTTAGCGCCAGTCATTTAGCACCGCAGCAGATGCAAAAAGGGCCCCTGCCGGAGCCCTTTCGCGATTGTAACTTAGTTGCGGTCTGTGACCGTGTCCCATCCCATGAAGCGCGACATGGGGTGGTCACCGCCCTGGATGACAGACAAGCGCCGCTTGTTGCGCGAGATCAATGGCATTGGCCAGAACGCGCGTGACATATGTCCGCCGCCGCGTTTTGCTGAGCTTGCCTTGCGGTTTTTCGACACCAGCTTCATTGGCCAGAACATGCGGGAGACGTGACCGCCGCCGTGCCAAGCGGAGTTGCGTGTTTTATGCGCGGACAGCAAACGCCAACCGAGCGATTTGGAAACCGGATCGCCATGGCCTTCGCCGGGAGGGCCAAGCACTGTCAGGAACCGCGGATGCTCTTTGAACACGCTTGGCGCGTGATCGGGGCCGTCGGCCTCAAAATGCTCATCGGTCACTTTGGCGACGCTGATCGTCTGATCCTTGGCCAGCAAATCACGGGCAATTTTTGCGGCCCCCAAAGGTTTGTAGGTTGTGCGCGCGACGAGCACGGCATTGCCATCTGCGATCTTGTCGGCATAGGCCGTCAACGCACTGGCATGTACTTTCGCGCTTTTCAGCCGGTCCTTAAGATCGGATTTGCTTTCACCGCTTTTGGCAGACACAACTTGCAGCGCACGTCTGGGAATCCGCGCCCGCCACAAGCGGTCCGCAGCTTTACTGGCAGATTTCTCATCAGCATATAGCCGTGTGATAATCGTCGTCATGATACCTCCACAGGGTTTATTTTCGAAATGTCTTCGGGGGTTGTCGGTCTTTGCCTCTCCGCGCGGACAGGGCGCGCGCGCGGGCTATGTTTGGCCCGGCTGAGCGACAGGATCGCAGCGATTGCGAGCATGAGGAATACGATCTCGATCATGAACACAATATTATAGGGCGTATGGACGGCTTGTCCAACTTGGTTGGGCATGGCGAGGATCAGATCGCGCACGATACCAGCCAAGGCGACGCCAAGACCCGCGGCCGTCGCCTGCACAGCGCCCCAAGCACCAAGTGCGAGGCCAATGCCGTCACTGCGCGCCGCGCGCATGGTTGCCGTGAGCGTCGCATGTCCGAAAAGCCCCGCGCCAAGGCCCGTGGCCAATGTGCCCGCCAGGAAAACAAGTGCGCCGCCACCCAGCGAGGACAGGATGATCGCGCCAAAACCGGGCACACCAATGCACGCGCCCAAAAGCGCCATCGACATCGGCGCACCGCCTTGCCCCAGAACCCGGCTGGCTATGCCAAAGCCGATCAAGGTTCCGCTGGCCAGCAGCGCCGTCAATTTTGTGGTTTCCGCCACAGAGAAGCCCAATGCCTGACCGCCATAAGGTTCAAGCAGCACATCGGCCATACCGAAGCCAAACGTGCCCAGACCGATCACGATCAGCAATTGGATCATGCCGGGGTTGTCCATCAGCTTGCGCAACGCGTCTTGAAACTTTTGCGGCTTGGCGCGCTCCATCTCGCGGGCACGCTCGCGGTCGCGGGCTTCCTGCTTCCACAGGGCGAAGAGGTTCAAAGCAACCGTCACCACGGCGGAACCCTGGATGACCTGGATCAAACGTCCGGGCGTGTAATTTTCCAATAAAGCGCCGTATATCAAGGCGCTGGCGACCATACCCAGCAGCAGCATGACATACATCAGGCCCACAACCTTGGGCTGATCGTCCTCGTCCACCAGATCTGTCGCCAGAGCAAGGCCAACGGTTTGCACCATGTGAACGCCCGCCCCCACCAACAGAAACGCCAAAGCGGCGGCGCTGTAGCCTACCCATTTCGGGCCATCGGCGGCCTCTGCATAGCCAGACAAGGCCAGCAGCGCGAACGGCATGATCGCAAAGCCGCCAAACTGATAGAGCGTGCCTTTCCAAATATAGGGAACGCGGCGCAGCCCGAGGGCCGAGACATGTACGTCGGATTTGTAGCCAATAAAGGTACGCAGTGGCGCGAAGATCAATGGCAGGGCCAACATGATCGCAACAAGGCTTGCGGGGACGTCCAATTCGACGATCATCACCCGGTTAAGCGTGCCAACCAACAACACCAGCGCCATACCGACCGTCACCTGAAACAGCGACAGCCGCAGCAGGCGCTTCAGCGGGACGTCTTTCGTCGCGACGTCTGCGAAGGGAAGATACCTTGGCGCGAGCGCGACAAGCTTCCCCAAAGCAAAACTTCGATAGCTGGGCATGGTGATTGCCGATCTGACATGGGCAGGCTGAACGTCGGGCGCTCAGGTGCCGCAGAATTTATATCGAGCCCGGTGGCCAGTGACCTCCGGGCTCAAAGTTTAGTGAGTTTCAGATGTCGGCGGCAGCAAAAGAGCTTTCACCTTTGTTCCATCTGCACTGACAATCGTCACCTCCATACTGCCATCATTTGAAGGCAGCACGTAGGATGCTTTTGCCGTTTCCAAATCCACCTCTGGGTCAGCGATTAGCGCTGCCTGCTCGTCACCTGATCCCAATGGAACCCCGGACAGGAAGTCCGAAACCCATGAGGTGTTGCTGAGAACAGCAACGTGAACAGCGAAAGAGCCTACGGCGACGGCCCCGAGAAACACGGGAACCCCCACGGAAGGATTAACCACGAGCCACATTTTAGCGTTGTTCATAGTATGTCCCCCTTATCCGAGCCAAGGTGTTGTAAAGGCCACCAGAAGGTGTGCCAGAAGTGCGATAGCGCCAAAAACGCGTGTGCCATCGATAAGATAGCTATGCACTTCTTCAGCCTCTCTGAGCGTTAGGCCAGTTGGCCACACTCTGTTTTCGTCATCAGCCATATTCGTTAACCTCCGTCTGGAATATGCTGGAGAACATGGTAGCGCATTAAAAACACCTGCATGCGCCAACCTTATCTCCGCGCCAGGTCGTCAAGTGCGCAAGTGTCACGTGAGACATGTTGTCACACCAAGTGGACAGAGGCAAGTGTCAGGCTGACTTGTCATGTTGAATTTCCGCCGCTGAACTCGCTTTTTTCGCAAGGAATGACGGGTGAGATTTCTAGATTCTCTCACAACCTGCTGAAAATAAATGTTTATATTTCGCGCACAATTCTGATGAAGAATTAGAAAATTGCCAATATCTTGTTTCAAATTAGCGACATTTCGACGATCCACAGGAGCAAATTCGCGCGGTTCTCACTGGAATTTCTTCGAATCCGGTGCGCATTCCGCCCCTTTGAACCGGCAAAATGCTGAAATTTCGCTCAAGTGCACAGGGATAGGACGGGTGCGATCAATTTAATTGACTATTTCTATCAAGAATACTTGCGCCAAGTATTTTCTTCCTTTATCCGACTAAAACAGTAGGAATTCTATCGCAGTCAAACTGGAGCTCAAAATGCCCGCCACATCAAAACCCCTCCTCCTTGCAGCAACCGCGATTGCGCTGACAGGGTCCCCGTTCGCGGCACTCGCCGAGGGAGAGGTCAACCTCTATTCATCACGCCACTATGATACCGATGAGCGGCTCTATTCTGATTTCACCGACCTTACGGGGATCACCATCAACCGGATCGAAGGCAAGGCGGACGAGCTGATCACCCGGATGCAAGCCGAAGGGGTGAATTCTCCCGCGGATATCTTGCTGACGGTGGACACGTCACGACTTGAACGCGCCAAGAATGCAGGCGTGTTGCAACCCATCGACAGCGCCGTTCTGGAAGAGCGTATTCCGGCCAATCTGCAAGACAGCGACAATCAGTGGTTCGGTTTCTCCCAGCGCGCGCGGATCATCTTCTATGACAAGGCCGATGTGAGTGATCCGCCTATGGATTACGTCTCCTTGGCTGATCCGAAATACAAAGGTCAGGTCTGTCACCGGTCCGCGACGAATGTATATAGCCAGACATTGTTGTCTGCCGTCATCGAAAACCACGGCGCGGAAGCGGCAAAAGACTGGGCCAAAGGCGTGGTCGACAATTTCGCGCGGGACCCGCAGGGCGGCGACACCGACCAGCTGCGCGGGATCGTGTCGGGGGAGTGTGATATCTCCATCGCCAACACCTATTATTTCGCCCGCGCGCTGCGCACAGACGTCAGCGACCTGTCCGCTCAGATCGACATGATCGGCTGGATCTTCCCGGCACAAGACGCGGAAGGCGCGCATGTCAACTTGTCGGGTGGTGGCGTCGCGGCCCATGCCCCCAACAAGGAAAACGCCATTAAGTTCCTGGAATATCTGGCCTCTGATCAGGCGCAGCAGTACTTCTCTGCCGGGAATGACGAGTTTCCGACGGTCGCCGGTGTGCCCCTGTCCGAAAGCGTCGCGAAACTCGGCGCGTTCAAAGCAGATGATGTCAGCCTCAGTGCCGTTGCCAAAAACGTGCCGGCCGCGCAGAAAATCTTCAACGAGGTCGGCTGGAAATAGCCTGCCTTTTCGGGACCATTGCTTAGGGCGCGGCTTCGGCTGCGCCCTTTTCATATTGCCCTCTTTGCCGCGCGACTTGTTGGTCGCCAAGATTCTGTGCATGCTGAACAAAACAGGACACCACCCTGCCCGCGTAGCTGCACGAGGACCGATTATGCCGCACAGACTCACGGCTTGCACATTCATCCTAGGGCTTCTGACGACCAGCGCTTTTGCGGATATGGTCGTCATCAACGACAGGTACGTCGTCGCAAAAGACACCGTACGCGGCTATTTCTACCGCGACCGGGACCGAAAAACTGTCTTCGACATAAGGTGGAGCGACTGGTCAACCCAATACCGCTGCAACGACACCTATGATCGAACACAAGTCCAAGCCGCCATGCTGAACTTCGCGTTGCAAATGGACAAGGCGAGCGCGATGGACTTCCAGATATTCCTCGACGAACAGGGATTCACCGACTGCGCGAAGTTTTAAAGCAGGTTGCTGAGCCTTGGCGGCTGAAGCACCGATGTCCGCTTAGACCCCCAAAAGAGCGCGCGCCCACCTGAGCGGGGACCGGGCATGGCAGCAAGGAAAATGGGTGTCATCAAACCGTTGCCCTTTCTTGTTATCGCCCGCATATGAGAGACCTGCTGGAACCACTGATCGCCGAAAGGGCACCTTGGCTGTTTGACGATCGGGTGGGTGCCCGGCTCGCGCGTCCGCTGCTCATGAAGATGCTGTGTTATGAGCAGAGCGTTCGCCTAGGCACGCTTTACCAGTCCTGGGATACTGATCAAATCATGACGCATATTGCGGGCATCTTGGCGCAAAACGTCGATGTGTCCGGTCTTGAAAACATACCGCCGCAAGGATCGGCACTAATTGTCGCAAACCATCCGACCGGTATTGCCGATGGTGTAATGCTCCATCACGCCCTGAGCCGCATTCGACCAGATATCTTTGTCTTTGCAAATGCTGACCTTTTGAGGGTTTTACCACAGTTCCAAAGCATTATTGCTCCGGTAGAATGGCGTGTAGAAAAACGAAGTCACGCAAAAACACGTGAAACCATGGGATACATGAGGACTGCAATCGAAGCTGGACGTCTTGGCGTCATCTTTCCGTCCGGTCGTTTGGCAAAGCGACGTTGGTTTCGGCTGAACGAGCGGCCTTGGATGTCCTCTGCTGCGATGATCGCCAAGAAATACAATCTACCCATCATACCCGTGCATATTAAGGCGCGAAACTCCGCGCTTTTTTACCTCTTCGACGCGATCCATCCAACATTGAGGGACATCACGCTATTTCATGAATTGCTCAACAAGGATCGGCAACACTATCGCTTAACAATCGGCGAAATGATCTTGGCGTCCTCCCTTCCCGCGAACACAGAGGATGGGATTGACATGCTGCGAAGTGCCGTATTGCGATTGGATCGAGACCAGGCGCCGAGAGCGACACTCTCGCGAAATCCGATCGCGCGGACCCCGACGGGTTCCCAGATTTCTTGAGAAACACCTAAAGTCGGCATGCCCGTATTGTCCGCTCAACGGAATTCCGAAACGGTCGCTGTCGTCGTGATCCAGACAGAGGGGTTTTGATGATGATCCCGAGCCCAAAATGACCGGCTACTAGATTCTTTCTCGCCACCACCCGTGGCTTTCTTTGCAATGTTCATCACCGACCAGCCAGATAAGAATACGGGATGAAAAGTGATCTTTGTGCCGCCACGCCCGTGAACACAATGCTTCCGGCGATCCTGTGAGAAAACGTAGCGTAAAATGGTAAAGCGGGGTAATGCGTTCCATCATTTTTGCTCGAGTTGCCTGTTTTGGCGACCGGATACTTCGTGACTGTCACAACTCTATGACGGCGCGTCATTTGCCAACAAGATAGGACACTGTTGCAACAAAGGCGGCAATAGATGAAATGGAAGTTTTGGTACGGCTGACTGAATAAACCTAGAACGCAATGCTCTCATTGCTCCTTCGGAGCAACTGCCGCCTTCAAGTGTCCCGATTGCTTCGGCATCTTCCTTCGGAAGAGCCTTTGGTGCAGCCGGGAGGAGCAAACTAGAACCGTTGAAGCTCTCATCGTTTCTACGAAACGACTGCCGCCCAGCAAATTGTTCAGATGTTGCTCGTTTCTATCGAAACGATTTTGGTGCGGTCGGGGGGACTCGAACCCCCACTCTTGTTACAGAACAGCGACCTCAACGCTGCGCGTCTACCAATTCCGCCACGACCGCAAATGCCATAGGCTGGTTGGCGCGTTCTAGCTTCTCATCCAAGCGATGTGAAGAGGAAAAGCGCGGTGGAGCGAAACTGGGTGCGTGCTTGTAACTCGGCGGGAAAACCGCCAGTTAATTGTGAGGCAAGACAGAGCCGAAGGACCATATGAACGACCGGATCGAATGGCGCGTGAGCGACGGGTTAACGGGCTACCTTGAGGCGGTGGACTGGATGGAGGCGCGCGTCGCCCAGATCACGCAGGGCACCGCGCCCGAATGCATCTGGTTTGTCGAACATCCGCCGCTATACACGGCCGGCACGTCAGCCAAGCGCCAGGACCTGACCGACCCTGATCGTTTTGAGGTTCATAAGACCAGCCGGGGCGGGCAATATACCTATCACGGGCCAGGCCAGCGCGTGGCCTATGTCATGCTTGATCTGACCAAGCGCGGGCGTGACGTGCGGGTCTTTGTCAAACAGCTGGAAGCCTGGGTGATCGCAACTCTGGCGGAGTTCAATGTCGACGGCGAAATCCGCGAGGGCCGTGTCGGCGTCTGGGTCCCCCGCCCTGACCTGCCCCCACGCGCAGATGGCAGCCCGGCGGAGGACAAGATTGCTGCGATCGGGATCAGGCTGCGCAAATGGATCAGCTTTCACGGGCTGTCGATCAATGTGGAGCCGGATCTGGAGCATTTCAGCGGCATCGTGCCTTGCGGGATCAACGATCAGGGCGTCACATCGCTGGTGGATCTGGGGCTGCCTGTGGGCATGGGCGACGTGGATGCCGCCCTTAGGGCGACATTCGCGCAGGCCTTCCCGGACGACTAATCCGTGACCGGCCTATTTGCCCATCTTTGACAGCGCCGCCTGCATCGCGGCCAGCTGCTGCTTGATCTGTTCAAGCTCGGAATTGTCCGAAGTGGCATCGGCCGGGGCGTCGTCCTTGTCGTCGCTGCTTGGTGCGGACCAGCTGCCCATCATCGTCTTCATGAACGCTTCCTGCTGGGCTTTGATCTGCTCGAACCCGGGCAAACCGGTCATCGGCGTGGCCATGCTTTCCATCACCTTCGCCTGTCCGTCGCGCAGCATATCGAAGCTGGCGGCCAGAAAATCAGGCACCATGGTTTGGGCATTGTTGGTATAGCTGCGCACCAGATCGGTCAGCACATTTGTCGGCAGCACGTTGTCGCCACGGCTTTCATGCTCCTGAATGATCTGCAGAAGATATTGGCGCGTCAGGTCATCGCCTGACTTCAAATCAACGATCTGTACATCCCGGCCATCGCGAATGAACCCCGAGATATCATCAAGGGTCACGTAGTCGCTGGTCTCTGTATTATAGAGCCTGCGTGACGCGTAACGCTTGATCAAAAGTGGTGTTTTCGTATCTGCCAAACCGTGGCCTCCCCTGATACCCGCACTGTCTTTCGGCGGTGCAGAAAACGCTAGCGCAGGTGTGGCAAAAAAGAAAGAGCCTCAAAAAGAAAGGGCGAGCATGACGCTCGCCCAATATACGGACACCTCAGGGAGGAGGAGGAAGTATCCGAAACTTTAACCCGCAGGTTTAAGCAGCTTTTGCAGCTTTCTTTGCAGTCGCTGTCAGATCGTCAGTGGCTTTCTTGACAGCAGCAGTTGTTTCTTCCTGCATGTCTTTGCCAGCGGCCATCATCAGCTCAACAGTTTCCATCTGAACTTTCTTGGCAACTTCAGCGAAGGCAGCCAGATGCTCGGATGTGGATTCAGCTTGTGCAGAAGCGAAATCGGTGAACGCTTTCGTGTAATCTGCAGGCTCTTTTTGCGCTTTGGCAACGCCGCCAACTTTGGCGATGGTTTCTTTTGCATATTTGGAAGACAGCTCGGTAGAAGTCGCTGCTGCGTCCAATGCAACTTTCGCCATTTTCTCTGTCAGAGCAGAAGATGTTTTCACGGCGTCGTTGAATGCAGTCATGTCCATTGGGAATGCTGCAACCATGTCAGAAAATGCTTTTGTGTAGTCAGGTGTCTTTGTCATGTTATCTCTCCGGGTTGAGGCCCAACGCCTCGGTGCTTTTGAATTCTGAGATAGATATACATGCTGCATCGCGGCATTTCAAGGTTTTTTGCTGCATTGCAGCATATTTCCTTGAAAGCCTTTTAAAATCAGTCCTTTGGCAAGGGCAAAACATAGGTTCCGGGAGCTTTTGCCAGCACAGGGTGGGTTTTTGTGCCCGGTTTTCGGGCCTCAACCTTCGCGCCGGCGCGTTTCTTCAGCCACAATTCCCAGCGGGGCCACCATGACCCGTCGGTAAAGTCAGCCCTGTTAAACCACGTGTCCGCCTCCTCCATCGGGTCCTCATTGGTGTAATGGCCGTATTTCTTCTTGGAGGGCGGGTTGATGATGCCTGCGACGTGGCCCGATTGCGACACGATGAAGGTCTTGTCCTTGGTGCCGAACTGCTTCACCCCGGCAAAGCAGCCTTTCCAAGCCGCGATGTGGTCGGGCGGCCTCCAGGGCAGTGTTGCCCGTACGCCA
>CAYGQQ010000050.1:0-23394 GCA_964352105.1 uncultured Rhodobacterales bacterium | reverse complement strand
GTGGCGAAGGTGTACTCCATCACGCTGTCGCCCACCGCGATTTTCAACAGATTCATCGCCAGATCGAAATTATCCCGCATCAGCCAGATCGACACGAAAGACACGCCGATCAAGGCCACGGGGATATAGACCCCGATATAAATCAAAACGATAATGGCAATGACCGAAAGGGAGCCAATCTCGATAGGGCTCATGTCGGCTTATCCGATCCCGACTTTCCCAGAACTTTCAATGCAAAGATCAACGCGCAAAGGGCGGCACTGCACAAGATCGTCAGTTTGATCGGCCACCAGGGCGCGGTGAAAATGCCTGGAACACCGAAGAAATCCTGCGTTTCCCACATGTCGAGAAACTCTGGAAAAATAGCGATGGCGATCAAGGCCATGATAATCGAGGATCCGGTGTTGATGACGCGGCGCAATACAGAGGCTGCGTGCGGGTATTTGTCACCGATCAAGAACAGCAGACCATCTGAACGGGTCAGACGATCCACCCGGATCACGTCAGGAAGCTGAAGAAATACGATCAGAACCATGGAGAACTGAACGACCTCATACGCTCCTCGAAAGGGTTGGTTGAAGAGACCACGCGCCACGATGTCGTAATTCACAATCACCACAAGCGCGAGCACCACAAGGGTGCCCGCGACATTGGCCGTGGTGGATATGTATTTGGTCACCCGCGACAGCCCTGCGACCAAATAGTGAAAAACGGCTGGCATGATCAAAATACCCGGTTTGGCGACCTAGTTGCTGACAACTGACCAGTCGCGCACTCCGGTATATCCCGACGCTTCAAGCTTGGAGAGATATGTGTTGAGCATATCCGTCCCCGCCTCGCCTTTGTCATCGAGACCTTTCGCCCATTCGGCCGCGATATTGGGCATGGCAGCCGCCCATGCAGCGCGGTCTTCCGCCGTCATGTCGATCACGGTGCCACCGGCGGCAACGTAAGCCTCCCGACTAGCGGCGGCGCGGTCCATCGCAATGCTGGCCACATGGTCACGGTAAGCCACGGCAACCTCTTGCAGCGTGGATTTAACCTCTTCGGGCAGCCCGTCCCAATAGTCTTTGTTGACGGTGATTGTCTTAGAGTTCACTGCGCCCAGATCAGCTTTCAGCATGTAAGGGGCCACTTCTGCAATCTTGAAGGTTTTCGCGGCTTCCGGCCAAAGCATCGCCTGATCCACAAGCCCCGTTTGCAGCATGTTGTAGAAATCCGTTAGACCCCCGCGCACGCCGGCGGCGCCTTTTATCCCTTCCAGATAGCGCAGGTTCATCCCAGCGCCCGCGACCTTGCCGCCTTCCAAGTCAGATAGACCCGAAATCGGCGTTTTTGAGAATACCTGATAGGTATCAAGCACAACGCCCGTGGCCAGGTAAACCTGGTTCTGCTTCTCAAACTCGCTTTGCATGGCAGGGTATTCTTTCGCGATCTCATCGACCGCTTTGGCCACCGCGCGCGCATCCGGTGCCACGAAAGGCGTCACCGCCGAGATGGCTTGCGAGGGCAGTTTCGAGGAATGGAAAATCATCGTGACAATCCCGATATCGCCCAGACCAAGCTTGATACCTTCAAGCACGCCTTTGGGCTTCACGATGGAGCCGCCATAGCTTTCTTGCCAATCCATGACGTAGTTGCCATTGGCCGCGAGGCGCTTGTCGACCTCTGGTATGAAGAAATCGGTAAATTCCTTCACCCAAAGCGCGCGCGCCGGGTAGCCGTCAATAACGACAGCCTTGATCGTTTCCGCCGAAAATGACGGTACGGCTGTTAACGTGGCCAAGGCCGCCCCAAGCGCAAATCTCTGTGTCCAGTGTTTCATAGTGTCCTCCCTAGGATGTCTCGTCTTCGGCAGTCAGGTTTTCTGCCATGTCACGGTTAGATCCGTCCCTGAATTCTCATAAAGCTTTGCCAGCGGACAAAACTTCGCTGTCTCAATACCCACCTGATCCAGATCATGCTGGCTGGCCGGGCCGTCCGCGGTCACATGCAGCCGAATTGCCTTAAACGGCACCTCGACCTCCTCCATCAGCAATACGCCGCGGCGGTCAAAATCGACCTCCATCTTAAAGGTGAGATGCCCGATATCGACCCCGAGCTTGGCAGCGCATTTATTGCCAATTACATTCGTGCAGCCGATCAACGCGGAAAACGCGGCCTCTGTGGGGGCCACGCCTTCATTGGTGCCGCCCCGCTCCACCGGTTCATCGATTATGTCGACCAGATCGCGCACACTCATCTCGCTGCGCGAATGGCTGGTACCTTTGCCCGCCAGCTTGATCGTCATCGTTGTCTTTTGCTTAATCGCCATACGTCTTCACAAAACCTCGCAGACTTCATCGAAGGAAAATCGCGGAAGCTTTTGAAACAAAGCGCTTTCATCTGCGTATCCGATATTACACAGGAAATTGGACTTCCATCCGTTCTCGGCAAAGAACTCCGCATCCACGACCGCGTTAGAGAACCCAGACATCGCACCTACGTCCAACCCCATCGCACGGGCGGCGATCATCAGATAGGCCCCTTGCAGGGTCGAGTTGCGATACGCCGTGTCATGGGCATAGTCCGGTCGCCCCTCAAAAAGCGGTTTGCGGTTGTCATGCGGAAACAGAAAATCGAGGCGCTTCCAATAATCCGGATCCCACGCGACGATAACAGTCACCGGCGCGCCCATCATCTTGGGCACGTTCAGCGGCTTCATGGACGTCGCCAACCGCGCTTTCGCCTCTGCGCTGCGCACAAATTTGAACCGGGCGGGACAGGTGTTCATGCTGGTCGGCCCGTTGATGGTGATCGCGTAAAGCGTGCGCAATTGCGCGTCCGTGACAGGCTTGTCGGACCACGCGTAGTGTGAACGCGCATCCCGCAAAATCAGATCAATCGAGTCGTCATCCAGACAGGCCTTGCGGGCACGCAAGCTGCGCACCGCGTCTTGTGCAGCGATCCTTGGATCGGCGTTCATTCGGCCGCCTGACGGGGCAGCAGATCAGCTTCGTCAACGATTGGGTTTGAACAAATCCCGATGCCTTCAATCTCAATATCAACAACCTCGCCCGGTTTCAGCCAACGTGGGTTCGGCTTCTTGGCATGTCCGACACCCGGCGGCGTGCCCAGTGCGATGTGATCGCCCGGCTCCAGCGTTGTGTATTCCGAGATGATGGAAATCGCATGGGCGGCGGACCAGATCATGTTTTCCGTGTTGGAGCTTTGCAAAACTTCGTCGCCCACCCGGCTTTCGATCTTCAAGCCTTTCGCCCCACGAGGCAGATCCTCCGGGGTAACCACACAAGGTCCAATCCCGCCGGTATTGTCGAAGTTCTTGCCCGGCGTCCATTGATGCGTTTTGCGCTGGTAGTCCCGCACGGAGCCATCATTGAAAACCGTATAGCCAAAGACATGATCAAGCGCCGTATCCCGCGCGATGTGACGCCCACCTTTGCCGATAATCACCATCAGCTCGGCTTCATAATCCAGCTTTTCCGAACAAGACGGCCGCACCAACGGCGCTCCTGCTGCCATAACGGAATTGGCGCTGCGCATGAAAAGCGCCGGGTAGTCCGGAATGTCATAGCCGCCCTCCTTGATATGCTCGACATAGTTCAGGCCAAGGCAAATGATCGTCGCAGGGCGCGCAATCGGAAGGGCTGGTGTGATCTCACCGAGAGCAACAGCCGCTCCAAGATCGCTTAGCTCGCGCGCTTCCGCCATCAACGCCGCGTCCCCCGCCAGCTTAGACAAGTCTTCCCCAACCTGCGGCAAGCGGGCTGTCAGATTGAACGCCTCTTCGCCAACCACAACGAAAACAGCGCGCGTGTCGCCCGTGCTCCCCACCAAAAACCGCATCCGCTATCCCCCGTATTGATTTCGAATATTTTTGGCGATAATCATTCACCAAGTCAAATAAAATCGATTTTATTGCGTAAGCCAGGACAAAGGGGCCAAATATGCCGGAATGGGACGTCTACAAGGCCGAGGCCAAATCCCGCGGATCACTTGCGTTCGAGCTGTTCGTGGTTCAGTCGACCCCCGCTAAATCGCCGGAGGATCTGAAGGCCAATCTGCCAGCACATTTGGCGTATCAAGGAAAGCTGGAGGCGGAAGGCTCATTGGTTTTTGCCGGACCAATGTCGGATGAAACGGGCACGCAAATGCAAGGTATTGGCCTGATCGTTTACCGTGCAAAGTCTTTCGAAGATGCCCGCGCTTTGGCAGAGGCCGACCCGATGCACAGCACCGGGACCCGCAGCTTCACCTTGCGCAAATGGATGATCAACGAAGGTAGCCTGACGTTAAATCTTGGCCTATCGCGACAATCTGTAGAATTGTCCTGACATCGGAACTCTGGGAATTACGGCGTTGCAAGTTATGAAAATCTTGGCTTTAGACCCCCTGCCCGGCCCCTTTTCCCGCAACCCAAGCCGCGACACCTTTGTCGCATTGGCCCAATACCGCGCTCCGCATGATGACAAACCACCTCTTTGATACATTGTTCCGCCCCGTCGCGGCAAATGATGCCTGCTTTCTGAGTTTGAATGGCAGCGCAACTGAAATTTCTTTTTCGACGTTCTGCGATAAGGCGGCGCAAATGGCCTACAGCCTGAAAGCGCATGGCGTTAAGCCGGGGGATCGGGTGCTTGTGCAGGCCCCTAAATGCCCGGAAATGTTGATGCTATATGCGGCTGTTATCCAATCCGGGGGCATCTTTTTGCCGTTGAACACGGGCTACACGTTGGATGAAGCGACCTATTTCGCCGAAGATGCAACCCCGTCCCTCATCGTGTGCGACCCGAAGAATGCCAGCCAAATGAGCGCCTTGGCGAGCAAACTTGACACGAAACTCCTGACTCTGGCCGCGGATGGGACCGGCAGCCTGACCCGGCATAGCGCCCACCAGAAAACGCAGTTTGATCCTGTCCCGCGCGGACCGGATGATCTGGCCGCGATGCTCTACACCTCCGGCACGACGGGCCGCTCCAAAGGCGCGATGCTGACCCACGAGAACCTGGCCTCCAACGCGAAAGTCCTTGTGGAATATTGGAAAATCACTGACGCGGACACGTTGATCCACGCCCTTCCGATCTTTCATACCCATGGCCTGTTTGTCGCAATGAACACGGCCTTGCTGGCGCGCGCCAAGGTCAATTTCATGGCCGGTTTCGACCTTGATGCCATAATCAAGGCTCTTCCCCAAGCAACGCTGATGATGGGGGTTCCCACCTTCTACACCCGACTTTTGTCTGATGATCGCCTGAAACCGGGTCTGGTCGCGAATATGCGCTTGTTCATCTCTGGCAGTGCGCCGTTGCTGGCTGAAACCCACGAGGCTTTCACAGAACGCACCGGCCATCGCATTCTTGAGCGCTACGGCATGACCGAGACGAACATGAACACCTCCAACCCTTATGACGGTGATCGGATCGCAGGCACCGTGGGCCATCCCCTTCCCGGAACCGAGCTTCGGCTGACCAACCCTGCAACCGGCGATGACGTTTCTGCTGGCGAGATCGGCATGATTGAGGTCCGCGGCCCCAATGTTTTCAAAGGCTACTGGAACATGCCTGAAAAAACCGCCGAAGAATTGCGCCCGAACGGTTTTTTCATCACCGGGGATCTGGGGCAATTTGATGAGGCTGGCTATCTGTCCATCGTGGGTCGCGAAAAGGACCTGATCATCTCTGGCGGCTATAACATCTACCCCAAGGAAATCGAGGATATCCTCAATCTCGATCCATCTGTCAGCGAAAGTGCTGTCTTCGGCGTCCCGCATGCTGATTTCGGGGAAATGATCGTTGCCGCATTGGTCGCCATCCCGGGTCGCGAGCTTGATCTTCTGGCGGTCGAGGCTCAAGTCGCTCAGAAATTGGCCCGGTTCAAGCATCCCCAGCGCTATCAGGTCTTGTCCGAGCTGCCCCGCAATACGATGGGAAAAGTCCAGAAAAAAGTCTTGCGCGACACCTACGCATAGACCTGATTTTAGACCGATAAGGCCAAAAAAAACCTCTAAGACACTGCAATCTGAAGCATTCTCGCCAACATCGCCCTAATATCGCCCCGATCATAATCCACTTTCTGTGGCGAAATGCCGGGATCAATGTTAGGGGTTCGGCGAAACGCAATTTTGCGAATGTGTAACTTGAATAACAGTAGGTCCAAGCAGTGAACGACGTCAGCAAAGCGGGGCAATTGTGGCAGCTAAAGCGGATCAATGTCAGCGTAATCGTACCCGTTTACGCGGGCGAGGCGTATCTTGAGGCCCTGACCCGAGCGATCGAGGCCGTGCGCGAAAACTGGGAGCGCCAGGAAGCACCGGCAGTCCTGACAGAACTTATTTTGGTGGATGACGCGGCAATTGACGGCTCGTCGGCCGTAATTGACAAGCTTGCCGCTGACAAACCCTGGATCACCGCTTTGCACCTGTCGCGCAATTTTGGCCAGCACGCGGCAACAATCGCGGGTATCCTGCATTCCTCCGGGGATTGGATCGTCACGCTAGACGAAGACTTGCAGCATCCGCCAGACCGTATCGAAGACCTGCTTTTGCATGCGGTAACCAAAAATGCCGACGTCGTTTATGCGCGCCCCGCCTCTGCGGCGATCCATGGCAAATCCTGGCGGGACGGCTCGTCGCGTGGGTTCAAGCGCCTGATGGAACGTCTGACCGGCAACCCGACATTGCGTCTGGTCAACAGCTTCCGCCTGATCCGGGGCGAGATCGCACGTTCCACCGCAAGCGTGTGCAGCCACAACACCTATTTTGACATCGCTCTGTTCTGGTTCACCCAACGCATTGAGGCGGTCGAGATGGAGCTGAAAGACGAACGCTTCGCCACCACCGGGAAAAGTGGCTACAATTTCAAAACGCTCCTTAGTCATGCGCAGAAAATGCTGTTCTCCAGCCAGTTGCGCTATCTGGCTTTGGGCCTTTGGATCGGCATCGCACTATTTGTTTTTTCGGTTTTTGCGGGTCTCTATTTCACCGCCGTCCGCCTGATCGCGCCAGAAACCATCGGCGTGCAAGGCTGGACCTCGCTATTCGTGGTCATGACGATGTCGGCGGGGCTTTTGGCGGTGATGCTGGGACTGTGCCTGCAATATCTGGCGACACTGGTCCTCAAAGCGCATGGGCGCCCGACCTTTTTCACCATCGACCGATCTGGCGATCACGTCCTTGCCAACTGGTACGCCGAAAAAGCCAAAGAGAGCGACGTTGCATGATCATGCTCGACTGGAGCGGGAGCGCCCGGCATAAGCCCGGGGTCGCGCTTGTCTTTGGTGCGGGGCTGGTGGGCGGTGCTGCAATCCGCGCGATCCAGCTTGCGCTGCCCCACGTGCGGACGCGGCGACTGGACTGGACATGGTCACACCGCATAACGGCAGAGGCCACGGCAGTAGAAACGGCTGCGCGCGACTGTCTCGCCGCACAGGAAGAATGCACGTTTAATGTCATCTGGGCGGCGGGTCGCGGGGGCTTCGGATCAGACCGCGCCGACATGCAGCAAGAGCTTAAAGCCTTCGAAACAGTTCTGGACACCTGCCACAAAATCGGAGCGCCGGTGCCAAAAGACCGGCGCAGGTTTATCCATATCAGCTCTGCCGGGGGGCTGTTTGAAGGACAGGTCGGCTGCGATGAATTTGCGCAACCCGCCCCGCTGCGCCCTTACGGTGAGGGTAAATTGGCGCAAGAAGATCTGGTACGCGCCGATGACAGCCTTGGGCACCGTCATATCCTGCGGCCCAGCAGCGTCTATGGCTATGCGCCGACGGCACGGCGTGGTTTGATCGCAGCCCTTGTTGCGGCTGCGATCCACGGACGACCCGCGACAATCATGGGCGCGCTGACGACCCAGCGTGACTATATCTACGCCGCAGATATTGGACGGTTCATCACCGAGCAGGTCCTTACCCCTGCCGCTGCCGCGACCGCCACCCAAACGTCGCTTCTCGCCTCCGGGCGCCCCGCCGCGATTTTCGAAGTGCTGCACATGATCGAAGCGCGCCTTGGCAAACCAATGTTTTTGCGGATCGATCCAAACCCGGAGAATGCGCGCGACAACACGTTCCTGCGCTCTGCCCTGCCTGCGGGGTTTCAACCCACGCAGCTGTTTGAAGGCATTGCACTAACCGCTGCAACCGTCGCAAGCGACCGCCAAAGTGGTGCGATCTTGTGAACATGTCCCTGCGCACAACGCTCGCAGTCCTTTGGCTGCCTTTAATGGTGGTGCTCTTGCTGCTCTACCTCAGCGTGCCACCTTCCCCCGACCAGTCGCAATTTGACTGGATGGCGTTCATCACCACCCAAGGCGCACCCTACTATGCGGGCAGTTTCGACATGAATTGGCCCGGCGCAATGGTCCTGCACGAAGCAGGCATTCGACTGTTTGGCGTGCATGCCTGGACATGGCGGCTCACCGATTTTCTGATCATGCTGAGCTTTACCTTCGCGGGCGCGCGCTTTCTGGCCCGGGCGGAATGGCCTTTGGCCCCTACGCTGCTGCTGTTTTTCTACCCGGCGCTATACGTGACTGCGGGGTCGTGGATGGCCGGCCAACGCGACATTATCGCAACCGGTTTTCTGCTTGTCGCTTGCCTGCTTGCCTTGCCCGGAGGCCGACGCGAAGGGATCGCGGCGGTTCTGGCCGGCCTTTGCGTGGCCGCAGCAGTTCTGGTGCGCCCGCCGTTTCTTGCCTTTCTAGCAGGTTTGATGCTGCTGGAAGCCTTGCCGATGACCCTGCAAGAAGCCCGCAGATGCACACGCATGGGCCGCGCTCTGCGGTTCCTCTTCGGCTGTACCCTTGGTCTTGGGGCAGCCGCACTCACGGGACTTGGCTTGGGCAACCTCGACGACTGGTTCCAACAGAGCTTCCAGTTCTCAACCTCGATTTATGTGGGCGATCCGCCAGCGGATTGGCGCGAGACATTGCGCACGCTGTTCCTGCAATCCTGGCACTGGATCACCGTCCTTGCTGTGATCGGGCTGGCTTTTTGGATACGCCGCGACAGGTTCGGCTATGCGTTGGTGCTATTGCTGGGCATCGCCGCCACGCTCGCTGTCTCCTTCACGGTGCAAAACAAAGGGTTTGGATACCATTTGGGCGGTATCCTCACCGTTCTGACTGTGCTGATGTGTGTCGCAATTGACGGGCTAAGCCAGCTCAGAGCGGCGACACACAAAGGGTTTTGGCGGAATACCGTTACTATTAGTCTGGCCCTTGCCGCGATGCTGGCCTTGGCTGGGACCGCCAAGAAATTTACCAGCCTGTCAGAAGGCGCAAGCAAGCTTTTGGCTGGCACTATCGGGCCGACCGACCTTTACGGGCTGACCGAAGGTGAACGTCAGCAAATCGTGACCACGATCAGACAGGGCAGCACGCCGGATCAAACCGTCATCGTCTATGGCTCCAGCTTTGAGTTGGCCTACCGCGCGCAGCGGATGCCGACCTACCGGTATTTTACACCTGCGGCAGATCAAATTACGCCCGAATTCATTCATTCCGACGCCTGGCTGACCGAGATTGACACCGCTTTGCGCGAAACACCCCCCGCTTTTGTGATCATCGACCGCAAGGAGGTGGGGCAAAACCCCGACACGCCCGCCAAAGGGCATCCCGGCAAGTTCATCCAATCGCGCCTTCTGGAGCACATCGCGACCGGCCATGAGGTTGTTTTTGCCAATGACACTGTCGTCGTCTATCGCGCCACGCCATGAACGCAGAGCTCGCCCGGACCCTTCGTTTTGGACTGATCGGCATCGCGTCGACCGGGTTCTACTTCCTGCTTTTGATCCTGTTGCGCCCCGTGATCCCGTCGACGATCCTGCTGACAGCGCTCTGCTATGGCATTGCCATGGGGTTCAACTTTCTGGCCCAGGGGCTGTTTACCTTTCAAGCGAAGAAATTGTCAGGCACACAGTTGGGCCGCTACATCGTGGTGCAGGGCAGCGCGCTTGTTGCGAACTCTTTCGCTATGGCTTGGGCCGTCGACAAGATGGGCTTCACGCTGATCCCATCGCAACTTGTCATAACCGCGATTGTGACCGTCGCGGTTTATGTCGTGTCGAAAAGATGGGTCTTCGGCTAACGGGCGCGCCTGCTTAAAGGTCGATATCTGCCCAGATCAAATGGTGATCTGACGCCGCGTGATGCTTCTTTTTCAGCTCCGGGTACACATCCCACCGCTTGGGTCGCGACCCCGGCCACGCCCCTTTGCGAAATATGCCGCCCGCGGTGACTTTCGAAAACAGAGCGGGTGACAACAGAAGATAGTCGATCTTGTCATCATCATTGCCCAGACCAAACGTTCCGATCCCGCGATGGCCATTGGCGGTCTCAAACTGAAAATCAGAGAAATTCGCATGCGTGGAGATATCCCGCAAATCCGTGTCCACCAAAAGCGGTGCAAGCTCCGCGCTGTCAGGCGTGTCATTGAGGTCGCCCAAGACCACGATATGCGCATGCCCCTCCGCACGCAGGCGTTCGTAATACCCCTTAACCGCCTCAGATTGCGCCAGGCGTTTGGCCTGTGAAGATGGCGAGTTTCCCCCAAATTTACTTTTGAAGTGATTGGCCAGAACGATGATCGTTTCCCCGCTTGGCGTTTGAACTTCGAACTCCGGACAATCCCGGCTGAAGATCGGAAACCCGTCGGGTTTAAGATCATCCGCGTGGCTGCGCATCCGCCCAATTGGAAAGCCCGACCGCGTTGCGATCCCAACATCAATGCCGCGCATGTCATTGCCATCGATCAACATGACGTGGCGATAGGTTTCCGGCAAAGACAGCTCTTCGGCCATCTTTTCCTGAAAACTCTTTAACACGGGGCGGCTTTCTGCCTCGACCAGACACAGGATATCTGCGCCCACCTCAAAGATGGTTTTTGCGGTCAGCAAAATTGCGGTCTCGTTGACTGCTTCGGTACGCAGCTCGACCCAGCCGATCCAATCGTCACGCCCATTGGCCACAATAACCCGGGGCTTGCTGCGATCTCGTGGCCGTCGGATTAACTGGCCACGGATTTTGCGAAGCCGAACAAAAGGCCCTTCGTTGTCATTCAGCATCCCAAGCTGGTTCAGCAAGACCAACATCCGCGCTTTGTCACCGGCCGCGTAAATCGGTTTCTCAAAAAGCGAATTAAGCTCCGCATGGGCGTTCAGAACATCTTCATGCTCGTCGGTTTCCCCATTGAATACGCGGGCACGGTCAAACAGGTTTTCAACATTAAATGCGGCTATCTTCATTGCAATCTCCATAAAATATGCTGCAATCGTAGCACATCATCGCAATGCTGGAAGTCCCCTAAAGTTACCTTCAGTCTGGCCCATCGGAACGGTAGACCATAGATGGTCCCGTTTCATCGTTCCCCGAACGCGTTTTCAAGCGATCTGCTGACCGGTTTCAGAAGGTAGTTGATCGCCGTGCGTTCGGCTGTGACAACCTCCGCGGTTGTGATCATACCTGCGCGCAAACTCCGTTCCCAAACACCTGAGCCGATCGTATCGCGGTCCAGCAAAACCGTCGCACGGAAGAATTCGCGAGATGTGTCCGGGTCAAAAACCAGACTTGGCGATATGCTTGAAATGTTGCCCGAAACGTGCCCGTATCGCCGCGCATCATAGGTGTCCATTTTCAGCTTTACCGTATCACCATTCGCAAGATGCCCAATATCAACCGGGTCAAATTCGACCTCGGCAACCAATTGCGACGTGGTTGGCAGAAGCTCAAATATAGTCTCCCCGGGCGCGATAAGCTCTCCTGAATTTGGGAAGGCAACAGCCTGGATGATGCCGGCTTCCGGAGCGCGAACTTCCAATGCAAGGCTGCGTTCCGCCAGCGCATCGATGCGAACATTTAGCGCATCTATTGATTGCTGCAGGTGAAACATATCAGCGATCAGGCTACGGCGCAGATCAACCCGACCGCGATTGAGCTGAACTTCTGCATCGTTGAGCTCTTTGCGGGTCTCGGAAAGACGAATATCGACATCGACTTGGCTTGCAAATAATTGGTCTAGCGCGTCGCGCTGATCGTCCAATTCCCGCAACGGGATCAAACCCTTGACCTGCAATGCCTCCGCCCGTTGCAGCCTTGCTTTGCGCGCGTCGATCCGCTTTGCGACAAGAATACTTGCCTCATCCTGCACAATCAGTGTTTTGGCAAGCTCTTCTACGGTTTTTCGCTGAACATCCTGTTGAGACGCAAGAACGCTCAGTTGCGAGGCCGCATAGCTCAACCCTTCAGATCGCAGCATCTCGCTGGCCTGCTGCATTTCGGTTTCGCCATCGTCCAGAACCTGGGCCAGCGCATTGAGGTTGGTCATCTCCACCTGCGCGCTGCGAAGTTCTTCCTGCGTATCGTGCATCGCTTCACTCAGGGCGCTGGAGCGCAGCACGGCGAGAAGTTGCTCAGCCGTGACGGCCTGCCCCTCCGTGACGAAGACATCAAACACCACACCACCTTCGGAGGATTGAACCTGCCTGTAGCCACCCATTGGCTTTAACTCGCCGTTTGCGCGCGTCACCTCGGGCACCGTTGTGGTCGAGGCCAGAAACAAGCTCGCGCATAGAAAACCTACAATTGTCATGATCACCAGTTTGGCAATGCCAGGCCCGCTCGCATCTTTGCGCGCCTTTGCAGTCTTGAAGACCCCTTTACGGGTGAAAAAAGGTATTGGCATGTCAGTCGCCTCTGTTTCTGTGGATCAACGCGTTGATCTTTTTAGCGGCAGAACTGCCGACATCGTTCACGACGACGCGCCCTTGGTCCAGATAGATAAACCTGTCTGCCAATTGGATTATGTCCGGGTCTTGCGACGCCACGACGATTGTTTTCTGGCCCTTATCGCGATGCAGACAGCGCAATAGGGCCTGCCGTCTGATCACATCGAGGTTGTGAGCAGGTTCATTGAGCAGCAGAACCGACCCGCCGCGTGCAAAACTGCGCGCCAATGCAACAGAGCGTAGCGTCGATGTCGGAAGACCGCTGCGAACGGCCTCCGACAGGCGCGTATGAATCCCGTCGGTGAAGGATGCAACCACGTCTTCAAGTCCCATGGCCCTCAACGCGGCTTCAACATCCTCCTCGGTCAGGCTTGGTGCCGCGAGCCGGAAGTTCTGGAACACGGTCCCGTAAAACAAATCAGACTGCGCATAGGTGACCGCACGGCGCAGATCATCCACGGGGATCTGGCGAATATCTACGCCGTCCAGTTGGACGGTCCCGATGGAAGGCTGATAGAACCCACATATCAGATTGAGCAAGGTTGATTTTCCGCTGCTTTCGTCGCCACACACCACGGTAAATTCGTTGGGTGCGATATCCAATGTGATTTGGGACAGCGCGGGAACACTGCTTGCATCATATCTTTGCGTTACCCCATTCAAACTCACCCCGCCAAAGAAGGTTTTCTGGTGGCTTTGCGCCACGCCGCGCACAAGCTCTTCGGGGATGGCGAGAACCTTGTCGCTTTGATCTTTGCTTTTCAGGTAGCCAAAAATCTGCGGCATATTGGAATAGAGCGCCTGCAGTGGTGTCAAAATCTTCCAGACCAGCGACATGATCGCGATCAATGCCCCAAAGCTAAGATCACCCGCCATCGCCGCAAGGGTTCCCAAACATACAGCACCGATCCCCGCTATAGCCATCAGGCTTTGCCCAATGTTCTGCGACAATAGATGAGTGGCCGTAGACGATCTGGTGGATTGACTGGCTTGTTCGGTCAGATAGTCCTGCTTTTTTACCCAACGCGCTTCCAGGCCAAGACGTTGGATCGCCCTTTGATGCGTGGCCGCCTCAAACACATGGGCTTGCAGATCCGTCCGATGTTTGGACGCCTTTGAGCCAAGTTTTTGCTGGATCGGTAGAAAATACCACGTTGCGATCACAAAGATCACCGCCAGTGCCAGAATGAGCAGTGCAACTTGCGGAGATAGCCAAAACAGGACGAAAAAGAAGATCAACGTGAACGGGAGATCCAGCATCGTTGTCAGCACTGGGCCATTAAAGATGTCGCGGAACCCTTCGAACTGCTTGAAGCGCGCCAATTGCTGCTCAACATCGGATTTCTCAATCTGGTCGATGGGCAAGGCCATAAGCTTTCGAAACAGTGCAAGTCCCAACCGTTGCTCCGTCTCACGCCCCATATAGGCCAAGGCGTTGGACCGGGCTGTCCGGAAGCCAGCATCGGTGGCCAGAAACACGATCACAACGGCGATCAGAGACACGACCAGATCAATGGAACCCGACGGTATCACGCGATCGTATATCACCATGATCAGAAGCGGCGTCGCCAACCCGGCAAGATTGGACATGAAGGTCGCAAAAATCAGCCAAGGGATCAGGCCGCGGAACCGCAGCGTCGCATCAGACACTGAGGTGATCTTTTGGGTGACTTGCGTGCTGTTAAACTTCTCCAAACGGATCATACGCCCGCGCAAATTTCCGGGCGCGCACCAGCCCGGCTTATCAGACCCCGCGGTTGCAATCAGGACCTCGTCGCCCTGCGCATCCAACACCGCTCTGACGACACCCTTGCGGTCAATGAACAAAGCCGGGCAATCGTCCCGAGTGACGTGTTTCAACCGACAGTGTTCCTCAGACGTTGGAACGCCAAGGTTTTCCAGCGCTTGCGTCAGATCGCGAGGACTTAGCTTGTTTGACATATGCGGAATGGCCTCAAAGAGGCGGTTCTCGTTGCAATGCCATCCTGCGGCGGACATCAATCGATTGAGCAGGTTCAATCCATTTGGAAGAGTCATCTCAGTCATGCGGCAGCCGTTTTGTTTGGGATTTGAGGGATGTTTTTCTCGGCTGGCGCATCCGCGTCCCAGGCCCGCAGAGACGCCTCACGACGGTCATCAAGATCTATTTGATGGTCCGCAACCCATCCGAACCGGGTGACGTCGTCAGAAATGACTAGTGTCATGTCCTCCATTTGCCCGTTGATAATTTGGCCAAACTCCGCGCGCGCTTGCCGGTCCAAAGCCGCTCCAATATTGTTTGTCAGCAGGATTTTTGGGCGTAAGACCAACGCTCGGACAAGGCAAATACCTTGAATAGCTGCGCGGTTATTGGTGAGTGTCGGGCTTCCAAGAACTTGCGTATTATAACCAAGCGGCAACCTATTGATGTATTTCTCAACACCGAATTGTTCAGACAGTTCCAACGCGCGTTCTATGGTTTCACCATCCCCGAACGCAGAGATATTTTCCAAAACTGTTCCTGCAAAAACCGCTGGCTTGTGATCAATATATCCGATGCCACCTTCCCCGCGCGTCGCCAGGTATTTGCGCGCAGGCAATCCGTCGATCAAAACCTCTCCCTCGCTGGGTTGCAGCTCTCCCAATATCAGTTTCAGAAAAGATGATTTCCCGGCCCCACCATTGCCCGTCACGATAAGGCTTTCCCCGTGCGCAACAGACTGGGTGAGGTTGCGAAACACAAAGGGGCGCGTTTCGTCAAACGACAGGCCGACGTCTCTAAACTCAATATCGCCATGTAGTTTTTCAGCCATATTCGGAAGCGCGGGCTTAGTAGGTATTGCGCAGGCGGTTTGAAATTTTACCTTCGCGGCAGAGATGTTTTCTGATTGAACCCAAAGCCCCAGCGCTTTGAGCATCGGCTGAACCGTACGCCCGTTTAGCAACATGCACGCGGCCAGTTCGGCGATACCGATTTGACCAATGATTATGAGGTAACTGCCGAATAGCCCCATCGCGGCAACGGCAAACTGCGAAAACAGTGCTCCGAACGATTGAGACAAACCGGAAAACCGGATGATTTTCTGACTGGTATCCGTCGTTTGCTGCTGCAAGAGCTCATAGCGCCGAAGGATCTGCGGCTCCATCGTGTTCGCTTTCAACGTGCGTATCTGAGACAGCGCCTCGGCAAGAAACGAATACCGGCGACCGTCGAGAACACGGCGTTGGTCAAAGATCGAACGTTGCGCCGCTTGAAGCGAGGTTCTGAACAGCAACAATGCGAGCATACACCCCAACGGCACCAGGATCAGCCAACCGCCAATCAGACCGATCATTGCAACGAATACAAAGGTAAATGGCAGGTCAATCGCCAGAATTCGACCTTGTCCAGCGTAGAACCCGCGCAGCTGCGCTATGGCGCTAAACTGATCAAGATGCGTTGCAGGGGTGGTTTTGGAAAATGCCTCTGGGTCCGCATTAAGTGTCGACTGCATGAAAGTTTCGCACAGCGCAATCTCAAAGGCCTTGCCAGAGCTGCCCAGAAGGACTGTTCTGGCTGTTTTCAGGACAAATTCCAGTATCGCTACTACGCACAGACCAATGAACAGGAAAAACAACGTCTCGGTCGCCGCGAACGGGATAACCCGATCAAATATCTGCAACACGACCAGCGGCAACGCTAATGCCAACAAATTCAACGCAAAAGTTGCGATCAAAACAGACGGCCCAATCGGCGGACTCTTAAATTTTTTTCCGAGCTGGCTCAAATCTACCTCCCCAAAGCTGGTAGGACTATCGCCCGCCATTGGTTACCAATTCCCTGAAACATGAATCTAAATCACAAAAATTTTCGTCAATTTTTCATATAGTTAGTGAGGGTCATTAGGGATTTCTTAGGGTCGCTATCCGACACCTTCCCCGTGCTAGTAAAAGGGGTCGTTCCATGGAAGATGAATTTGAATCGTTCGAAGGTCAGGATGCAGATCAAACCTCAGATGAACTGAAGAAGAAGGTTGCCGAGAACGCCTCTGATGCGGCGGTCCAAACTCAGGATGACCCCTCGCGCAGCTCATTGCATTACGGCGATGAACACGATCCCGATGTCCGCTCCGGGCCAACGGATGAGGCGGATTCTCACGCCACAGGCGTCGATCTTTCAGAGAACGCGAATGCCGGGTCTGACCCCGGTAGCGCCCCCGCAACGGGTCAATCCGTAAGCCATGCATCAAGTGCCGGAACCGGCAGTGCCGCCTTTGGCGCTATCCCCCTGCCTGAAGTTCCGCAAAACCAAACATCCCCGGACGCCGATGAAAATACCGCGACGAACGCACGATCTGATCATGCAAAACCACAAGAAAACAATGGCTTAGACCAAGGGAACGCGGCTACAACTCCACCCGCGGATGCGCGTAGCGCAAGTAAACAGCCCGAAGAGATACTGTTTCAAGTCGATGACAAGCCTCAGAACTCAAGCCCAACAGATGTTTCCCTCTCCAACAGCGCTGTAGCTGAAAACGCCGAGGGCGCAGTCGTCGGGCAACTTGACGTTGTAGATGCGGACAAAGGCGACACCCATAGTTTTAAGCTGTCCGATGACCGGTTTGAGGTCGTGAACGGCACTGTCAAACTCAAGGATGGCGTGGCATTGGACCGCGACGAAGACGCATCCGTGTCATTTGACATCACGGCTACGGACGAGGCCGGGGCGGAATTCACCCAAAGCTTCACTATAGACGTGGCGGAGATGCCGGATGTCGCAGTTGGGACAGGGTTCCACGCCAGTTATTTCGACGTTGATCACTCCCTGCGATCGATAGATCAGGTGGATTGGGACAGCGAACCGACGCATCAGGAAATGGTTGATGATATCAACTACAAAAACAGCGCGGACTCTTTTTGGGAAGGCGGCTCGCGCGACACGTTTGGCGCAAAAATAACAGGCAATATCGAAGTTGAAGAAGCCGGAACATTCAACTTCCATATCGGCGGCGATGACGGTGTTGTGCTTTTTATCGACGGCATCGAGGTTGTAGACAATGACGGATTGCACGGCTTTCGGACCCGCAGCGGCGAGGTCGAGTTAGATCCCGGTCCCCATGTCATCGAAGTCAGATATTTTGAGAATTACGGCCATGCTGGACTGAAAGTCGAATGGGAAGGTCCCGGTATCGACGGAAGGCAACTTCTCACCGGTCCAGATGTCGAAGACATGCAAACCGTCAGCGGAATGCCCGTTACGGTTGCGTTGGATATTGACCAATCAGACGTGATGGATGGCGCGATTAACCACCTTCTGGAAGGCTTGCCTGAGGGCACAATCGTCACTGCAGGCGCACAAACCAGCGAAATAGACGAAACCGGATCTGTGGATGTAACGGATTGGGATACGTCGCTTTTGTCGATCACACCGCCCTCGGATTTCACAGGTTCCGTGGACGCGACCCTGACAACGATCAGGGTTCTCGAAGACGGCCAGACCGTCTCTGCGGGCACGGATATCGGCTTCATCGTCGAGCCCGCGCAGCTTGAAGCCTCCGGGATTGAGATGCAAACCGGCTTCCACGCTGAATATTACGATGTTGATCACAGCATCCGCAAACTCGACGACCTGAATTGGGACGCTGAGCCGACCCATGAAGAAATCGTGAGCGAAATAAACTACAAGAATGGGTCGGGGTCATTCTGGAAAGACGGCTCAACGGACACATTCGGCGCAAAGATCACGGGCAATGTCACCATCGAGGAAGGCGGCTCGTATGACTTCTACGTTGGCGGCGACGACGGCGTATCTCTGTTTATCAATGGCAAGGAGGTTATCGACAATGATGGGCTGCACGGCTACCGCACCCGCTCTGGCGAGATAGAGCTAGAGCCCGGCACCCATGAGATCGAGGTTCGGTATTTCGAAAATTACGGCCATGCCGGCCTGAAACTGGAATGGAATGGTCCCGACACGGATGGGCGCGAATTGGTGCAAGCCGATCCCGATCTCAGCGTCGCCCAAAATGGAACGTTACAAGTCTCGCTGGATGCAGGTCACTCGACAGCGGTCACAGTCAGCGGCTTGCCTGCCGATACGATACTGGTCAGCGGTGACAATCACGCCGTATCTGATGGCACCGAAATGGATCTCTCGGGCTGGAACCTCGACTATCTGGAAATCATGCCGCCATCGGAATTTGTGGGGGAAATCACCGCCACGTTCAACGCTCCAGAAAAGGCATTCAACGGCCAGATCGTGGAAAATCAACATGAATTCACAATCTCTGTGGGCGATATAGACAGCATCCAAGGCCCGGATCACGCCAATGACGAGATGCTCATGGCGTCTCATCAAACCGAAGGAGCATCCCGGGATGGCTGGTCAGACACAGGCGAGAACGACGTATCTGCTCAGGATGGCGAAGGCGACGACACGATGAGCGAAAATGTTGAAACGACACAAGGCTCGGAACAGTCTTTTGAGAGTTTTGAGACCCATGATCAACAGAGCTGGTAAAATGTCCCGTCTCAAATGCTGGCGAATTCAGACGGTTATTGGTCTGCCGAATAGCGCGCCATCGCCCCTTTTGCACCCTCCGCCCAAACGATCTTCAGCCATGTCGCAAAGCACTGCGCAAAGCGCGCGTCTTGCGCCAGATCGCCATAATACTGGCTTTGTTGCAACCAGATGTTCGGGTCGTCTTTGGCACGCTTTGCTGCTGCTTGAAGGTCGTCCCAAGCTGGATCATTGGGCTCTATCAATTGCCCGTTTTCTCGCGTGCCTTCGCACATCCGCGCCCAGAACGCCTCAACCAGGGCAAGCCCTTCAATGGAAGTTCCTGCCGCCAATGCGTCGCGCAGGATCGGCAGTACAAATCCAGGGTGCCGCGATGATCCGTCAAAGGCCACCCGCCGCGTGGTATCGCGAATGAGCGGGTTGGCGAACCGCGTTTCAATCAGTTTCAGGTAGTCGTCAGCCGACACCCCTTCAACTGCGTCCACATGGGGCAAAATGCAATCCGTTTCGACGTCGTGAAAGAAGCCGGCCACGTCCCGGTCAGCCATGCAATCCGCAATGGTTTCAAGCCCCAGCACCTCGCCCACATTTGCCAGGACCTGATGGCCGGCATTCAGCACCCGGATCTTCATGCTTTCATAGGCGTGAACGTTGTCGGTCAGAGTAACACCGACCTTTTCCCAAGGCGGACGCGCGGCACAGAAGTCGTCTTCGATCACCCATTGGCGAAAGTTTTCATGCGTCACGGGAGCCGCATCCAGTATTCCCAATTGCCTAACGAAGGTCAGATCGGCCTCCCCGGTGGCGGGCACGATACAATCGACCATCGCGTTCGGGAAACTGGCATTGGTGTCGATCCACTGCGCCAGGTCGGGGTCGATCAACTGCGCGAGGCCCACGACCGTTTGCCGCAAAACGGCACCATTATTCTGCAAATTGTCGCAACATTGCCCGGTAAAGGGGACAAGGCCCGCGTCCCTGCGCGCGCGGTAAGCTGCGATCATTGCGCCAAATGCGGTGATTGGGGTCTGCGGGTGTTCGATATCATGTTTGATATCCGGGTGGTCGATATCCAACGCACCTGCTTCGGTCTGGTAATAGCCGCCTTCGGTGACCGTTAGCGATACGATCCTGATCTGAGGATCGGACATCGCGGCAATCAGCGGTCCATTCGCCGGATCAACCTCGATGAAATCGATCATCGAGCCGATAACCTCCACGGAGGTGCCGGCCGGATCAAGCTCAACAAGCGTGGTCAGACAGTCCTGCGCACAAAGCCGCTCTCGCATCGCCGCATCGCCTGGCCGCACACCCGCCCCCAGAATGGCCCAATCATGGGCCAACCCTTGCTGCATCAGCCGATGTAAATACCAGGCCTGATGGCCACGATGAAAATTGCCCAAGCCGATATGGACAATCCCCGCAGTCAGCTTGGAACGGTCATAGCCCGGCACTTTCACGGCGCCTGGCAAGCTCTGTAAGTTCGCCGTTTTCAGAGGCACCGGCGCGTTGATTTCGGTTTGCGATTGCATCAATTCATCCAGTTCCCGCCATCGACATTATAGGTCTGGGCAACGATGTAATCTGCGTCAGGTGACGCAAGGAAAACAGCCATGCCCGTCAGGTCCTGCGCTGTCCCCATGCGCCCGAAAGGAACTGCCGCCCCAACTTCTGCTTTCTTTTGCCCCGGCGCTTTGCCCTCGTGTTTGGCGAAGAATGCATCGACACCGTCCCAATGTTCTCCGTCGACGACACCCGGCGCGATCGCGTTGACATTGATGCCATGCCGGATCAGGTCGAGACCAGCGGATTGAGTGAGGCTGATAATGGCAGCCTTGCTTGCACAATATACGGCGACCAGCGGCTCCCCCCGGCGGCCCGCCTGAGAGGCCATATTGATGATCCGCCCCTTGATGCCGTTTTCGATCATCTGTTGCGCCACCGCTTGCAACGTAAAGAGCGCGCCTTTGACATTGATGTCGAAGACCTGATCGTAGTCTTGCCGCGTAATCTCAACGACCGGCGCAGCGGAGAAGATGGCAGCATTGTTGATTAGAATGTCGATCTGCCCGAAGGCCGCGACGATCTCTGCGACGCCTGCGGCAATACTGTCCGGATCAGTGACATCGAACCGCACGGCAATCGCGGACGCGCCGATATCGTCTGCGGCCGCGCGGGCGCGCCCCATATCAATATCAGCAATGGCAACCCGCGCGCCTTCCGCCACATAGGCCTGTGCAAACGCCAGACCTATACCGCGGGCAGACCCTGTAATCAGTGCGGTTTTGCCAGCCAGTCGCATCATTCCATCCGAAGACCTTCCGCGTCGAAACGATGAACCTCGTCAGTACGCGGGTTGAGGTGAATGGTGTCGCCATGTTTCAAGCTGACATCCCCGATCGCACGCACTGTCAGGGTTTCCGCAAGACCGGTATTGTGGATATGGAAGAACGTATCCGAGCCAAGATGTTCGGCCACACCAACCGTGCCTTGCCATTGCCCGTCACTGTCGACCACATCGATATGTTCAGGCCGCACGCCAATGGTTGTAGCACTATGTTTAGCCGCTTCGGATCCCGTGATCAGGTTCATCTTAGGCGAGCCGATAAATCCAGCCACGAAGGTATTTCGCGGTGTTCGGTACAGTTCCAGCGGTGTGCCAACCTGCTCGATCACACCGGCCTGCAAAACCACGATCTTATCCGCCATAGTCATGGCTTCGACCTGATCATGGGTCACGTAAACCATGGTCGTCTCAAGGCGTTTGTGCAGTTCGGAGATTTCAAGACGCATGCCGACACGCAGCGCCGCATCAAGGTTCGACAATGGCTCATCAAACAGAAACGCGGCGGGTTCGCGGACAATCGCCCGGCCAATGGCAACCCGCTGCCGTTGACCGCCCGAAAGCTGCCCCGGCCTGCGATCAAGATAGTCTGTCAGGTTGAGAACCGAGGCCGCACCTTCGACGCGTTTGTTCACCTCTGCCTGATCCATCTTCGCCATCCGCAACGGAAAGGCGATGTTTTTGCGCACGGACATATGCGGGTAAAGCGCATAGGATTGGAACACCATCGCCAGACCTCGTTTGGCCGGGACAACTTCAGTGGCATCCTTGCCGTCAATATCGATATGGCCGGTGGTGATGTCTTCCAACCCGGCGATGAGCCGCAGCAAGGTCGATTTCCCGCAGCCCGATGGGCCTACGAAGACGGTGAACTCTCCGTCCTGGATTGTCAGGTCCAGCGGCGGAATAACCTCCACATCGCCAAACTTCTTGGTAACTTGGTTGAGTTGTATCTGTCCCATGTCTCAGGTCCTTTACTTCACTGCGCCAAATGTCAGGCCGCGAACAAGTTGTTTCTGGCTAAACCAGCCAAGGATGAGGATCGGCGCGATGGCCATCGTGGATGCGGCACTCAGTTTCGCGAAAAACAGGCCTTCGGGGCTGGAGTAACTCGCGATGAAGGCTGTCAGAGGTGCTGCTTCTGCGGCGGTCAGGTTCAGGGTCCAGAACGCCTCGTTCCAGGCAAGGATGAAGTTCAAAAGCAACGTCGATGCGATCCCGGGAACAGCCATCGGCGTTAGAACATAGAGGATCTCTTCCTTCAGCGTCGCCCCATCCATACGGGCAGCCTCCAGAATTTCGCCGGGAATTTCCTTGAAATAGGTATAGAGCATCCAGACGATGATCGGCAGGTTGATCAACATCAGGACCACAATCAGACCGCCCCGTGTGTCGAGCAGGTTGAACTCCACAAAGATCAGACTGATCGGGTAGAGCACGCCAACCGCAGGCAGCATCTTGGTCGACAACATCCAAAGCAGGATGTCCTTGGTCCGCCTGGAGGGCACGAAGGCCATCGACCAGGCAGCAGGAATTGCAATCAAGATACCCAGCAGCGTGGAGCCGCCGGCGATCAGGACAGAATTCCACAGGAACCGCATGTAGTCGGACCGCTCCTGCACCAAGGCGTAGTTCTCCAATGTCCAATTGAAGCTGAAGAAAAGCGGCGGATCATTGATTGCCTGGGCTTCTGTTTTGAAGCTGGTCAGGATCGTCCAGTAGATCGGGAAGAAGATAATCAAACCGATCGTCCATGCAGCGGCAGTAACGACGATCTTGCGATTGGTTGTTGAAGCGCGTGCCATTCGTCCAGCCTCCTCAAGCGTCCAGGTTCTTGCCGACGATGCGCATCAGAAA
>CAYGQQ010000049.1:0-23417 GCA_964352105.1 uncultured Rhodobacterales bacterium | reverse complement strand
AAGCAGAAGCCGGCATCCGAGCTCGGCGGCGGGGTCGTGGGCTCGGAGTTTTGTATAAGAGACAGGTGTGAAGAGACGGGGGCGGGGGTGAGTACTACGGCAAGATTTGATTTGAGAAACCTTGCATGCCGGTAACAGCTCTGGTTTTAGCGCTGTTTAAAGTTGATGTTGCGGTGACAACGCGCCTCAATTCGGGGGAGCTGGTCGCAGGGGTCAAGCTTGATTGCAGCTCAGCAACAGCAGTTTCGAGTTGTTCAGTCTGCTGAATAACATCATTGAAGGCAGCGGTTTGCTCCTGAAATTCTCGTTGTGCGTTGCGGACAAAATCAATCGCATCTGTAACGTCAACAATCGCGGTCGCACGCGATTTGACCAAAAACACTTCATCTCTGTCCAAAACTTTTCCGTTCACCTTGATAATTGGGGCTGGCAAAACTCTCGCTTCACCAAAGTCGTTCGGTGCTACAACGAAGTCGACGGGGTATTCGCCAGTTTTTACAAAGGCTTGTGCAACAAGAGCCGCAACAAAGCAGAAAGCGCCGACATACATGAACGTCTTCAGAATCCGCTCCTTGCCAGCGCTGATGGAGCCTATTGAAATTGAAACAATAACCAACAACAGCATCAAACCTGCGATACCTATCGGCCCGTATTGTAGAAATTTTGAGAATGCTTCGATCGCGGACGGATCAGTAACTCCATTTTCCATTTCAAATCTCACCTTTAAATCGACTAAGTCAAAAAATCATTTTCTGTTCGCCATAGTCAAAGCGGCTAACCAGCAGAATACTACAAACTGACATCAAAATAAATCAAAGAGCTGTTCGCGATGGAGTAGCATAGAGAATTAGGAGTTTCTCCCGCCATTATCAGGGATGACATCTACAAAGAGAGGGCTATCTTCCTTCCCATGCGCCTTATTCTCTTTTTCGTCCTTCTGCCCCTCCAAGCTCAGGCTTGGACCTTCACGCCCGGCCAGATTTGCCGCCTCTCCCATGAGACGGCGGAGGCGAAGATTGAGCTTACATTTGATCCCGGCGTGCCGGTTTACTCGCTCACGATCTCTCGCAACACCAGACTTCCTCAGGTGGAGCCGTTTGTGATGCGCTTTATCGGGCCCGCGGGTCGGGTGATATCCACGGATCGCCACGAATTCACCAAGGGCGGCACCTCGATGACCGTCAAAGACAGTGGGTTTGGCAACGTTCTGGACGGGTTGCAGTTCAACCAGACAGCCGAGGCTATCTTGGGTGATACAACCCTCAGGTTCCCATTGGAAAAGGCGGCAAACGCTGTTGCCGCCTTCCGAAAATGCGAAGTATCTGCCGGCGTTTGATGGGCCGACAGAAAACTAGTTTAATATTAAACTAGTTCTTCCAGCTCGCGATCACTTCGAACCCTTCGGGCGTTGGCGCGGCTTCCAGATACTCAGCAAAAGCGCCCCAAAGCTCAGCAACTTTAGGTGCATTCGCGTTTGAGGACTCCTCACTTTCGACTATCGAGACGACGTATCCGCTGCCATCATCATTCATCACATTGATAAAATTATGTACCCCCTGCATCCCCATGATCTGACCTTTGAGTGTATTCATCAGATCCGTTGCAGCAGCTTTGGTGCCAGGTTTCATTTTATATTTGGTAACACGCGCAAACATTTGCTTCCCCCACAATAGGCTAAAAAGCCAAAACCGAATGGTTCTGGTGGAGATGTCTCTACCACAAGTTAGCAATTTAACCTAGCGGTTGACGTAGACGTCAACTTCGCAAGCTAGCGAATAACATGCACAGCGCATTGGGCATAGCGCACCACCCGCGCGGCGGTGCCGCCCAGAAAATAATCCTGAACACCGGGTTTGTGGGAGCTGACAATGATGCAGTCGGACCCGTTATTCTCCGCGTAATCCAGAATGGTGCGTGCAGAATGGCCAGTCGTCACCACGCCGGTTCCACCCGGAATTCCAGCCGCAATTTGGGTCAAACGCGCGGCAACAGTCGCGGTGCTGCGTTCGAGATATTCATCCGTGATATAGGTGCTGGCATAGCTGGGAAGCTCTTCAATAACATGCAAGAGCGTGATGCTGGCCCCCTCAGACGCCAAAACCTTCGCCGCATTTATTGCGTCATCGGGCGTTTTGGTCTCATCAAAGATAACGGGTACGAGAATGTTTTTGTACATGGGTGTCCTCCTTCTTTCAGGTATGAGTCTCGCTCAATTCGCGACTGCGGGCTTTGATCCAGATCAGTCTGGCTATTGCGACTGGGCGAGGTTGAGTTGCTCCAAAAGGGCGGCTGCCCACTCACCGACAATCGGGATAAAGTCGATCTGGGCGAGGAAATACCCAAGCAAAGAGACAAGGATCGAGGCCCCGATAACCGTTCCAAGCCCAAAAGCCAGACCGCGGGCAAAATTGAACGCCAAGAGTTTCGGCAGGGAATTATGCATGCGCACGAAGCGGTGCGAATTGAGCCGCGCAACCTCCAAAGTCAAGGCATCAAGGTCGGATCTCAGATCCGGATTAACCACTGGTCCTTGTTCGTTGTCGTCCAATCTCATCCGTCAAATCCCGTCTTTAGAATAACCGGAACGATGATTTCTTCCTCGTCGATCAGATGCCTGTTGAGAAGCGTTTGAAACGTGGCGATTTGGGTCTCAAACGCTCCGATCTGCGTCGCGTCACGTCCCTTTAGCACTGCATTGGCGGCCTCGGCCATCTCGTGCAGATGGGTGTCAATGGCCGTGTGGTCAGTGTCCAGCAACTCGAACCCGCGCTCCAACCGCGAGTCCAAAGTTATCAATTTTGGGAAGTAATGGCTGTCTTCGATGTGATGGTGGCTATGTAATTCATTGAGAAACATACCCGCCAACCGGGATAGTCGCGGCGCATAGGCATCAAACGGCATTTCATGGTCGATAGCTGCACGCGCGTCGTCCTGCAAAACGCCCAGCAGCTTTCGAAACATCAAATGGCGCTCCAGCCAGAACTGCACCATACCGCCAAAGTTCGAATGCGATTGCCAGCCCTCACGCGGAAACTCCGCCACAAGGACGCGCAGCGCATCTGGCAGTCCAGCGCGATCTTTTAGGGATAGATCAGATATCATAGGCCCAAACGTGAAGCCTTCGTGCGGAATTACAACCCACGCGGATCAGAAAGCACAAAAAAAACCCCGGAGCGCGATGTCCGGGGGTCTTATATTTCTCGGCTAAAGGACGTCGACGCGGGCGGTCACGTTGACAGTTCCCTTGACCGCTGTGGGCCAGATCAAATGTATCTCGCCTCCGGAGGTGCCTTCCGACACATCACCATAAGGGCTGACAAACTCGACCCCATCGGATGCATTCAGAAGCGGGCCAACAGGCACGACTGATGTGAAGTTCTGTGCTTCACCGCCAAATGGCAACCAATCGGTGAAATCACAAACCCAGGTTGTGGCCGCAGTATCTTGGTCAAACTGCAGAACAACCGGGCTGGCCGTCCATTGCTCGATCTGGTGGTAGGTGTTGTCGACCCAGCTGATATTGCGGAACCGCGTCAGATCCAGAAACGCGATCGAACTGTCCAGCAGATCAACCCGGTCGATATTGCCGCCCACCGCTTTGAACGTGTTGCCTGTGACCGACAAGCCGTTGACGAAATGCCCAGTGCCATAAGGCTTAACGACGATAAAGGTCATCCAGGAAGCAGAGTTCAAGGACGTGAAGTTATTGCCGGTTATCGACATGGATCCAAAGCTTAACTCGCTGGAGAAGTCTGGCTCCGCGTCATGCTCGTTGTTCCATTCGATAAAGCAGTTATCGATGTAGTTGCCGGTGATCACCTGCCGACCATTGGAGGTCGTCATTACCAAGCCAGCCTGCCGCGCTCCACCATTGACATTGTCGCCTTGGAAGAAGTGATTGCCTTGGATTAAATGGCCCGACCCGTGCAAAATACCCCAATGGGCAAAGCGCGCTGCCCGGCAATCGCGGATCTTGGCGTCGTTGGAATTGACGTTGAACCCGATGCTGACGCGATTCTGCGACAGCTCCGCCTGTTCATTGGACAAAAACTGACAACGGTCGACCAAAAGTCCCTGACAGGCAGACCCGATAGACGTGATCCCGCGGTTAAGCGGCCGATTGATATAGCAATCTCGAATGTGCCAGATCAGACCAGCCTTGGACAGCATCACACCGCTGGCGATCCCGTCGCATTTGATCTCGATCTCGGCGATGTTGAAGCGCGACATACTGTCAAAGCCACTGAAATCAAGCATGTAGCGGAACCGCGTAAACGTGTAGGTTTGCGTCCCAACAGCCCCATAGAGCGGTTGGCTCAGCGTCACGGTTTGCGTCCCAAGGTTGGTCTCGGTCACATAGATCTCGCGGCCCACGCCCGTGCCCGTCACCAGGCTGCCAACTTCGATATTGGCGACATTGGTCACGCCGGTCAGGTTTAGCGGGTTGCCGGTGTTGTAGGTCCCCGAGGAGGTCACGCTCGCTGTGTCCCAATTGGTACTGCTGATCGCATCAAAAATGCCGTTTCGGATCACCCGGCGGTTGGCGAATGAGGTAACGTCAGGCACGCAGGCCTGCATGTCGATCGGGCCATCCACCGCGATAGCACGGCCCCGCATATCCAGACCTTCGTGATCAGAAAACTTGATCAAAGCTTGAAACGCCTTTTTGAAGCCCAGAAGCTCGTCCCCGAAGGCGTCAATATAGCTGTCGAGTTCAAAATTCTGGCGCAACCCCAAATGCCTGTCGTCGGGCATCGTGACGGTTCCCTGAAATCGTACGTCACTTTCAAAAGCGACGTTGTCGGCAAGGTAGAATACACCGTCAGAGACCAGAACAGAGCCGCCATTGGCCGCCGCATCGGCAGCCTCAAACGCGGCAGTGTTGTCGGTGATACCGTCGCCGATTGCCCCAAAATCCTTGACGTCGACCCAATCCATCATCGTGCGCAGGAAAGCAGACGTGAAATCTTCGATGATCAGGTCATCGATCCGGACAACGCCACCGGAAGGGCCCGTCAGATCCAGCCCGAAATGGCCGTATATTGCGTCAGGCCCCCACGCCATGTCGACGCCGGTACGTGTTCCATTACCGATGATGGCGCTGACCTCGACGATCTCACCATACTCGGTCAGCTGAACAGCAGTTCCGGTGGTCACGACGCCGGGGATCGCTGTGCCGCCTGCTTGCGCAGCAAAGGCCGCAATTTGAACGGCGGGCAGGTTTCCGGAGACGGCCTTAACGCGCGCTGTGACTTTCAAGTAGCAACCCGGCAAGACCGGAGTGTCGCCCATGTAGCGCAGTGTTTGCGTCGCTTCGGTTTTCAGAATTTCCAGACAACCGGCAAAATCGATGTCGCCGGGCACATAGGCCGCAGATGCAAACCCATCATATGTTGCCGTTCCCGGCGTGCCGTCGCCGCGCGACCAAACATCCAAGCCTTGTGAAAACGCAGGTGGTGTCAACACCAACCCATCGGTAATTGCCTTGTTCATAAAATTGCCTTTCAAACTTAAAATCGAAGGCGTGTCTTGGACAGGCGCGCACGTCAAAAAGCGCACGCATCCTGACTGCAGGATGTGAAATTCAGCTCATGATGGGAAAGTGGGGGACACGCCGTCCGGACCGGGAAATGGTCTAGCGCAGCAGAGTTAAGATTTTCCTAAATGGCACCGTACGGTGGGGGCCCGTTCAGGCACCGACGGGAGGGGCCGCAAGCAATTGCACGCCGTCGATCTGCCATCCCTGATCCGTCTCGATCATATTGTATTCAAGGACATGCGGGGCCCCTTGCGCATCACGGACCAGAACCTTCTGGAACAGGAATGGCCCTTGTCTACGCAACTCCAGAAACTGAACATCAGTGGGACGCCACACCATCGGATAGCCGTTTTTCACCATGGAGCCGAACCGCTGGGCGCTGCCAAAAAGCTTCTTGATCGTGGGTGATGCATAGGTGAAGGCGGTCGAAAAGTCGTCGACCTGAAACGCATCGATCTGGCTTTGAATGGTTTGCTCAATGCCTTCTATTCGGGGCTCTTCGGCGTGGGCGGGAAGGGACAACGCGAACATAACAGCAATGGCGGCAAACAGACGTGACATGGGATGACCTTTTCAAGTGACTGAAAAGAAGCCTAGGGCGCAGGTTGTCCGGGTCAACTCACGCCTGCGTCAACCCGCCAACTCACCCGCCAACGCCTTGTCGATCAACGCCACCGTCTCATCAATCCCGTAGAGCGCAATGAAGCCACCAAAGCGGGGGCCTTGCGATGCTCCGATCAGCACTTCGTAGATCGCTTTGAACCAGTCACGCAGCGGCTCAAACCGTTCACGGCCACAGGCGTAAACCAGCGACTGAAGCTCTTCGGCATCCAGAGCCCCGTCCCAAACCGCCAGTTGCGCGCGCAGGTCTTCCAAGGCTTCGCGCTCCAGATCAGACGGCACGCGGAAACTGCGGGTCGGGGCCACGAAATCCTTGAAGTAGCGCACAGCAAACTGCGCGGCTTGATCCATATCGGGATGCGTCTCAGGTGAGGCATCCGGGGCATATTTCCGAATGAAGCCCCACAACGTCTCCGTGTCTTCGGCACCAGAGACGCCCGCAAGGTTCAACAGCATCGCGAACGGCACCAACATCGTGGAGGCCGGCATATCCGCACCGTGAATATGGAAAACCGGATTGTTGCACTGCGCCGCTGCATCCTGCGTCGGATAGGCACGCAACTGCTGGTGATACTCATCAACGGCCTTCGGGATCACGTCAAAATGCATCCGCTTCGCTGTTTTCGGCTTTTGATACATGAAGTAGGACAGAGATTCCGAGGATGCATATGTCAGCCATTCATCAATGGAGATACCGTTTCCAGAGGATTTGGAGATCTTGTGACCATCGGCGTCCAAGAACAGCTCGTAAGTGAAATGCTCGGGCTTGCGGCCGCCAAGAATTTCACAAATCCGGTCGTAAATCGGCGTGTTGGTCGAATGGTCCTTGCCATACATCTCGAAATCGACATCCAACGCTGCCCAGCGTGCGCCAAAATCGGGCTTCCATTGCAGTTTTACATTGCCGCCTGTCACCGGAACCGTGAATTCCTTGCCGGTTTCATCGTCGAACGTGATCGTGCCATTCGCGGCGTCTACATGCTTCATTGGCACATACATCACCCGCCCGGTCTCAGGATGAAGCGGCAAGAAAATCGAATAGGTTTCCCGACGCTCTTCGCGCAAGGATTTCAGCATCACTTTCATGATGTCGTCATACCGCTCCGCCGCACGCAGCAGCACGGTGTCGAACTTGCCGGACTTGTAAAATTCCGTGGCCGAGATGAACTCGTACTCGAACCCAAACGTGTCCAGGAACCGACGCAGCATCGCGTTGTTGTGGTGACCAAAGCTTTCATACTTGTCGAACGGATCGGGCACAGAGGTTAAGGGCATCTGTAAATGCTGCTCCAACCGCTCCGGGTTTGGCACATTGCCGGGCACTTTGCGCATGCCATCAACATCGTCTGAGAAGCAGATCAACCGGGTCGGTATGTCCGAGATTACCTCGAACGCGCGCCGGATCATCGTCGTGCGCGCCACCTCGCCAAAGGTTCCGATATGGGGCAGGCCAGACGGGCCGTAGCCGGTTTCGAACAGGACATAGCCTTTTTCGGGCGGCGCTTTTTCAAAACGTTTGAGAAGTCGGCGCGCTTCTTCAAAAGGCCAGGCTTTGGAATTCAACGCTGCATCGCGAAAATCAGACATGATGTCACTTCTCAAAAAGACAAGTAGCACCCGATGTGCTACTCAGACGTTGCTACCTATTGTGCTGGCCTCTCAAGGTCAATATTCTGCGCTGCAACATACCTGACATTGGACCCAATACATGACCAGCCAAGAAGTCCTGTCGCCGCAAGACTGCCTCGTCGCATTGATGATCTCGGTGTCCTTTTCTGACGCCAATGTTCGGACTGCCGAGTTGATGGCGATCCAGCAGCTTGTGAACCATTTGCCGATCTTTGCTGACTATGACGTCGACCGTATCCAGAAGGTCGCGGGCGTCACCGCAGACCTGTTTGCCGAAGAAGATGGGTTGGACGCGCTGTTTGGACTTGTCCGTGAAAGCCTGCCACCAGCCTTGAACGAAACCGCCTATGCACTGGCATGCGACGTTGCAGCCGCAGATGCGCATGCTGGCCAGCAAGAGCTGCGTCTGCTTGAGGAAATTCGCTACGAGTTGGACATTGACAGGCTTCACGCAGCCGCGATCGAGCGCGGCGCACGGGCGCGTCATATGACCCTTTAAGCGCTGAACAGCGTTTGCGTCAGCTGCTTTGAGGCTTTCTGTAATACAGGCGTCATCGCCAAGGCATCCGTGACGCTGACCCGCTGAATTGGCCCATGGAATGCAACCGATGCGCAGTAGCGGTTTTGCGAATCCACAACCGGCACGCCGATAGCAACCATCCCGTCGATGAATTCCTGATTGTCGAGCGCAAAGCCTTGTTTTGCGATCTGTGCAAGCTCACTCAGCAGTTTTTCCGGGTCCGTTATCGTGCCTTCGGTATGGGCTTTCAGGTCCATCACGTTTACCAACCGCCGCCGTTCCGCCCGCGGAATGCTGGCAAGATATGCCTTCCCACTTGCCGTACAATGAAACGGTACATGCGTCCCGATTGGAAGCTGAATTCGGAACGCCCAGTTCGTTTCAACCCGGTCATGATAGGCCATCCCACGATCTTCGGGCACAACATAGTTGATCGTCTCACCGATTTCATTGGCCAGGTTGAACAGGATCTGGTGCCGCTGGATATGCGCAGAAGAGCTATGGATGATCCCGGTCGCCATAAGTCTGGCCCGCCGTCCGGGCCGCAACCCCTTACCGCTTTCGTCGCGTACCAGAAAACCTTCCTCTTGCAGTGTGGCGCACAGCCTGTGGGTTGTTTGCTTGCCCAACCCGATCGCGCGTCCGATCTCCGCGGGGCTCATCGCACTGGTGGACTTACCGACGATCTCCAAAATCAAAAACGGTCTGAGGTTGGATGGTATGCGTGCCGTTTCCGTCATTTGTTTCCCCCTGACAGAATCTTCTTGTCATGCCAACTATAACGTGTTTGCATCAAATAACGAGACAAAAAGTCTCATTTTTTGACTTTAACACGCTTTTGGGAGGAAGTGAGTGGAGTTTGATTTCATTATCGTTGGTGCAGGCTCGGCTGGTTGCGTTCTTGCAAACAGGTTGTCAGCGAGTGGCAAATACACCGTTGCGGTCCTCGAAGCAGGTGGCAAAGACACTTATCCGTGGATCCATATTCCGGTGGGCTACTTCAAAACGATGGGGAATCCCAAGACCGATTGGAGCTATCAGACGGAGCCCGATCCAGGTTTGAATGGCCGATCCATCAAGTGGCCGCGCGGGAAGGTGTTGGGAGGCTCCTCCTCGATCAACGGGCTGCTTTATGTGCGCGGGCAAGCGGAGGACTACGATGCGTGGCGCCAACTTGGTAATACTGGTTGGTCTTGGGAGGATGTCGGACCGCTCTTCAAACGATCCGAGAGTTTCGGTGGCGAAGGCGATGATGAGATACGTGGCCGAGAAGGCCCGCTTTCGGTTTCGGACACGGCGGTCACCCGTGAGATTGTCGACAAATGGATCGAAGCGGCGCAAGCCGCTGGCTACAAAAAGAACCCCGACTACAACGGAGCGTATCAAGAGGGCGTCGCGCTCTTTCAGCTGACAACGCGGAATGGCAGGCGTTGCTCGTCCGCTGTGGCCTATCTCAACCCGGCAAAATCCCGCGAAAATCTGACGGTGATGACCCATTGCCCGGTTGAGCGCCTGACATTTGAAGGTAAGCATGTCACCGGATTGATCGCCAATCACAAAGGCAAGCAAGTGACCATGAAGGCCCGCCGGGAGGTCATTTTGTCGGCCGGTGCTTTGGCGTCCCCGCAGATCATGATGGTGTCTGGCATTGGTCCGGGCGATCACCTTCGCGACCATGGCATTGAAGTTATTCACGAATCTGAGGGCGTCGGCCAGAATTTGCAGGACCACTTGCAAGCGCGTCCGGTCTATAAATGCACGACTTCGACGATCAACACCGAAACGAACAATATCTTCAAGCAGGCCATGATTGCGATGCAATATGCCGCCACTCGCGGCGGTCCGATGGCGATGGCCGCCAGCCTTGGCACAGGTTTTCTGAAGACGCGCGAAGATCTGGAGGTTCCAGATATCCAGTTCCATATCCAGCCATTCTCCACAGACAAAATGGGGACAGAGGCGCACAGTTTTGACGCGTTCACCGCATCTGTCCTGCAACTGCGCCCGGAAAGCGCAGGTCATCTTGAGCTTGCATCAGCCGATATGCGGGACTACCCGAAAATCTATCCCAACTATCTCGCAACAAAGACCGATTGCGATACCCTAGTTGAGGGTATCCGTATCGCACGCCGAATTTCTCGTATTGCCCCACTCACGGATGTCATTACCGAGGAACACTCGCCCGGTGCCCATATTCAAGATGACGATTACGACGCCATTCTGAATTGGGCCCGGGATAACTCCACGACGATCTATCACCCCACCGGGACCTGCAAAATGGGCCAGGACAAGATGGCCGTCGTTGATGAACGCCTGAAAGTACGCGGCGTGAAGGGTCTTCGCGTGGCGGATGCATCGATCATGCCAATCATCGTTTCGGGCAATACCAACGCCCCAAGTATCATGATCGGGGAGAAAGCCTCCGATCTCATTTTGGAGGACGCCCGATGATGGATACAGTACTCGACTTCGGCAAAATCATTATTGCTGACCTGATCCTGTCTGGTGACAACGCGCTGATCATCGGGATGGCCGCGGCTGGTTTGGCACCGGAATTGCGCAAGAAAGCCATTCTATACGGCATGATCATTGCGGCGGTACTGCGGATCATCTTCGCCGTGGTCGCGACGCAGCTATTGGGCATACCGGGTATTCTTTTTGTCGGCTCCTTGTTGCTTTTCTGGGTCTGCTGGCGGCTGTATGCCGAGATCCGTGCCGGTACGGACGAACATGCCGAAGAGGCGCTTGAAATGGCCCACGACCCTGAGGCTGGCTACACCGGCCCGCCCAGGCGAACGCTCACTTCAGCGCTGATTTCCATCACAATAGCGGATGTTTCGATGTCGCTGGACAACGTTCTGGCTGTGGCTGCCATCGCGGATGGTGACACGACGATGCTGGTCTTTGGCTTGGGTCTTGCGATCTTGCTGATGGCCTTTGCGGCGACGATGATCATGAAACTTTTAACCAATTATCCGTGGATATCTTGGCTGGGCCTCGTTGTTTTGATCTACGTGGCTGGAGAAATGTTCTACCGTGGCTTCTTCGATGCTGCGAATGGTGTGGGCCCCCTGCTTGGGCTCATTGAAGGATGGGAGACCGGAAAGCACCACTAGAATTGATTTGACGGAATTCAACGGCGCGGCGCACCGTGTCAGAGTTGAAGAAACGGCAGACCGGGATGCCTTCCTCGAGCTGCCTTTTGATAAACGGGAAGGCAATGGACCTTAAGGGAGGACCTAATGATTAATTTGAAAACTCTAACTGTGGGTGCAGTTGGCCTTGCGTTGATGGCGTCTACTGCCATGGCGGAAAAGGTTCTGCGCATCCAGTCAGTGCTGCCAAACACGGCTGACGAAGTGGTCATGCTCAATGAGTTCGGCAAAGACGTTGCTGCGCTGACAGGCGGTTCGCTGACCATCGAAGTGTTGCCTGCCGGCGCAATCGTTGGCCCACGTGACATCATGGACGCGGTTGACGCAGGCCTGGTCGAAGGCGGCTTTGCATGGACACACTATTGGGGCGGTAAGCACGTTGCTGCGAACCTCTTTGGCGCACCTGTTGCCGGTGCTGGTGTTGGTCTCGACAACATCGCGTTCCTGAGCTGGTTCCAGTTTGGTGGTGGTAAAGAGCTTTATGACCGTCTTTGGGATGAGATGGGCGTAAACGTCAAAGGCTTCATGCTGCAGCCCGTTGGACCGGAAGCCCTTGGTTGGTTCCCAAAACCGATCACATCCATGGATGACTTCCGTCAGATGCGTTTCCGGGCTCCTCCCGGCATGGTTGGCGCAGCCTATGCTGACATCGGTGTTCCTGCTGTTGCTATGGGCGGCGGTGACATCCTGCCAGCTCTGGAAAAAGGCACAATCGACGCGGCTGAATGGTGCTGCCCTAAGCCTGACTCCGTCTTTGGTTTCCAGAAAGTCTTGAAGCACTACTACCTGCAAGGCCTTCACCAGGTCACTGTGAACGCAGACATGTATGTGAACAAAGACTTCTACAACGGCCTGACCGAGCTGGAGCAGAAAGCACTGGAAGTTGCATCCACTGCGTCGCTGTCCAAGTCGCTATCTTACCGTATCTATGAAAACGGTAAAGCACTGAAGGACCTCACTGAAAACCACGGTGTTATCCTTGAAGACACGCCCGCTGACTATTTCACCGAATATTCAGCTGCTGCGACCAAAGCGCTTCAGGCTGCGGCCGATGAGAACCCGTTCTTCGCGGAAGTTTGGGCATCGCAGACAGAGTTCGCCAAGATTGCAGTTCCGTTCTGGGCAGGTGCTCAGACCTCGAACGCGAATCTTGGCCGCGCATATGCTGACACTCTGAAGTAATTCAAATTAGAGTGGGCCCTTTTTGAGGGCCCACTCTTTCTTGCTTTCCAAGCGCCCGCTTTCATCGGACGTTTCGAAATCAAGAACATGGATATTAAATCCATGTCCACGGGAGGGACCGCCACATGGCTGATGAACCGAATCCAGCAGATCTGGAGATTGCGGATGAATTGATCGCGGAGCGACGCTCTGAAGCCCCGGGTGAGACGCCGGAAGACATGACGCCGTGGCAACGTCCGATTGCCGCCGTGATTGATGTCATCAATTACCGCGCGGGCCAGATTATCGCTTTGCTGATGGTCCCGCTGATTGCCATCGTCGTCTGGGAGGTTTTTTCACGTAACTCGTTCATCATCCTGCAAAACGCAGGCTATGAGGATTTCGCCCGCTCTTGGGGCCTTGGCCCGACATTGCAGGCCTATGACCTCAGCCGGATGATTGCCGGTGTCTTGTGGATGGCAGGCGCGGGCTACGGGCTTATGCGGGGCGTCCATATTCGCGCCGATTTCATCTACCGTTTCTGGTCAGACAAGACCCAAGCCACCGTGGATGCGGTCGCCTATCTGGTATTCTTCATACCGTCGATGATCTTTTTCACAGTTGTAGCAGCCCAGTATTGGCAGCTTTCCTATGAGACCGGCGAACGCCTCGCGCTCGATTCTGCGTGGCAGCCGATCTTGTGGCCTGCGCGTTTGGCTATGCCCATTGGTGGCGTGCTGCTCTTGTTGCAAGGCCTTCCAGAGATTTTCCGAGCCTTTCACAAAATGGGCAAAGAGCGGGAGAAATGGTTCGTCCGGTTCCTGCCTGTCTACATTATAGGCCTGATTTGGCTGTCGCTGGCGATTTTCCTGCCTGATCTTGTTCCAGGCGGTGCCATGTTCACCGAGCTCATGAGCGCGCGTCCGAACATTGATAAGCCGATCATCGGGTTGATCATGCTGGGTGCCATGCTGTTCGTGATCTTTATCGGTTTCCCGATCTCCTTCACGCTGATTTTCCTTGCCTTCGTCTTCGGGATTTGGGGGGCAAACTTCAAACTGACGACTCTGCTGATGACGCTCAACACCAACTCCACCATGCTCAACGACCAGCTGATGGCCGTGCCGCTTTTCGTACTGATGGGCATCGTCATGGAAAGCGCTGGGCTGATGGAGCGGCTATTCGCCTCTATCCAGATGATCATGGCCCGCGTCCGCGGTGCGCTGTTCATTGCCGTGCTGATCGTGTCGACGATCTTTGCTGCGGCAACCGGCATCGTTGGGGCCTCAGTAACGCTTCTGGGTATCATGGCCGGTGCCACGATGAGCCGCTCTGGCTATGACGTCAAACTGGCGGCAGGGACGATTACCGCGGGCGGAACGTTGGGCATCTTGATTCCCCCTTCGATCATGTTGATCGTTATGGGCCCGGTACTTGAGGTGTCCACGCTTGATCTGTTCCGGGGCGCCTTTATCCCCGGCGCGCTTCTGGCATCGCTTTATCTGATCTACACATTGGGGCGCTGCTGGATTAACCCAAGCTTGGGTCCGATCCTGTCAGAAGAAGACCAGCCGGAAACGTCCAATTTCTACGGGGCTGAGGTGGCGCTGATCTGTCTGGGTATCCTCACGGTCTGCCGCGTCTTCGGACTTGGACTGGGCGGATCATTTGGCGCGGTCGTCCCATTTGGCGGCCTCTTCGCGCTGCTTATAACCGTGGGACTGGCTTATGCTGCGTACCGCAAACTGGCTGTCTTGCGGATCATGGTGCCGATTGCGGTGCTCTTTCACCTCTATCTGTCGCTGGTCGTGGGTGGCATCTCGGTTTGGGGCATGGTGTTCAGCGCCTTTATCGTTTTGCTGGCCATCCTCGGGCGGCCGATCTACAGCAAAGAGGCCGAAGGCAGTTTCCACTTCTCCAATCTCTGGGACGAGTTCTTTGCAGGCCTGATGCCGCCAACGATCCTGATCTCCTTCGCGTTGGGCTCGATCCTTCTTGGCTTCGCAACACCTGCCGAGGCGGCGGCCATGGGGGCCTTCGGCGCTATCCTTCTGTCCATCGCTTATGGGAAGTTCACTTTCCCCGGCTTCTTCGACAGCTTGATCAAAGCGCTGGAAATCACCGTTCTGATCATGTTCCTTGTGGCCGCATCCAACTTCTTTGGCGCGCAGTTCAGTGCGCTGGGCACACCACGCATGATGACGGAAATCCTGCTGGGCTTGGATATGGCACCCTTCCTGGTGCTCCTGCTGGTGATGGCGCTGATCTTCCTCTTGGGCTGGCCACTGGAATGGGTGCCAATCGTCCTGATCGTTGTCCCTATCCTGTTGCCCACGGTCCAGGCGCTGGAACTACACGGGCTAAGCCAATATGACATGATGGTCTGGTTCGGCATCCTTGTGGCGGTGAACTTGCAAACGGCGTGGCTCAGTCCGCCGGTGGCATTGTCGGCCTACTTCCTGAAAGGGGTCGTGCCCAATTGGGATCTTAAGGACATCTATCTTGGCATGATGCAGTTCATGCTGGTGCAGTTGGTTGGACTTTCCCTGCTCCTGGCGTTCCCTCAATTGGTGCTTTGGCTACCACGCGTCATGGGCGGCGGATGATCCACCCCTAAGTAGACAAACAAGCGGGCGCCCCATCGGAGCGCCCGTTTTCATTTCGCGTCACATCTTTAGAGCGGTGGTTTCTCGAAACAGCGTAGCAATTTGCTGAAATTGAGCGACCATCGGTGTCGTCTTGCGCCACACTAAGCCAATCTGGCGCGACGGCTCAGGTTTGGGAAACTTCGCCACGGACACGTCAGCGGATCGGGTCTCCAACGCCACGGCCATTTCCGGCAGCAACGTCACTCCCAACCCGCTTGCCACCATCTGGACAAGCGTCGATAGTGAGCTGCCTTCCATGCTTTCATGCGGCGCATTGGGGGATGGGCCACAAAACGATAAAGCCTGATCGCGAAAACAATGGCCTTCTTCCAGCAATAGCAGCCGCATCTTGCGAAGCGTTTCGCCATTGGGCACCGGGTTCTGCGCATCCTGAACGGACCGCAGCAAAACAAACGGTTCTTCAAACAGCGGAACCTCGGTTAATGCAGGTTCCGAGATTGGAAGCGCAACTAATGCGATATCCAACTCCCCTGCTAACAGATCAGCGATCAGTTTCTCGGTTTGGGTTTCGCGCATTCGCACATCAAGACCCGGAAACGCGGCCGTCAGGTCGGTTACAAACTTTGGCAGCAGATACGGCCCAACGGTTGGGATCACCCCGAGCCGCAGCTTTCCGATCAAGCTGGAATTAGCAGCCCGCGCCAGATCCGCCAGATCATCGACTGCCCGCAGGATCGGTTGCACTCGTTCGGAGAAAACGGCCCCAAACGCGGTTAGTTTGATGTGGCGCGCGTGGCGTTCAAACAGTTTTTGACCCAGCGTGGCTTCAAGCTCACGAATTTGTACAGAAATCGCGGGTTGGGAGATCGAACATATCTCCGCCGCGCGCCCGAAATGACCTTGAGAGGACACGGCCTCGAAATAGCGGAGTTGTTTTAGGGTGATATTTTCCATAATTCAAAGTTATCGTGACAATAAGAAAATTCAAATTCAATATATCGTTCGACTCGGTTAGAATAATTCTAACTGCACGGTTTGCAGGCTGAATCACGCACTTTCAAAACCCACAGGAGATCAAGATGGACGGAAACAACGTTGGCGGCTGCCCGGTTATGCATGGCACCGGGGTAAACGCGACAAATGACGTGCAAGGCCCGCGCAAATGGTGGCCGAACCAGTTGAACCTGAAAGTCCTGAACCAGAGCCCGCCGCAAACTGACCCGTTTGGCGGCACGGTTGATTATTCTGAGGCGTTCAAATCCCTCGATATGAAGGCGCTGAAAAAGGATCTGATGGACCTGATGACGCAAAGCCAGCCTTGGTGGCCTGCAGACTATGGCCATTATGGCCCGCTATTCGTGCGGATGTCCTGGCATGCAGCGGGCACCTACCGGACAGCGGACGGTCGCGGCGGCGGATCCACCGGCGCGCAGCGTTTCGCACCGCTCAACAGCTGGCCAGACAATGGGGGGCTGGACAAGGCGCGCCGCTTGCTTTGGCCAATCAAGAAGAAATACGGCAACAAGATTTCCTGGGCGGACCTTCTGGTTCTAACTGGCAACGTTGCGATGGAATCGATGGGCTTCAAAACCGCCGGTTTCGGGGGCGGCCGTGTTGATATCTGGGAGCCTGAGGAAGACGTCTACTGGGGGTCCGAGGACGAGTGGCTGGCAAACAACCGCTACTCTGGTGATCGCGATCTGGAAAACCCATTGGCCGCGGTGCAAATGGGCCTGATCTACGTGAACCCGGAAGGCCCGGACGGAAACCCTGACCCGGTCGCCTCTGGCCGTGATATCCGCGAAACATTCGCACGGATGGGGATGAACGACTACGAAACCGTCGCTTTGACCGCAGGCGGCCACACATTCGGGAAAATGCACGGTGCAGGCGATCCTGCGCTTGTCGGCCCGGAACCTGAGGGCGGTCCGATCGAACAGATGGGTCTTGGCTGGAAGAACGATCTTGGCACAGGCTCAGGCGGGGACGCGACGGTCAGCGGGTTGGAAGGTGCCTGGACACCGACACCGACGCAGTGGGACTATTCCTACTTCAAAACGCTCTTTGGCTACGAGTGGAAGCTCGGCAAGAGCCCCGCAGGCGCGCAGCAATGGTATGCGGTTGGTGGAGAAGGCACTGTGCCAGACGCGCATGACCCATCGAAATCCCACACGCCGGTGATGAGTACAGCCGATATGGCCATGCGCATGGACCCAGCCTATGAAAAGATTTCGCGCCACTTCATGGAGAACCCTGAAGAGTTCGCCGACGCCTATGCCAAAGCATGGTTCAAGCTGATCCACCGCGATATGGGCCCGAAAATCCGATATCTCGGTGACGAAGTACCGGCGGACGACTTCGACTGGCAAGACCCGCTGCCAGCGCCAACCGGGAAAACCCTGTCGGCGTCTGAGATCGCAGACCTGAAGTCCAAAATCGCCGTATCGGGTCTGTCCGTTCAGCAACTGGTTTCCACAGCTTGGGCGTCTGCCTCGACCTATCGCGGCTCCGATTTCCGCGGTGGGGCCAATGGTGCACGTATTCGCCTAGCCCCTCAGAAAGACTGGGCGGTGAACGAGCCTGAAGAATTGGCCAAAGTGCTGTCCGCGCTGGAAGGTATTCAAAATGGTTCTGACATCTCCATGGCAGACCTGATCGTTCTTGCTGGCGGTGTCGGTGTCGAAATGGCTGCGAAAGCGGCTGGTCACGACGTCGAAGTGCCGTTCACCCAAGGCCGTGTCGATGCCACCCAAGAGCAGACCGACCCAGAAGGCTTTGCCGTTTTGGAGCCGGAAGTGGACGGGTTCCGCAACTATCAAAAGCAGGACTATTCGGTGTCCGCCGAAGAGCTTTTGGTCGACCGCGCGCAGCTATTGACGCTTACAGCACCGGAAATGACCGTTTTAGTCGGTGGTTTGAGGGTTCTTGGCGCAAATACCGATGGCTCAACCGCAGGTGTCTTCACAGACCGTGTCGGCCAATTGACCCCGGATTTCTTCCACAACATCGTGGATATGAATATCTCCTGGGCTCCGGTCGAAGGGTCGATCAGCGCCTATGAGGGCCGTGACCGCGCAACAGGTGATCTGAAATGGACAGGAACCCGTGTTGATCTGGTCTTTGGGTCAAACTCGCAACTGCGCGCCTTGGCGGAAGCCTACGCGCAAGATGATGCGGAAACCGCATTTGTCGAAAACTTCGTTGCGGCCTGGACAAAGGTTATGAACCTGGATCGGTTCGACATCGCGTAACGCGAAGCAATTTTGAAAATCAAAACGCGCGCAGGTTTCTGTGCGCGTTTTTTTGTGCCTGGCGAAATGCACGGCGTTGATTGAATCCGCCTGAGCGACAGGTAAGGTGGAACAGGAGACACCGTCTGGTAAAAAGGCGGACAAAGGGAGCGAACAGGGGACCCAGGCAAATGCAGATCGCCAAACTTGACCACGTCAACATTCGCACGAACCAGCTGGAGGTTTTGACCAAGTGGTATACCGACCTCCTTGGCCTTCGAAATGGGCCGCGTCCTGACTTTCCGTTTCCCGGTGCATGGCTCTTTGCGGGGGATACGGCGGTGGTCCACCTCGTCGCTGTGGATGGTGCCCCTGGGGCCGGCTCTGAGACAGATTTGAAGCTGGAACATTTCTCTTTCACGGCAAGCGGCGCTGCGGCGTTTGAATCTCGTTTGAAAGCGGCTGGAGAAACCTACAAGCGCGTTGATGTATCGGCGACGAACATGATCGCCTTTAACATTTGGGACCCGGACGGAAACCATATCCATGTCGATTTTCCGACTTCAGAAATAACGGCTTAGCCGCAGAAATACTGGCCAGAAAAGGAGCATCGCAGTGACACCCCTTGGCATTTCACCATCCCGATGCTTGATCGCGGGCAAATGGCTTCCGCCCGAAAGCGGCGACACGCTCAGCTTGATCGACCCCTCCGACGGGATGCCTCTTTGTGACATCGCCAGAGGCCAGGCCGCCGATATCGATGCGGCAGTTAGTGCCGCCAAAAGCGCTCTGAACGACGTGTGGGGCAAAGCCACGGCGTCTGAACGGGGTCGGGTGCTGACGCGCATCGGCCAGTTGGTCCTCGAAAACAAGGACGAGTTGGCAAATCTCGAAGCGCGCGACGTGGGCAAGCCGCTAAAGCAGGCCTATGCAGACGTTCTGGCACTGGCCCGCTACATGGAATTCTACGCTGGCGCCGCTGACAAGCTGCACGGTGAAACCATCCCCTATCTAGACGGATACACCGTCTATACGCTTCGCGAACCCCATGGCGTAACCGGCCATATCATCCCCTGGAATTACCCGATGCAGATCATCGGTCGTTCCGTCGGGGCAGCACTTGCCACGGGCAATGCCTGCGTTCTGAAACCGGCCGAAGAAGCTTGCTTGACCGCGCTGGCCTTTGGGGAGCTTGCCACCCGCGCAGGGCTTCCTCCGGGGGCCTTGAACGTCGTTCCCGGGTTGGGGACTGAGGCAGGTGCCGCACTGACCGCTCATCCCGGTGTTCATCATATCTCTTTCACAGGTTCTGTCGGGGTTGGTAAACTCATCCAATCGGTCGCCGCGAACCATGTCGTCCCGGTGACGCTGGAGCTGGGCGGCAAATCCCCTCAGGTGGTGTTTGAAGACGCGGACCTTGGCGCAGCTTTGCCGTTCCTGGTGAATGCCGGCATCCAGAACGCCGGCCAAACCTGTTCGGCGTCGTCACGCATTCTCGTTCACGAAAGCAGGTACGCGGACGTCTTAGAGGCAATGGCCGCGCGCTACAATAACCTCCAAACTGGCCCCGCGCTGGCTGATCTGGATGTCGGGCCGTTGGTCTCAAACCGACAGAAAGACATCGTTGATGGGTTCTTGAAGCAAGGGTCGGATCTGGAGGTCGCCGCACGCGGGCAAATCGTGCATGACGCACCCAGCGGCGGTGCCTACGTCGCGCCGACCCTTTTTGCGGGTGTATCACCAGATCATCGCCTCGCGCAGGACGAAATATTCGGCCCGGTTCAAGTCGTCATCCCGTTTTCAGATGAAGAGCAAGCTGTCGCCATCGCCAATGGAACAGATTTCGGCCTTGTTGCCAGTTGCTGGACGAAAGATGGCGCGCGGCAAATGCGTATGGCAAAGCAGCTGCGCGCCGGGCAAGTGTTTATCAACAATTATGGCGCCGGCGGCGGTGTGGAGCTGCCCTTCGGCGGCACAGGTCTATCGGGCCATGGTCGAGAAAAAGGGTTTGAAGCGCTTTATGGTTTCACGACGTTAAAAACCGTTGCGGCGTTTCACGGATGAGGGAGGGCAGGCTATGCGCCTGAAGGACAAAACAGCGATCGTCACCGGAGGAGCTTCGGGATTTGGGGCAGGGATCTCACGGAAATTCGTCACGGAAGGCGCGCGCGTTTTGATTGCTGATCTCAACATCGCAATGGCCGAGGATCTGGCGTCAGAGCTCGGGCAATCCGCCACCGCGATTGAGGCAAATGTCGCAGATGATGCTAGCGTTCAGAACATGGTTAATGCGGCGCGACAGACTTTCGGGGCCATCGATATCCTGATCAACAACGCCGGTACCACGCATCTGCCCGCCCCTATGGAAAAGGTTTCCGAGGCAGATTTTGACAAGGTCTTCGCTGTGAACTGCAAATCGGTCTACCTGACGGCGAAATATGTGGTCCCGACGATGAAATCCCAAGGGTATGGCGTGATCCTGAACGTGGCCTCAACAGCCGGTGTCAGCCCGCGACCACGGCTCAACTGGTACAACGCCTCCAAAGGCTGGATGAACAACGCCACCAAAGGGATGGCGGTGGAATTGGCTCCTGACGGCATCCGCGTCAATGCTATCAACCCTGTGGCGGGTGAAACACCATTGCTGAAAAGCTTCATGGGCGAAGACACGCCGGAAATACGGGCAAAGTTCCTGTCTACGATCCCGTTGGGGCGCTTTTCAACGCCCGAGGATATGGGCAATGCCGCGTGTTACCTGTGCTCGGACGAAGCCAGCATGATCACTGGCGTCTGCATGGAAGTTGATGGCGGGCGGTGCATTTGACGCGCGAACCCGGCTCTTGCCTCGCTCAACGTCCCGGCGGATACTGCGCCCATGGATGATCTGAAAAAGACGGGGCCGCATCTGGCTCTGATGCTCGACGCGATAGCAGACAGGCGCGATGATCTGATCGCCCTGACCCAAGATCTGATCCGTATCCCGACGCTGAACCCGCCGGGCGAAAACTACCGTTTGATCTGTGAATACCTGGAAACGCGCCTCAGCACGCGCGGATTTGACTGCCAACTCGTGCGGGCGCTTGATGCACCGGGGGATTGCGAAAAATACACCCGCTGGAACATCGTCGCCCGCCGCGAGGGGGCAACCAGCGGTGACTGCGTGCATTTCAACTCCCACACCGACGTGGTCGAGGTGGGTTTGGGCTGGACCAAGGACCCGTTCGGGGCAGTGCTTGAAGACGGCAAGATTTTCGGGCGCGGGGCTTGCGATATGAAAGGCGGATTGGCCGCCTCCATCATCGCTGTGGAAGCGTTCATTGATACCTTTCCCGACTATCACGGTGCCATCGAAATTTCCGGCACCGCGGACGAGGAATCGGGCGGCTATGGCGGCGTCGCCTACCTGGCCGAGCAAGGCTTCTTTTCACCCGCTCGCGTGCAACACGTCATTATTCCCGAGCCACTGCACAAAGACCGGGTGTGCCTGGGCCATCGAGGCGGCTGGTGGGCCGAAATTGAGACATTCGGCGAAATTGCCCATGGCTCTATGCCGTTTCTGGGCGATTGTGCCGTGCGCCATATGGGGGCGGTGATCGAACAGTTTGAGGACAAACTCTACCCTGCGATGGCGTCGCGAACCACGGAAATGCCGGTTGTTCCGGAAGGGGCGCGGTCATCCACAATGAACATTAATTCCATCCACGGCGGCCAGAAAGAGCAAGACGAAGACAGCACGGCCCTGCCGACTCATTGTGTGCCGGATAGCTGCCGGATTGTCATCGACCGGCGTTTCCTCGCCGAAGAAAATCTGGACGAGGTGCGCGACGAGGTCCGCCGCCTGCTGGACGATCTGGAGCGCGATCGCCCAAAATTTAGCTATGATATGAGGGAGTTGAACCATGTTTTGCCCTCAATGACCGACAAGAATGCCCCAATTGCAAAGGTTGTGGCAGCGCAGATCGAAAACGTATTGGGCAAATCCGCAGAATTCGTGGCTTCCCCCGGCACATATGACCAAAAGCACATTGACCGTGTCGGGCGATTGAAGAATTGTGTCGCCTACGGTCCGGGTATTTTGGAGTTGGCGCATAAACCCGATGAATATATCGGGGTGGATGATATGCTCGACAGCGCTTACGTTATGGCGCGAAGCTTGGCAGAACTGCTGTTGCCCGAAGACTGAAAACAGGGAGAACCCGAATGACATTTCTCAAAACACTGACTGGTGCAAGCGCGCTGGCGCTTACGGCCGGATTGGCAGTAGCCCAGACCGATATCACGGTCGCCATTCAGTTGGAGCCGCCGAACCTTGATCCAACTGGTGGGGCTGCGCAAGCGATCGACTCTGTACTTTATTCCAATGTTTTCGAAGGGTTGACGCGGTTTATGGCCGACGGCTCTGTGGTGCCAGGACTGGCGGAAAGCTGGGACATCTCAGAGGATGGGCTGACTTATACGTTCAAGCTGCGCGAGGGTGTTACCTTCCATGACGGCAGCACAATGGACGCGGACGACGTGAAATTCAGCCTTGATCGGATCAACGCTGAAGACAGCGCGAACGCGCAGAAGAAGCTTTATGCAGGCATCACCGAGGTCAGCGTTGTGGACCCTCAGACGGTTGCGATCACGCTAGATAAACCCAACGGGATGATGCTGTTCAACCTGGCTTGGGGGGATGCAGTGATCGTGGCACCAGAATCGGTTGCAGATATCGCAACCAATCCTATCGGTACGGGTCCTTTCAAGTTCGATAACTGGGTCCAAGGCGACCGGATCGAGATGTCTGCATTTGACGGCTATTGGGGCGACAAACCCGCCCTGACAGAGGCCACCTTCCGCTTTATCAGCGATCCAACGGCAGCGTTCGCGGCCGTCATGGCCGAAGATGTGGACGCCTTTGTGGAAGCGCTCGATAAAGCGCGTGGAATGTTAGTATAAGGTGGGCCATGGCCG
>CAYGQQ010000048.1:0-23665 GCA_964352105.1 uncultured Rhodobacterales bacterium | reverse complement strand
GGTCTGACCTTCATCGGCCCCTCGGCTGCGGCCATTCGGGCTATGGGACTGAAAGACGCAGCAAAAGCGCTGATGGAAAAGGCGGGCGTCCCAGTTGTGCCGGGCTATCATGGCGCGGACCAAGACCCCGCGCATTTGAAGGACCAAGCTGCCCAGATCGGCTATCCGGTCCTGATCAAGGCGGTCGCGGGCGGTGGCGGCAAAGGCATGCGCCAGGTCGATAGCGCCGCTGATTTTGCCGACGCGCTGACCTCCGCCAAATCGGAAGCCAAGGGCGCGTTTGGCAATGAGGACGTACTGATCGAGAAATTCGTCAGTACGCCGCGCCATATTGAGGTGCAGGTCTTCGGAGATGGCAAACGTGCTGTGCATTTGTTCGAGCGCGATTGTTCGCTGCAACGCCGCCACCAGAAGGTGATTGAGGAAGCCCCGGCCCCCGGCATGACCGACACCATGCGTGCCGCGATGGGGCAGGCGGCGGTGCGTGCCGCGGAAGCTGTGGGATATGCCGGGGCGGGCACGGTCGAGTTCATCGTTGATGCCTCGGGCGGGCTACGCGCGGACCGCTTCTACTTCATGGAGATGAACACGCGGCTTCAGGTGGAGCACCCGGTGACCGAAGCGATCACGGGCGTTGATCTGGTCGAATGGCAATTGCGTGTGGCCGCAGGCGAGGCCCTCCCGATGGATCAAAGCGCGTTGCAGATCACAGGCCATTCCTTTGAGGCACGCATTTACGCTGAAGATGCCACAGCAGGGTTTCTGCCCGCGACCGGTACGCTGGAGCATCTGACCTTTGCCCCCAATGCGCGCATTGATACCGGCGTCCGGCAAGGCGATGAGATCAGCCCCTATTACGACCCGATGATTGCAAAGCTGACGGTGCATGGGGAAACGCGGACGCAGGCGCTCAACGCGCTTATTCAAGCGCTGGGGCAAACCCAGATTGCCGGTTGCACGACCAATATCGGGTTCCTGAAATCGCTTGCGATGCATGACGGGTTTGCTAAGGGGCAAGTGGATACCGGATTGATCGGGCGCGATCTGGACCAGCTTATCGCGGCCCCACAGCCCTGTTCGCGCTGTTGTGCACTGGCGGCGCTTTGCGCGCTGGATGTCCAGACCCGCCCGATGCAGGGCTTCACGCTTTGGCGACCGCTCGCGCAAGAGATCACAATTCTGAACGCGGATCAGCCGCAAACCGCGCGTGTTGAGACGTTGGGCAATGGTCAATTCCGTGTGTGCCCCGACACCGACACACCCGATACGCTCCACCTGATTGAGACGAACGCAGGTCTACGCATCGACGGCGACAAAGTGGCGGCAACGGCCGTGCGTGGCGCGCAAACGGTGACGGTTTTTTGGGGCAACACCTATGTATTTGGCCTGACCGACCCGCTGGAGCGCAGCAATTCGGAGGCGGCGGGGCATGAAACCCGCGCGCCGATGCCGGGCCTCGTCAGGGCGGTGTTTGTCAAACCCGGTGACGATGTGCGCGAAGGCGATAAGCTGGCTATTCTCGAAGCAATGAAGATGGAGCACACGTTAACGGCGGGCCGCGACGGCACGATCGACACCGTCAATGCGACCCAGAACGCGCAAGTCGCCGCCGGGGACGTCCTGATCGCCCTAACCCCGGAGGAAGCATCATGATTCGACTGCATCACGCACCGCAAACCCGCTCCATGCGGTCCTTGTGGCTTCTCCACGAATTGGGCGTCGACTTTGAGCTGGCCCTTCAGCCCTTCGACAAATCGCTCCGAAGCGCCGAATATTTGCAAATCAACCCGGCTGGACGTGTGCCCGCGTTGGAAATCGACGGCGCGACGATGTTTGAAACCGGGGCCATCACCGAATATCTGTGCGAGCGCTTTCCGGACATAGGGTTGGGCCGGATGCCCGGTCACCCGGAACGTCGCGATTGGTTGGTCTGGGTGCATTTCTCGGAGACGATCAGCCAGCACACCGCCGCGCTGACGCAGCAACATGTAGCGCTTTACGAAGATCACATGCGCTCTGCCATTCTAACCCAGCTGGAGCCAAGACGCCTTGCAAAATGCTACGCGGCTTTGGAGGGTCACTTGTCTGCCAAAGTGCCTGCCAAAGTTTCAGACAGCGTGCCTGACGGGTGCGCTTATCTTCTGCCGTCTGGATTTTCAGCTGCTGATATTTCGGTGGGTCAGGCGGTCTATATGGCGCGCCATTTCGCGGCAATCGAAGGCTTCCCGGCGCTGTCAAACTGGTACGCGAACCTGACCGTACGACCGGCCTTTCAGGCGTCTTTGCCGGGGCCCGGTGACGCACGGCTTTATGCACAAGATTTCTACCCCGCACTGCCATGAGCGAATATGTCGAAATATTCGAGGTAGGCCCCCGCGACGGGTTGCAAAATGAGCCCGCGCTGATCGCAACCAGGGATAAGATTGCGCTTGTTGATCTGCTGTCACGCGCCGGGTTTCGCCGCATTGAAGTGGCCAGTTTTGTCAGCCCGAAATGGGTGCCGCAAATGGCCGATAGCGCTGCGGTTTTGCAAGGCATAACCCGCAATCCTGCGACGTCTTATGCAGCGCTGACCCCTAATCTGAAAGGCTTCGACGCCGCGATTTCGGCCAAAGCCGATGAGATCGCGATTTTTGGCAGCGCGTCGGAAGGGTTCTCCAAAGCAAACTTGAACGCAACGCGGGCTGAGGCGCTGGAGCGGTTCCGTCCCGTTGCGGACGCGGCCAGGTCCAAGGGCGTCGCCATGCGCGGCTATGTCTCCTGCGTTGTGGACTGCCCCTATGATGGCCCGACCGACCCCGCTGATGTGGCAAAGGCCGTCGCAGATATGGCCGCGCTTGGGTGTTACGAGATCTCGCTGGGCGACACGATCGGGCGGGGCACGCCGGACAAGGTGGACGCCATGCTCGCGGCTGTTTTGCAAGTGCGCCCACCGGAAAAGCTTGCGGGCCATTTCCATGACACGGACGGGCATGCTTTGGACAATATCAAGGTCTCCCTTGGGCATGGCTTGCGGGTTTTTGATGCCTCGGTTGGTGGCTTGGGCGGCTGCCCCTATGCGCCCGGTGCCGCTGGCAACGTCGCAACCGAGGATGTTTTGGCGATGTTAACGACTGAAGGATATCAAACGGGACTATCACCGGATTTGATCACACAAGCCGCCGAATTTGCACGGGGGCTAAGGAACCGACATGTACGAAACCATTGAGATTTCCCAAGACAAACAGGGTGTCGCGACACTGACACTCAACCGCCCTGAAAAGCGCAACGCCATGTCGGGCCAGATGATCGCGGAGCTGTCGGAAGCTTCCAAGCGCCTTGGTACAGATGCCAGTATCCGCGTCGTGGTTCTGGCCGCTTCTGGCGATGTGTTCTGTGCGGGGGGCGATCTTGCCTGGATGCAGGCGCAATTTGATGCAGATACCGCAGAAAGACGGAAGCAGGCGCAGAATCTGGCCTATATGCTCAATGATCTCAACAGCTTGCCGAAGCCGCTGCTTGGCCGGATTCAGGGCAATGCGTTTGGCGGCGGCCTTGGTCTTATGTCTGTTTGTGACATGGTGGCCTGCAAGCCGGGGGCGAAATTTGGCCTGACGGAAACCCGCCTTGGCCTGATCCCGGCGACCATCGGCCCCTACGTTCTGGCCCGGATGGGGCAAGCCAATGCACGCACCGTGTTCATGTCCGCCCGTATTTTCGGCGCGGCTGAGGCGCATCGATTGGGCCTCGTCAGTCATATCGCAGAAGACGGTGATATTGACGCGCTGATCACGCGCGAGGTTGATAGCTACCTTGCGTGCGCGCCGGGCGCGGTGGCTGAGGCCAAAGCGCTGGCCAGATCATTCGGCCCGATGATAGATGAAGATGCGATTGAGCGCAGCATCGACGCGCTTCTTGCGCGTTGGAGCAGTGCCGAAAGCAGCGAAGGGATCGCTGCATTCTTTGACAAGCGTAAACCCAACTGGTCGAATTGACCGCTCAGCCGGGTCTCAGCGCTTAGAAATGTGCGTTCATCAAGGTCAGGGCGCTCGCACTCGTGCCGAAGCGGTTCACCGGTGCAGTCTGAGAAAGCTTTTGGCCGCTCACGGCCTTGTCCGCGATAATTTTGACACCTTTCGGGGTCTTGATCGTCGCATCGGCAGCACGTTTTAACTTCGAAAATCTTTCCAACATCTTAGGTCCGTCCACACAAATAGTTACATCACTCGTGTCATCCAAATGCCTTCCCCAGCACGGATTAACGTCTTATTAACTAAATTGAGTAGACAGAGATTCTGTTTGAATTAGGGCAGGTTAGGGGCGCAGGTTGGGCGGAAGGATGAACGCAGGGTGAATGGATGAGAGGTATCAAATCTCAGATCGCGTTCCCGGCGTCAGACTTGACCAATCGTACGCGCAAGTTTCGAAGGCCGTTAGAAATAACCTGAGGATAGGGCCGGCAACCCTAACCCCCATCATCCCCATTGACCACCTGCGCAAACCGCATCATATCCACATCATGACCGAGCTTAGTAAAATCCGTAATTTCTCCATCGTGGCGCATATCGACCACGGCAAGTCCACTTTGGCGGACCGGCTCATACAAGAGACCGAAACCGTGGCTGCGCGGGACATGAAAGAGCAGATGCTCGACAGTATGGACATTGAGCGCGAGCGCGGGATTACGATCAAGGCGCAGACAGTTCGGATTGACTACAAAGCCGATGACGGGGAGGCCTATGTTCTCAACCTGATCGACACGCCCGGTCACGTCGATTTTGCCTATGAGGTGTCACGTTCCATGCGCGCGGTTGAAGGCTCGCTTCTGGTTGTCGACAGCTCGCAAGGGGTTGAGGCGCAGACGCTGGCCAATGTCTACCACGCCCTTGATGCCGACCACGAGATCGTTCCGGTCTTGAACAAGATCGACCTGCCTGCGTCCGATTGTGACCGCGTGGCCGAGCAGATCGAGGACGTGATTGGCATTGATGCGACCGACGCCATCCGGGTCTCCGCCAAGACCGGCGTGGGCATTCGCGAAACGCTGGAAGCAATTGTGACGCGCCTGCCAGCCCCGAAGGGCGAACGTGACGCGCCCCTCAAAGCGATGCTGGTTGACAGCTGGTACGACGCCTATCTGGGCGTGATCGTCCTGGTGCGTGTCATCGACGGCGTCCTGAAGAAGGGCGACAAGATCAAGATGTTGTCGAACAATTCGGTGCATCACGTGGACCGGATCGGGGTGTTTAAACCAGCCCGCATAGACATAGCAGAGCTCGGCCCCGGTGAGATTGGCTTCCTGACGGCATCGATCAAACAAGTGCGCGACACGCGCGTTGGCGACACGATCACCCATGACAAGCGCGGAACTGACAAGGCCTTGCCCGGCTTCAAGCCGTCGCAGCCGGTTGTGTTCTGTGGGCTATTCCCGGTCGACAGTGCGCAGTTCGAAGACCTGCGTGACGCGATCGAGAAACTGTCCCTGAATGATGCGAGTTTCAGCAGCGAGATGGAGACCTCTGCCGCGCTGGGCTTTGGCTTCCGATGCGGCTTCCTTGGCCTCCTGCATCTGGAAGTGATCCGCGACCGTCTGGAGCGGGAATATGACATCGACCTGATCACCACGGCGCCGTCGGTGATTTACCACGTTTATATGCGCGATGGCGAGTTGGTGGAGCTGCACAATCCCGCCGACATGCCTGATCTGACCCATGTCGATCACCTCGAAGAGCCGCGCATCAAGGCGACGATTTTGGTACCGGACGAATACCTTGGCGACGTGCTGAAGCTCTGCCAGGACCGCCGTGGCATTCAGGAAGACCTGACCTATGCTGGCAGTCGCGCGATGGTGGTCTATGACCTGCCCCTCAACGAGGTGGTGTTTGATTTCTACGACCGGCTTAAATCCGTCACCAAGGGCTATGCCTCCTTTGACTACCAAATGACGGGCTACCGGGAGGACTATCTGGTTAAGATGCAGATCCTCGTGAATGACGAGCCTGTGGACGCCTTGTCCACGATGGTGCATCGCGACCGGGCAGAAGCGCGCGGCCGTGCGATGGTCGAAAAGCTGAAAGACCTGATCCCGCGTCACATGTTCAAAATTCCGATCCAGGCAGCCATTGGCGGGCGCATTATTGCGCGTGAAACGCTGGCCGCCATGCGTAAGGATGTAACGGCCAAGTGCTACGGTGGTGACGCGTCACGCAAAAAGAAGCTGCTGGAAAAGCAAAAAGCCGGGAAAAAGCGGATGCGCCAGTTTGGCAAGGTCGAGATCCCGCAGGAAGCCTTCATCTCAGCGCTGAAAATGGATAGCTGAACAGCAGCGCGACTTATGCTAGATGTCAGGGGCCGCTATTTTGCAAAAGAGGTCACCATGCGTCTGCTATTTCTGGCACTTTGCTGTCTGGTCGTGAATCCTGCACTGGCGGAAGATGTCCGGATTCTGACCGCTGATCCCGGCGAAACGGTTATTGTCAGCCAGCCCCATCACTGGGCATCAGATTGCAGCTTGCGCCCGGTGAAGATCACCATAACAGAATTGCCGCAGCAGGGCCGTGTCTGGATGACCCAAGCCGAATACGAAATCGGTGATTTTGGACCGGGCGAGTTGCAGCGCGACGTGAGCGGGACACCACCATGCCTGGGGCAGATGATCACCGGATTGCAGGTGCTTTACCGCTCAGCAGATGGCGCGAAGGGCACGGACGCGTTTTCCCTCACCGGTGAGTTCGTCAACGGTAAGGTGATCCCATTGCGCTACAAGATCGAGATTGCCAAGTAACGCGGTGCGCTTGAATGTATTGGCAGGCTTAGAACAGGCCGTCGCCGCCTTTTTCACGCTCAATCACCTCATCCGCAATGACAGCGGCCCCGGCACCCACAATCAAAGGTGAGCAGGCGGATAGTGCTGTCGTTGAGACAAGCAGAAATATCAGTCCAAATTTTTGCATCGATCGTCCTCCTGAGGCGACCCTAACAGGCATGCGCGCAAGTGCCAGCAGAATAGAAACTGGCAGCAGGATTCGGCAGAAAGGTTCAGGGGCTTTGCCGCTACGTGTCCAAATCGATGACGATCAACCCGTCCAGTGCGCCGTCCAGCATTTGCAGCAAGCGCACGGTTAGTTTCCTATGGTCCGGCGTAGCAAGATAGGTATCGCGCGCGGCAGCGTTGTAAAACTCCATGATGAACGCGTGGGAATACCCTTTCCCGAGACCGTCCCGGCTTGTGTTAAGGCCAAATTGAAGCGACTCGAACCCGTCGATACGGGCGCGCAGGGCGGCAAATTCGAACCAGATCGCTTGCCGCTCGGTATCTGAGACGGATTTCCGGAATTTCATCAACAGAATATGCTTCACACTCATTAAACCACCCCACTGGTCAAAAATAGCAGGGGCTTTCATTCATCTCACATCCCCTGCAAGCGAACAGATCATCACGGCGGATGTCCTGTCAGCCCCGCACCCTTAATACCGTCCTTGGCTATTGGCCAGTCGGATTGCGAGGGGAAACACTAAAAATTTCCGTGAAAGAGGGGGCGTTCAGGCAACAGGCCCGGCGCGCTCAGGCGCTGTCGGTTTTGTCCAGAAACACGCGAACAGCTTGTTCGAACTCCCGCGGTTTTTCTGCGTGCAACCAATGCCCGGCCCCAGGGATTTTCGCAAATCTAGCGTTTGGAAACAATGGCTTGATGCTGCTGCGATGATCGGAAGTGACGTAATCCGATGCCGCCCCGGACAGGAACAATGTCGGGCGATCAAACTGTCCGGAGACCTCTGGAAAACCGATGATCTTGTCCATCTCTGCGGCCAATACTTCAATATTCAGCGTCCACTTGCGCGCTTTGACATCCAGTGATTGTAGCAGGAAATCTCGCACACCGGGCTCCAAGCCGTGAAGCTGGTCTGCCGCATCAGAGCGCGCATCTACCCGCGCAAGATCGACGCTTCGCATCGCCTCTATTGGACCCATCTGGCTGTGGCTGTAGGCGACCGGCGCAATATCAGCAACGATCAGATGCGTCACCAGTTCGGGCTGTTGCAAGGCCAGAACCATCGCCGCTTTGCCCCCCATGGAATGGCCCAAAACAGATGTCGGCTGGTCGATCAGTTCAGCGAGGTCCTGAGCCAGTTCCGGGTAGCTGTGGGTTTGTGTCCAGCCGCTTGATCCATGGTTGCGCATATCGACGGCAATCACCTCGCGCGTGTCGGACAAACGCTTGGCGATGACACCCCAATTTCGGGCTGATCCGAATAATCCATGCACGATCATCAAGACAGGGCGTGACGAAGGCGTACCAAATCGCGTAAAGTTAAGCATGTGACGGGACGTAGCACTTGTTTCGATATTTGAATAGTGAGAGCAGGCCGCATTCTGCTTGGAAAGTAATTTAGGAATGGATCACGTTACGATCTCCCAATTTTGCGCTGAAATTGCGGTGCTATTGGAAGAGAAACTAGGGGCCAAAAAGGGGTCTTTGGCACGGCGTGCCCATAAAGCACGGAGACGCCTTCCCAAAGAGGTTCGCGCGGCGATTGCGGTGCTCGTTGAAGCTGATGAAAAGAGCCAAGATCCCCGGATCGCGATGCAGGTTGACCCGTTGACGGTGACAAATGCGTTTACGAAAACCCGCGATTACCTGAGCCGCATCGACCCAAAGGAAGAGCGGATTACGCGGCAATACCGATTTGCCGCGTTGGTCATGTCTCAGGTCATTGTTGTGTTTGTCGTTTTCGTCGTTGTGATGCGGCAAACCGGGCATCTCTAAAACGCAAATCCGCGTCACACCGGTCGCTTTTAGACCAGTAATTTTGGAAATTTCGCTGATCATGTCCCAAGAAATTCAAGGGAGATATCTATGCGCGTCGGGTTTATCGGTTTGGGAAATGTTGGAGGCAAGCTGGCGGGAAGCCTTTTGCGCAACGGGATGGATGTCACGGTTCGTGATCTCGATGACACATTGGTCGCGCAGTTTACTGCGCTTGGTGCCACGTCCGCGCGCAGCCCGAAAGAGATGGTTGAGGTCTGCGACGTCGTGATCACCTGCCTGCCGCATCCGACGATTTCGGCGGCGGTGGTTGAAGGCGAAGACGGTCTTCTTGACGCGCTGGGGCCGGGCAAGATCTGGCTTGAGATGTCGACAACGGACGAGGCGGAAGTCAAACGCCTTGGTGCGAAAGTGCAGGCCACCGGGGCCGCTGCCGTTGATTGTCCGGTCTCCGGCGGCTGCCACCGGGCCGCGACGGGAAATATCGCGATCTTCGCGGGCTGTGACCGCCCAACATTCGAGGCGATCTTGCCGCTTCTGACCACCATGGGCCGACGGGTCTTGCACACAGGTGAGTTGGGCTCGGCCAGCGTGCTGAAAGTGCTGACCAACTATCTTGCGACCGCCAATCTGATCACCTGCGCAGAGGCGCTAACCGTGGCCAAGGGCGCAGGTATGGACCTGAACACGGCTTATGAGGCGATCAAAATTTCGTCCGGGACCTCCTTTGTCCATGAAACGGAAAGCCAGGTTATCCTCAACGGCAGTCGCGATATTTCCTTCACGATGGACCTTGTCCTGAAAGATATCGGACTGTTTCAGGACGTTGCCGACAGGGCCGGCGTCCCACTGGAAATGAACCCGCTGATGATCGAGATATTCAAAGACGGGATCGCGCGCTACGGCGCGCGGGAGCTTTCCCCCAACATCATCAAGCGTCTGGAAGAGGCAACAGGCCTTGACGTAACCGCCAGTGGTTTTCCCGCAGAGATGGTGGACGATGAGCCGGAAGAACCGGGTTACGAGATCGTGCCGAACCGGGGATAGCGCCAAGCACCCACTGGAAGCTTCCCGCAGAACCGGGTAAGCGGGGTCTCGCAACACCTAGGACGAGGCGCAAGCACATGTCAGACGAGGTCATCACACAGATGCTGCCATCCGCGCCGCGCCGTGCCTTTGGGGCAGGCGTATTGATCGCGCTGGGTCTGTTGCTGCTTTATATCTCTGCGGCTAAACCGCCTGCGGAACTGGCCTATACATTTCTGCTTTTGCTCTGCGGGGGCTTTGCGTTTTATCTGGGGGTGAGGCTGTGGCAGGTCACCGGTCAGATCATTGAGTTGACGGAGACAGAGCTGCGCATGTCCGACGGCACCATCCTGTGCAAAGTGGAGGATGTCGCGCGGGTCGACCGGACGTTCTTTGCCTTCAAGCCGTCCAACGGGTTTCTGATAACAACCAAAGAAAAACAGCCCCGCAAATGGGTGCCGGGCCTGTGGTGGCGGTTTGGCAGACGGATCGGCGTGGGCGGTGTGACACCCGCCGCGCAAGGCAAGTTCGTCGCAGACACGTTGACCGGTCTGGTTGCCCAGCGCGACGGGCTTCTCGATGATTTCACCTGAGAGGGGCTAGAGCCCCTTCGCGCGGTAGCTTGAGGCTACCCGGTCAATCGCGACAAGATAAGCCGCCATCCGCAGATCCTCGACATCGTCACGCTCATGCCAAACCTTGCGCATTGCCTGATAGGCCGTTCGCATCGTGTCATCGAGACCCGAGCGGACCAGTTCCAATTCTCCGGCGCCTTTCATGAACTTGTCCTTGAAGTCCTTGGACAGTTCCCAACCGAGGCCTTTGTCAGCCGACAAGCGCTCCAACTCGTCGATCAGCAGGCGGTGCTGCGCCTCTTCCTGACGTTTCTCCATGCGGCCGAAGCGGATATGGCTGAGGTTTTTGACCCACTCAAAGTAGCTGACGGTCACCCCGCCCGCGTTTGCATATAGATCAGGGATGATCACAGTGCCTTTCTTGCGCAGGATCTCATCACCACCCGCCGTGATCGGACCGTTTGCAGCTTCGATGATCAGCGGCGCTTTGATGTTGGCCGCATTTTCAAGGTGGATAACCCCTTCCAGAGCCGCCGGGATCAGAATGTCGCACTCATACTCCAGCACCGCAGAGCCGTTCTCAACATAGGTGCCTTTGGGATACGCCGCGACGCCACCGTGATCGCCAATCCACTTGTACAGGTCTTCAATGTCGATGCCGCTTTCATCATGTATTGCGCCGTCACGCTCAATCACCGCCGTTATCAGGCAGCCGTCTTCTTCGGACAGGAACTTCGCGGCGTGGTAGCCCACATTGCCCAAACCCTGAACAATGACCCGCTTGCCTTTCAACGTTCCGTCTAGGCCGGTCTTGGCCACATCTTCGGGGTAGCGGAAGAATTCCTGCAAAGCGTATTCCACGCCTCGCCCGGTGGCCTCCGTACGTCCCTGAATGCCGCCTGCATTGATCGGCTTGCCGGTCACACAGGCGCGCGCGTTAATATCGGTGGTGTTCATCCGGGCATATTGGTCGGCGATCCACGCCATCTCACGTTCGCCGGTGCCCATGTCAGGGGCGGGAACGTTTTGAGAAGGGTGGATCAAGTCGCGCTTGGCCAGCTCATAGGTAAAACGGCGGGTGATCTGTTCCAACTCATGCTCATTCCATTCGCGCGGATCGATGCACAAACCGCCTTTGGAGCCGCCAAACGGTGTTTCGACCAAGGCGCATTTGAACGTCATCAACGCCGCAAGCGCTTCCACTTCATCCTGATGTACGTTTGGGGCAAAACGAATGCCGCCTTTCACAGGCTCCATATGTTCCGAATGCACGGCGCGGTAGCCGGTGAATGTGTGAATCTCTCCGCGAAGTCGAACACCGAACCGTACCGTATAGATCGCATTACAGACCCTGATTTTCTCTTCCAGGCCGGGGGGCAAATCCATCAACGAGACCGCCCGGCTGTACATCAGCTCTACGGATTCACGAAAGGTCGGCTCGGTTGTGGTGCTCATCTCGGGGCGCTCCTGCTGGGTTAAATGTCGATGTCTTATAATGAAATCTCTTAAGAATTTAGCCTAGTCGGGTGAATTTTGATTTGCACCCAAAAAACGCCAAAAAATTGGGCAGATTGGAAACGGCAACCGTTTTCAAAGGAAAATTCGGATTGAATGCGACTTGGAAACAAACGCTTTGTCAGGACGCAATTGGATGCGAGAACGCTGGATTTCGTCTCAGAATCCGGCCCTTTTCGCCCAACTTTCGCCATAGAAAACGAGGATAAATAGAACGTTAAAGACCGCAAAGCTTGAAGTGCTGCGCTTAAGCTAAGGTGTAAAACGTAGGAAATCGATATGATCGAGAGAGTTAAAAATTTGATCCGCCGCAAAGCAATGGAATTCGCCTGTCGGGAAGACGGCGCGTTGTTGGCGTTTGGCCTTTTCCTACTTGTATGCATGCTCATTGGCGGTGGCATGGCCGTTGACTTCATGCGCTACGAACGTGAGCGCGCGCGCCTGCAATATGCGCTCGACCGTTCCATTCTGGCCGCTGCAGCGCTAAGCCAGCCTTTGGAGCCGAAAGTCGTTGTGGCGGATTACCTGCAAAAATCAGGCGTCGACTACTATGATTTGATATCAGATCCGCAGTCCGGCATTAACTTTAAAACTGTAGATGCCAGCGCGAAGGTGAAAACGAACTCCTTCTTTATTAAGATGGCTGGCGTCGAGTCTATGGAGGCCGTTTCCGGCTCGCAAGCGGAAGAGCGTGTGCGCAAGGTTGAAATCAGCCTTGTTCTTGACGTGTCTGGCTCAATGGGTTGGGCAAGCGACACGCCTGGCCAAACCAAACTGCAAGCGCTTCAGGAAGCCGCGATTGATTTCGCCCGCTCCGTTTTGTCCACTGACAATGATGACCTCGTGTCGCTGAATATCATTCCCTACAACATGCAAGTGAATGTGGGCGACGACGTTTTCCATGAACTGGCAATCGGGCTCGATGGCTTCACAAACTGCATCGATTTCACGACCTCGCAGTTCGAAACCATGTGGATGGATACAAACACCAACAGCACAACCTACCAGGGAACTGGTCGTTTCGATCCGTTCTACACAACGATCGAAAGCCCGAACACACATCTTGATGATGGCTCCACACGGTTGTGGATGTGCCCTGAAAGCTCTTGGTCAGAGCCGATCTTGATGTCTCAGGATTTTGACGAAATCGAAACCTACATCAACAACCTGCAAGCAGGCGGCAACACGTCGATCGATATCGGCGTCAAATGGGGGAACTTCTTCCTCGACCCAAGCTCGTCCGATTTGATCGCCGGTTTGCCTGCAAGCTATAAGTCTGACCCGATCTTCTCTGACCGTCCGGCATCGCATAGCGATGACGAAACGCTGAAGATCCTGATCGTGATGACGGATGGGGAAAACACAACCCAGTACGAGTTGGATGACGACTACTACACGGGTCCGTCTGACGTTTGGTATGATCCAGACTCGTCTATCCTGACAATCTTCGATGATCGCCGTTATTACCAAGGCTATTCAAACTACTACCGTCAGGTAGAGGTCTATGACGAATGGTGGCAGGACTGGGAAGAGGACGACGACGATTGGACGCAAGATCGTTGGAGAAGCGAAGTTTATGACGCGCCAACCACAGATCCAACCGCGACAACAGCGCAGATCGAAGATAGTAAATCAAACGCTGTTCGTATGGACTGGTCCACAGTCTGGGGTTGGATGGGTGTCAAATACCACGCCTATTACCACCACTACCGGATGCGCGGTTGGGCCAGTGAATATTACGACTGGAGAGACAAGACTCGGAAGAGCATTTCGGCCTCAACCAAGAATACGCGCCTGCAAAAAGCCTGCACGGCGGCCAAGAACGAAGATGTCGTCGTGTTCACAATCGGCTTTGAGGTCAATGACGCCAGCGCGGACGTGATGTTGCAATGCGCAACCTCGGAAAGCACCTTCTACCGGGTGGCTGGCAAAAAGATCGAAACCGCCTTCGACGAGATCGTGTTCTCGATCCAGAACCTGAAGCTGACAAAGTAAATCGTAACGGAAGTGTTTGATATGTTTTCGAAATACAAAATGCTGAGAGACTACGCCAAGCGCGACTCCGGGAACGCGTCGGTGGAGTTCGTCTTCATGCTGCCGCTCTTTGTTATCGTCTTCGTATCCACATTCGAGGTCGGGATGGCGATGACACGCCTGACAATGCTGGAGCATGGTTTGGACGCGACAATGCGCGTTATGCGCCTGTCCACCGGCCAGGATTACGATCACAACGACGTCCGCGATATGGTCTGCGACAATGCCGGCATTCTGAAGGACTGCACACAGCATCTGCAGGTGGAGCTGATCCGCATCGACCCGGACAATTGGGTTATGCCGCCAGACTTCGCCACGTGTGTCGACCGTGCCTCCAATGCTGAACCGGTGGTCACATTCCGACAAGGATCAGAAGCGCAGGCAAATGACATCATGCATGTCCGCGTTTGCTATGCCGTTGATCCATTCTACCCGACCATCGGTCTTGGATCGATGTTGGAAACAGATGATACCGGCGCGATACATCTCGTCGCGTCTTCGGCCTTCGCACAGGAGCCAGAGTGATATGACACTGAACCTATTTAAGAAATTGCGATCACGCATGGACTGGATCCGCGACGAGCGGGGCTCGGGCGCTGTTGAAACCGTCCTCATCATGCCGGTCCTGATCTTTGTCTATGGGGCCACTTTTGTCTGGTTCGACGCCTACCGCGCCAACACGCTGGCGATGAAATCGACCTACACGATCAGTGATATCCTGTCCCGCCTCCAAGACGTGGACGAGCCCTATATTGAGGGTCTCGGCAATCTGCTGGATTACCTCAACCGCGGTGAAGAAACGCCAACGCTTCGGGTCAGCTCAATCTCGTTTGACGAAGATGTTGATGACGGCGAAAACAAATACCGGCTGAACTGGTCCTATGGCACGAACGAGGCCGTCGACCTGCGCCAGATTGATCTTGATACCGATATCAGCTGGATCCCGGTGATGGGCGACGGCGAAACCGTTATCGTGACGGAGACATTCGTGCCTTATGAGACCTTGTTCACAGGTGCTTTGGGCATGGATGAGTGGACCAATGTCATGGTTACACGCCCGCGTTTCTACGGAAAACTGGAAAAAACCGACGAGCCGAATACCGCTCCGGACCTGCAAATCACAGACGATGATGGGGATACTCCGGTCGTGGTCGACAATAGCTGATCCGGCCCGTTTCCTTACCCATTGAAACCTTGTCGCGCGTTTGCAGTGTGATGTCGTCGACACTCATTGAACTAAGCCACGATAATTGAGTACCATCCCCTGAAACACCGGGGGATGGTCAATATGGGGTACAATGCTTTTCGGATCCTGAAAGAAGGGCTGACTGGCAACAAGGGATGGCGCCCGGCATGGCGCGACCCAGAACCCAAATCCGAATATGACATTATCATTATCGGCGGCGGCGGTCACGGGTTGTCGACTGCCTATTATCTTGCCAAGAACCACGGCCTAAAAAACATCGCTGTGCTGGAGCGTGGATACCTGGGCTCCGGCAATATCGGGCGCAACACGACGATCGTGCGGGCAAACTATTTTATGCCAGGAAATTCAGAGTTTTACAGCCATTCTCTCAAGCTATGGGAGGGGCTAGAACAAGAGCTGAATTACAATGTCATGCATTCCCAGCGGGGTGTGATCAATCTGTTTCATTCCGATGGCCAAAGGGACGCTTTCGCGCGGCGGGGCAACATGATGCGCAACCAAGGTGATGACGCAGAGCTTTGGTCCCCCGGCCAAGTCCGTGCGGAGATCCCTTATATCGATTTCGACAACACACGGTTTCCGATCTATGGCGGCCTGATGCATGGGCGCGGCGGCTCTGCCCGCCATGATGCGGTGGCGTGGGGATATGCACGCGGCGCGGACCGTTTGGGGGTTGAATTGATTCAACAATGCGAGGTCACAGGCATTGACGTGAAAGGTGGCAAAGTCACAGGTGTGCAAACAACGAAAGGCCCAATTCGCGCCAAGAAAGTCGGAATAGTGACAGCCGGCCGGTCTTCACAAGTTGCTGCGATGGCGGGGCTGGAGGTGCCGATCGAAAGCCACATCCTGCAAGCCTTCGTCTCCGAAGGGCTCAAGCCGACAATAGATCATGTGATCAGCTACGGGATGGGGCATTTCTACATATCGCAATCCGACAAAGGCGGGTTGGTCTTCGGCGGCGATCTGGATTTCTACGCCTCCTATGCATCTCGCGGCAATTTGCCGATGATGGAACATGTCATGGAAGCAGGGATGACGCTGATGCCAGCAATTGGCAAAGCGAAAGTACTGCGCAGCTGGGGCGGGATCATGGACATGACGCCCGATGGCTCCTTCATCATCGACCGCACCGAAATAGACGGGCTCTATATGGACTGCGGCTGGTGCTATGGCGGGTTCAAAGCAGTTCCCGCATCCGGCTGGTGCATGGCGCATTTGATGGCGGAAGATGAACCGCATGACGTTGCCAAAAAGCATACCTTCTCCCGGTTCTTGACCGGTGAGGGATTGATGGATGAAGAGGGCACAGGCTCTCAACATAACTTGCATTAAGGGGACAACATGAGAATTGAGTGCCCGATTTGCGGCAGCCGTGACCGACGAGAGTTCTATTACGGTGGAGCGCAGGATTATCTGGACCGGCCGGACCCCTCCGGCGACGCTGAAAAAGACATCGCCGCGATGCATAGGTATCTGCATATTCGGGAAAACCCCTGCGGCGAGACAAAGGATCTTTGGCACCACGAAGCGGGGTGTTCGGCGTGGCTGCTGGTCACGCGAGATACCGCGACCCATGAAATAACGAAGGTAGAGCTTGCCAGTCAGGCGCGCCGCGCGAGGGCCAGATCATGAGACTCGCAAGCAGAGGTCTCATCGACCGTACGAAACCGATCCGTTTCCGCTTCAACACGCAGGAGTTTGAAGGCTTCAAAGGCGATACACTGGCCTCGGCCTTGCTTGCAAATGATGTGCGACTGGTTGGGCGGTCGTTCAAATACCACCGCCCGCGCGGGATCATGACCGATGGCTCCCAGGAACCTAACGCTTTGGTGGAACTGCATGATGCAGGCGAGATCACCCCGAACGTACGCGCGACCCAGCAGGAACTTCACGGCCAGATCGACGCATTTTCACAGAACCATTGGGGCAGCCTGAACTGGGATATTCTAGAGCTGAATGACTTGCTTTCCCCAATTCTAAGCGCTGGTTTTTATTACAAAACTTTCATGTGGCCGCGCAGCTTCTGGGAAAAAGTCTACGAGCCTTTTATCCGACGCGCCGCAGGCCTTGGCCGTTTGTCGATGGCGGCAAACGAAGATCGCTACGACAAGGCATTTGCCTTCTGTGACGTCTTGGTGATTGGTGCGGGTCCCGCAGGATTGATGGCCGCTTTGGTCGCAGGGCGCGCTGGCGCGAAGGTGATCTTGTGCGACGAAGATTTCCGCATGGGCGGCAGGCTGAACGTCGAAACCTATGAAATAGATGGGATGCCTGGCACAGAATGGGCGCAATCGAAAGCCGACGAACTGCGCGCAATGCCCAATGTCCGTCTGATGCCGCGCACAACGGTGACAGGGGTCTATGATGGCGGCACCTATGGCGCGGTGGAGCGTGTCTCCCACCATATCGAGGACGCGCCGCAAGGCGCGCCATTGGAAACTTTCTGGCGCATTGTCGCGCGTGGGTGCGTCTATGCCGCCGGCGCGATGGAGCGTCCGATTGCATTCCAAAACAATGACCGGCCAGGGGTGATGACCGCGTCTGCCGTGCGGGGATATGTTAACCGCTACGGAGTTTCGCCGGGCGATCGCGTGGCGATTTTTGGCAATAATGACAGCAGCTTCCGAACTGCGCGCGATCTTGTCGAGGCCGGGGTCGACGTGGCCGCCTATATCGACAGCCGCGAGGACGTCTCGCTTGAGGGGGACTTCAAGATTTACACCGGCGCGGTCGTCAACAACGTGGAAGGCCGGCTGGGCGTGAAACGGGTTCATATCAAGCGCGGCGCACGGGAGTTCTGGGCCGATGCCGATTGCCTTGCCGTGTCAGGCGGCTGGAACCCGACGGTGCATCTGACCTGCCATATGAACGGACGGCCACAATGGAACGACGCCATCGCTGGCTTTATCCCAGTGCCGGGAATGATCCCCGGTCTGCAAGTAGCGGGCAGCGCGGGGGGAACATTTTCTACTAAGGGTTGCCTGAAGTCAGGTGCATTTCGCGCCAAGGAAGTCTTGCAAGAGATTGGTTTCAAAACAAAATCCCTGAGCGTTCCGGAGGCCGAGGACAGCGCCTACGCGATCAGTCCTCTTTGGAGCGTTCCCGGAAAAGGCCGCGCTTGGCTCGATTTCCAGAACGATGTGACCGTCAAGGATGTGGATTTGGCTGCACGGGAGAATTTCCGCTCGGTTGAGCATATGAAGCGCTACACGACGCAAGGCATGGCCCCGGATCAGGGCAAGAACTCGAACGTTAATGCGTTGGCGGTTTTGGCGGATGCGACCGGACGCACGATCCCGCAAACCGGAACCACGACGTTTCGCCCGCCATATACGCCCGTCTCGATTGCGGCGATGGGGGCTTACGCTCAAGGCGATGGCTTCGCACCGCAACGGTTTACCACATCGCATGAGGCGACCGTTGCGCGCGGCGCGCCGATGATCGAGGCTGGCCTCTGGTACCGCCCTAGCTATTTCCCGCAAACCGGTGAAACCCACTGGCGCGAAAGCTGTGACCGTGAGGTTCATATGGTGCGCAATGCTGTCGGTGTCAGCGATGTCTCGACCCTTGGCAAGATCGACCTGCAAGGTCCTGATGCCGCCGCGTTTCTGGATTTCGTCTACACGAACACTTTCTCTACGTTGAAGCCCGGCAAAGTGCGATACGGGTTGATGCTGCGCGAAGACGGCCATGTGCTGGATGATGGCACAACCGCCTGTCTTGCGAAGAACCACTACGTCATGACAACAACGACCGCCGCTGCGGGCAACGTTATGCGGCATCTGGAGTTCGTCCATCAATGCCTTTGCCCGGATATGAAGGTGCGCTTCATCTCGGTGACGGAACAATGGGCGCAGTTCGCGGTTGCAGGTCCAAAATCGCGCGACCTTCTGAACGCGGTTCTGGACACGCCAATCGACGATGCAACGCTACCGTTTATGGGCTGCCGTGAGATCTCGGTCGGCGGCGTGAAGGGGCGGCTGTTTCGGATTTCCTTCTCGGGGGAGCACGCCTACGAGATCGCCGTGCCTTCCAGGTATGGGGCCAGCCTGTTTGACGAGTTGCTGAAACTGGCGGAGCCGCTGGACGGTGGGCCTTACGGGATGGAGGCATTGAACGTTCTGCGGATCGAGAAGGGGTTTATCACCCACGCGGAAATCCATGGGCGTGTCACTGCCTTCGATATAGGCATGGAAAAGATGGTATCCGCCAAAAAAGATTGCATCGGCAAGACCGCCGCAATGCGCCCCGGTCTGGTCGGACCTGACCGCGAACAATTGGTCGGGCTGCGGCCAAAAGGGGCGGTCAAGCAGATGAACGCGGGCGCGTTCCTGTTCGCGCAAGACGCTGATCCTAAACGGGAAATGCAGCAGGGCTATTCGACGTCCATGTGCTACTCACCAACGCTTGAGACTGTCCTTGCACAAGCTTTCCTGAAAAACGGACGCGCGCGGCACGGCGAGGTGCTGAAATTGGTTGACCATCTGCGCCAGGTCGAAACGCTGGTCGAGATCTGCGACCCCGTTTTCTTCGATCCAAAAGGGGAGAAAGCACGTGGTTAACCTTGTTTCGGTTCAGCCTTGGGACGCGGAACTTCCGATTGTGGATGGCCAATGCACGCTTTCGGCGACCGACCTCGGACCTGTGACCTCTATTGCGCCCTTTGTGCCGGGCGGAAAGGCTGTTTCCACGGCGCTTGAAAAAGCCCTGAACTTGCCTTTGCCCGCCGCTGGGAGGTCGAGCGTATCGGGTCGCAACAGGTTAATCTGGTCCGGGCAGGGTCAGTATTTCCTTCTGGGTGCTGAGCCCCCAAAGCTCAACGGGGCCGTCACGGATCAAAGCGACGCATGGTGCATCACGCATTTGTCCGGCCCAAGGGCTGAGGACGTGCTGGCACGGCTCTGCCCGCTTGATACCTCCGAAATGGCCGATGGCGACGTCGCGCGGTCTTTGATCGGGCATATGCAGGCGGTCATCATCCGGGACAAAACCGGCTTTACGTTGATGGTTTTCCGGGGCTTTGCCAAAACCCTGATCCACGAGCTTGGCGGCGCTATGGCCTCGCTTGCGGCGCAGGATGAAATTACCGATTAACCACCCTTGCCCATAGACTTTGGAGCGGGGGAGACCGATATTGTGCTCTATGAGTCTGCCACCCGGTTTCCTTGACGAGCTCCGTTCGAGATCTTCCATCGCGCAAGTGGTGGGGCGCAAGGTGATATGGGACCCGCGCAAGTCCAATCAGGGCAAGGGCGACATGTGGGCACCATGCCCGTTCCATCATGAGAAAACCGCCTCCTTCCACGTCGATGACCGCAAAGGCTATTACTACTGCTTCGGGTGCCACGCAAAGGGCGACGCGATTGGCTTCATCAAAGACACCGAAAATGTGAGCTTCATGGAGGCCGTTGAAATTCTGGCACGAGAGGCGGGGATGCAGATGCCAGCGCGCGACCCGCAAGCACAGAAGAAGGCCGACAGACGGACGGTGCTGGCCGATATTATGGAACAGGCGGTTCAATTCTACCGCCTGCAATTGAAAACAGCCGCCGCCGGCAATGCCCGCGACTACCTGTCAGGGCGCGGATTGGCGGAGGCAGGGCAGGAGCGTTTTGAGATCGGCTTCGCGCCGCCGGGTTGGCAAAACCTTTGGGACCATCTGACCGCGAAAGGCGTTGCGGAAGACCTGATATTTGCCGCCGGGCTATGCAAGCCCTCGACGAAAGGCGGCAAGCCCTATGACACGTTTCGTGACCGGATCATGTTTCCCATCCGCGACCCGCGCGGGCGCTGTATCGCCTTTGGCGGTCGCGCAATGGACCCCAATGACAATGCGAAATACCTCAATTCCCCCGAGACAGAGCTCTTTGACAAGGGCCGCAGCCTGTACAACCACGCCGCCGCACGGGAGGCATCGGGCAAAGGCCAGCCATTGGTGGTCGCCGAAGGATATATGGACGTTATCGCTATGGCACTTGCCGGGTTTGAAGCGACAGTGGCGCCTTTGGGCACGGCCGTCACAGAGAACCAGCTGCAACTTTTATGGCGTATCTCGCCTGAGCCGATCATCGCGCTGGATGGCGACAAGGCGGGTCTTCGTGCGGCGTTAAGGTTAATCGATCTGGCCTTGCCTTTGCTAAATGCGGGCCAATCGTTGCGTTTTTGCATCCTCCCGGAAGGGCAGGACCCTGATGATTTGCTGCGCACACAAGGCGTCGATGCGATGCGCGCCCTGATCGAAAACTCTAAGCCCTTGGTGCATCTGCTGTGGCAACGCGAAACCGAAGGCGGCAATTTCGACAGTCCGGAGCGGAAAGCCGCCCTGGACAAAACGCTGCGCGCAGCGCTGGGCAAGATCACCGATCCGTCGCTGCGAAACCACTACACCGCCGAGATAAAGCGCCTGCGTTCCGAGCTGTTCCAGATGGGCCGTCCCGCCAATGCGCGCAAATCAGGTATATGGTCTAAGAAGTTTCCAGAAAAAGGCGTGCCAAAACCGTCCACAAAGAACTCTCTTCTGGCTCAATCCACGGATGTGGAAGTCCGCGTGCGCGAAGCTGTTATCTTGGCGATACTCGTGGCGCATCCTGGCTTAGTCTCTGAATTCATTGCGGATTTGGAAACGCTTGATCTGCATGGCAACGATCACCGCGCGCTGCTATCTGCCCTTTTGCGCCACAGCAACGAAGAGGCACCAGACCGGCTGCGCAATATTTTGGATGCAGAGGTCGGTGGTGATGCCCTTGAAAAGCTATACTCTCTTAGCCATGTGCAGATAGCGCCAGCCGTACGGGCGGGCGCTGAACTTACCCTGACACGAATGACACTGGCCGAAGAGCTCGCGAAACTGGAGGCGCGCCGCGGTATTCAACGCGAAGTGGCTGACGCGGTCGAAGATCTGCAAGGCGTGGCCGATGAGGGGCTGACCTGGCGGGTCGGCCAAGCCGCGGAGGCCCGCAATGCGGCCAACCGCAGCGAGATGGACGACAAGGGCGACGGTGCCGAAGATCGCGGCGCAATGTCTGATTATCTGCAATCGCTTATCGACGGTGAGGTTTGGGTAAAGAAAAGAAGGTAAACAAGGGTGCGAATCGCTGTGATTCGCGCTAATGATTCGGTCAGACTTGACGACTGATTCGCTTTCAAGGAGCATCCCATGGCCCCCAAAGACACGGACGACCAGAAACAGGAACGCGAAGACGCCGCCGATGGCCTTGATATGAGCCAAGCCGCGGTCAAGAAAATGATCGCGGAAGCACGGGTCCGGGGTTACATCACATATGATCAGCTGAACCAGGTTTTGCCGCCTGAACAGGTCGCCTCCGAGCAAATCGAAGACGTCATGTCGATGCTCTCTGAGATGGGCATCAATATCATCGAAGAAGAAGACGCCGAAGACGACGACGGCAGCTCCAAAGATCTGGTGGAAGCCAATCAGGCCAAGGACGTCGTTCTGGCCAGTTCCACCACGGAAGTGCTGGACCGTACCGACGATCCTGTTCGGATGTACCTGCGAGAGATGGGCTCCGTCGAATTGCTGAGCCGTGAGGGCGAAATAGCGATTGCGAAACGCATCGAAGCTGGCCGCAACACGATGATCTCCGGCCTATGTGAAAGCCCGCTGACCTTTCAGGCGATCACGATCTGGCGCGACGAACTTCTGAGCGAAGATATTCTGCTGCGCGATGTGATTGATCTGGAAACCACTTTTGGCGACTCTCTTGAAGAAGATGGTGATGTGAGCGAGCGGGTCGTTGCGTCCCCTTCAGCCGGTGCCTCCGAAGAAAAAGAAGAAAAGCAAGAGCTTGACGCCGACGGAAATCCCATTGCCAGTGATGACGACGATGATGAGGACGAGCAGGCCAACATGTCGCTGGCCGCGATGGAAGCCGCGCTGAAGCCGCGTGTCCTTGAAACGCTCGACCTGATTGCCGTAGATTACATGAAGCTGGCCGAGATGCAGGATCTGCGGATCTCTGCTGCGATTAACCATGATGAGAGCTTCTCCAAAACCGAGGAGAATGCCTACCAGAAGCTGCGCCTTGAAATGGTGGAGCTGGTGAATTCACTGCACTTCCATAACAACCGGATCGAGGCGCTGATCGACCAGCTTTACGGCATCAACCGCCGGATCATGTCCATCGACAGCTCCATGGTGAAACTGGCTGACCAAGCCCGCATCAACCGCCGCGAATTTATCGACGAGTATCGCGGCTACGAACTTGATCCCGGTTGGGTTGACCGGATCGCGAAAAAAACCGGCCGTGGCTGGACCGCGCTGATCGAAAAATCCCGCGACAAGGTAGAGGACCTGCGCGCGGAGATGGCCCAGGTTGGTCAATATGTCGGTGTTGATATCACCGAATACCGCCGCATCGTTCAACAGGTTCAGAAGGGCGAAAAAGAAGCCCGTCAGGCCAAGAAGGAAATGGTCGAGGCGAACCTGCGTCTGGTGATTTCCATCGCCAAAAAATACACGAACCGCGGCCTGCAATTCCTTGATCTCATTCAGGAAGGCAACATCGGCCTGATGAAGGCGGTGGACAAGTTCGAGTACC
>CAYGQQ010000047.1:0-23979 GCA_964352105.1 uncultured Rhodobacterales bacterium | reverse complement strand
ACATGGACATGGGCCAAACAATTCAAGCGATTGCACGCGGCGGCGAGGAATGTATCTCAACCGCGTTCTGCATGTGGTGCCAAAGTGCGTTGGCTTGGTACATTGCCTCATCCGAAAACACGGGTCTCAAGACAACTCTCTTGCACAAGGTTGCAGACGGTACGGCTCTTGGAGGTACGGGCCTTTCTAACCCGATGAAGACCTTTTTCGGCATCGAAAAGATGCGCCTGAAAGGGACCCGCACGGAAAATGGATACAGCGTCCGCGGGTCACTGCCATGGGTGTCTAATGTAGGTGAAGATGGCTACTTTGGCATCGTCTTTAGCGTCGAAGACGAAGGTACGGTCAAGCATGTGATGGCTATCGCCCGCGGCGATCAGGCAGGGGTGAAAACTGTTCTGGATCACGACTTCATGAGCATGGCGGGCACCGCGACCCGTTCGGTCCAATTCCGCGATGCGGTGATTGAGGACTCCTTTGTTCTGGCAGATCCCATAGACGGTTACCTCCAGAAAATCCGTCCCGGCTTTGTGTTGATGCAAACCGGCATGGCGCTTGGCATGATCCGCAGTTCGATCAAATTGATGGAACAGGTGCGTGGTCAATTGGGCCATGTGAATAAATATCTCGAAAAGCAGCCCGAGGATTTTCAGGCCCTGCTGGACGACTTGGAAGCCGAGATCATGGATCTGGCTCAAACTCCCTATGACACGTCCATCGCCTATTTCCGGCGCGTTATCACGGCACGCCTGCGCGGCGGTGAAGCGTCAACCGAGGCCGCGCATTTTGCTATGTTGCATTGTGGTGCCCGCGGTTTTGTCAGCAAAGGCGCTGCGCAAAGGCGCCTGCGTGAAAGCTATTTCATCGCAGTGGTGACACCCGCCACCAAACAACTTCGTAAAATGCTGGCCGAACTTCCAGCTGCTTGAACTCGAAAGGAATGCCATGACGTCTGTCTTAATCACTCCAACTGAGCTTGCCGCACTGCCTGCTGAGGATATTGTCATCATCGACACCCGCGCACCCGAGGCCTTTGCAGCGGGGCATATTGCCGGAGCGGTGAACCTGCACGACATCTTCACTATCGCGCGCACCAAATACTTGAAGAAATTCACAGTGCTCGATCGCACTTCACGGACTTGGAAAATGCCGCATTTCAAGACTATCTAGTGTTTGAAATTTGCGAACTTTTGTCTTCCCGATATGAAAAGAAGTCGAATGGTGATATTGACCTAGAAACTTCAAACTTGCTGCTTTCTGCCGCCTTGCTACAGAGCGATCTTCTTTCACACCAACCGGTTGTTCAGGAAATTCTGCGAGATTTGGAAGCTAGGTCTGACATCGGTTATTTTTCCTTCATTACTATGATGTTCATCTACGGAAATGATCCCAATCCTAGTCGCCAGAAAATTGGTGAACTCGCCGATCTAGTCGCATGGACACTTGAGAATTCAAAGGCGTCATTTTTTGATGACTGCTCAGCGTATCTGTTACTATGCGATTTCATCAGCTGCCCATTTGTCGATGCAAAGCTTCGTTGTAATCTTTTCAAGCGGCTCTTCCCTGGTAAGTTACTTACTGAAGACGAACTGGAAATTCTGGGCAAGAATATCGGATTTGTTGACTGGAGGGGTGCCCGGACCAGCCATTACTTAAGGCGGAAACGCTTGCAACCTGTGTATCACGCCGTCTAGCATGGTTATGGAAGTGGGATTCTTGCCGAAGATATGTCTGATGAGCACCCTCTTACGACGCTCATCAGATTTTACGTTTGAAGGCGACGAGCCACTATGACGGACTACACACTACTTGAGCGTATCCTGCTTCCATTTGCACCCCCTGCGATAGGAATATGCAAGAAGTTGGCACGATCATCCAAGCAAAATTGAAACTAGTCGTTACCTTTGCGTTCGGTGCCAATAAAAAAATAAAGTGTGGCCTAGTCTCTGGATCAGTCGGTAGCTATCCCAAATGCTGCACGACCCATTAACGGCAGCTTTGGGGCATGGACTAATCCTATGCCGAACGGCAGCTTTGGGCCGTCCCTTCTGGCGGCACACTATCTGACCTGCGATCATGCTGCGACCGCTCTAATGACCGCCAAGAGCCCAAACGGACCGATTCTGCAAGCTGTTCGAATGTCGTCTATTCAGAATGCGTTACAACGCCGGGCCTCACCATTAATACTGATGTAGAAACCAGACTGACCAGGTGAGCCGGACGCGCAAAAGGTACGCTTTACGGTTCTTTTACCTGGCGCTACGATACCCAACAACAGGGAAGGCTGCCAAATTCGATGTCGCACGAAGCTTCAAATCTGCTGATCATCATCTCGGACGAGCATCGGAGAGACGCGATGGGATGCGCAGGGCACCCTATAGTCAAAACCCCGAACTTGGATGCCCTCGCCGCGCGCGGAGCGCATTTCACCAACGCCTACACGCCGTCGCCCATGTGCGTTCCCACGCGGGCTGCGATCGCGACGGGTGATCATGTTCACAAAATCCGCCATTGGGACAGCGCCTCACCCTATGACGGCAAAATACGCAGTTGGATGCGTCATTTGCGCGATGAAGGTGTAGAGGTCGTGTCGATCGGAAAGTTGCATTTCCGATCGAGCGACGATGACAACGGGTTCTCCGAGGAAATCCTTCCCATGCATGTGGTGGGAGGTATCGGCTGGCCTGTGGGGCTGCTGCGTGAATCCTTGCCTGCTTATGATACGGCGGAACTGGCGGCGGATGTAGGCTCTGGCACCAGCACTTATACGGAATATGATCGCGAGATCACCGGAGCGACAGAGGACTGGTTGTACGCAAAGGCGGGTTCGCAGGACCCATGGGCTGCATTCGTATCGCTCGTGAGTCCGCACTATCCTCTGACCTGTCCCGATGACTTTTATGCGATGTACGACCCCACCCAGATGGACCTGCCGGTTGGCTACGCAGACCAGTTTCACCCCGAACACAGCGAGCTGAAAAACGTGGCAGAGTTTTTCGACTATGACCGCCATTTTGACGAGGCAAAAATGCGCGAGGCCAAGGCGGCCTATTACGGGTTGACCAGTTTCATGGATGCCTGCGTGGGGCGCATCCTGACGGCGCTGGAAACAAGCGGTCAGGCTGAGAACACTGTAGTTATCTATGTATCGGATCACGGCGACATGATGGGCGATCAAGGGTTCTGGACCAAGCAAGTCATGTACGAACAATCCGCCGGTGTCCCGATGATCGTGGCAGGGCCCGGCGTGCCAAAGGGGCGGCATGTGACAACGGGCGCGTCGCTGCTGGATCTGGCAGTCACCGCGCTGGATGTGACAGGGGTTGAACATGATGACCAAAGCCGCGCGTTGCCAGGGGTGTCCTTGCGCGAGCTGGCGAATGCAGAGGATGACCCTGATAGAACGATCCTGAGCGAATACCATGACGGCGGCTCGACCACAGCCACCTTCATGCTGCGCTGGCAAAATTGGAAATACGTGCATTATGTTGGCCACGCACCACAGCTTTTCGATCTGGAAACCGACCCCGACGAGATGCGCAATCTCGCGACGCTGCGGCCGAACCACCCCGATACAATCGCCGCATTGGCTGAGGGCGAAGACCGTTTGCGCAAAATCTGCGACGCCGATGCGGTGAATGCTCTTTGCTTCGCGGATCAGAAAGCAAGGATCGCTGAACTGGGTGGAGAAGAAGCCTGCCTGAACGCCTATGTCTTCAATCATACACCTACACCAACCGAACAGGCGAAAATGGGCGAAGACAAATCCCGGTGACCTTCAGTTGCCGTTGCGATAGACGCGTGAGTTTGTCCGAGAGCTTGAGCCGTCACAATTGAACGATGCCGTATGCTGATTTCGGAAGCAGCCGTTGACGTCAGCAAAACGCAGGTCCGCTTCTGCACTAGTCCGAAAAAGATTACGACTAATGCACTGTTCATAGTATATTTTTTAAAAGATAACCGTTGAACGATTAGGTCTCAGGCGGCTCCCAATCTTCTGAGATCAATTTTTCGCTCGCCCTGAGATACTTACGGACCGTTTCCGCCGAAATCGAAATTCCCAACTGGGCCGCATCACTCTCAATTTCATTCGGTATCGCGCTACGCTTGTTTTCAGGGCGATATGAATAGCCGCCAACAGCCATCGAGATGATAAGCTGAAGCATCGACTTCTTTTCGCGGTCGTCCATCGGCTTTGCATGTTTACCGCTGGCCTGCGGCGTATTTTGGACTACGTAACGCGATGAAAACGAGGGATGGATATCCAGTTCAACCTGCTCGATCCAAGAAAACAGCTCGTTTGGGGTGATTGTATGGCCTCTACCAAAAAGCCGAAACTGTCGCGCGATCTGTTCGCGACGTGCCAAGAGGTATTCCAGAGGGGCCCAAAGACCCGTACCGCGTTCTTTCTTCGTTTGCATATTGATGATTGCTTCTTCTTTGAAGTGATCAGGTGCGACCCCCAAGGTCAAAAGTAGTGCCTCGTGCTCAGTGAAATTTGGCATTTGAGCCCAATACCGGAAGTCTGGCTCGTAAGCAGAGACACCAAAACCGCCCGCGTACCAGGGAGGTTCCTTTCTGGTGATGTTCTCGATCTCACGCTTGTAGACCTTGGCCCAATCCGTTTTCAGTGCGTCGTCATTTGGAACGTCGGGATCAATCAGGCTATCAAGCTGTTCATTCGTGAAACCAATTAATAGGTCTTCACACTTGCGGACAATTTCGATCCGTTTTTGGTCGAAGAAGTCGAAAATGTCGGGCTCATAGGGACCAACCCTGTCGATAACTTCAGGCTTATTCCATTCGTACAGAATACCAAGTTTGTTCTTCATCAATTTGCGCAAAGCAGGCCCGCGCGAAGACTCGTCCAATTCCAACTTTGTTGCTCCAACATCGTGTTTGTTGGTCTAACCTGCCCTCATTTCGTCCAATCTACCAGCCCACCACGCTGCCAGCTTAACCCTTTCCTCCCAATGAGCCCCCCGAGCATAGGCGCGGCGCACCTCGTTGCGTTCTTCATGTGCAAGCGCGCGCTCTATGGCGTCTGGGTTCCAGAGCCCGCTTTCGTTCGCCAGCGTGGAAAACGTCGCGCGGAACCCGTGGGCGGTCATTTCTTCACCTGAGTAGCCCATGCGCCGGAGTGCGGCGTTCATGGTGTTTTCGCTCATAGGCCGGTGCCACGAGCGCAAAGAGGGAAACATGTATTCGCTTTCACCGGTCAGAGGGCGCAATTCATCCAGCAACGTGATCGCTTGATCTGCCAAGGGCACAAAGTGGTCGCGGCGCATTTTCATTTTGCCAGCCGGGATCGCCCATACTCTTTCTGTTTCGTCAAACTCGCTCCATTTTGCGTGCCGCAATTCTCCGGGGCGCTGGGCGAGAAGCGCCAAAAGCTGAAGTGCGATGCGCGTCGTTACCTGTCCATTGAAGACGTCAATCTCGCGCAACAATGCACCGAATGCCGCTGGGTCCGTGATTGCAGCGCGATGCTGCCGAGTTGGGCGAATAAGTGCATCGCGCAGAGCATAGGTCGGGTCAGTTTCAGCGAGACCACTGGCCACGGCGTAGCGAAACACAGAGCCGATACGTGCACGAAGGCGATGTGCGGTTTCATAGTTTCCCTTCGCCTCGACCTTCCGCAGCGTGCGCAAGATCATTGGCGCGGTTATCGCCGTAATGGGTTTTTTGCCAAAGTCACGATTAGCCAGCTTCAGGTGATAGCCGGTCTTGTCGATCGTCGCTTTGGATTTGCCTTCCTTGCGCTGTTTATCAAGAAACATGTCACCAATTTTCTCGAAGGTCTGTCCACTGGCTTCACGCCTCAGTCTCTTTTGTTCCTGTTTCTCTTCGGAAGGGTCTTCACCGTTTGCAATCATTGATCGGGCTTCGTCCCGGACCTTTCTGGCTTTCAATAATGACACAGCAGGATAAGCGCCAATCGAGAGTGTCTTTTCGCGTCCATCCAAGCGATACTTCATCTGCCACAGCTTCGAGCCGTTCTGCTTGACCAGCAAATACAGGCTGTCGAAATCAGCGACCTTATATTGCTTGGCGCGCGCTTTGAGGTTTCGAATCTTGGCGTCGCTTAAAGGCATTTTGGGGGTATCGCGAATTTAGCGTTCCGCCGATACCCCCAATACTGCCCCTTTTCTGGGGGTATTGTATCGGACGGCAAAAAACTGTGCTGGACAATAAATCTCATGAAACCCACTATACACAAGGGATAAACGGATGTCACCGGACTTTGCGATATAGGTAAATGGTGCCCCCACACGGACTCGAACCGCGGACCTACTGATTACAAATCAGTTGCTCTACCAGCTGAGCTATAGGGGCACTGCAGCGCGATTTAGCAGGTGACAACGGGGCTGGCAAGCCAGATTGGGTGTGCTTTCTGCGGAAAGTTTCAAACCTGCTACGCGGGCAGGTGAGACGCAAAAGCGCTCAGAATCCCGGAAGGTCACTTTGCCGGTCATCATCGTCCGGTTCTGGACCCGCCGGCAGATCTGACAGCGCTTTGTGGCGTCGATTGGCCAGCCATTCCAGACGCTGGGCTTGGGTCAGCAAAACCTGACGCAGGCCGGGTTGGACCTTGCGCTCCGAAATAGATTGCGCAAGGCGGGACAGGATCAAGGCACGCCGCGCGATGCGGAAATCGGGATGGACACGAATGCGATAGACATGCTCTGAGACGATCTTCGCGCGCAAGGACGGTGGCAAATGTACCTCAAATTCGGAGTGCGGCGGGTTCTTTTCGTTCAATATCGCCTGAAATCGGCTTGCGGCAATCGCCGTATCGAAAACCTTGCGCTCCAGAGCATCAAGATGAAGGCGCGCGGCCGCTTGATCGGTGTCCGGGGCTTCGAATTGCGGGAGCGGCCAGACCTCGACCTCATAAACCTCGAACGGGTCGAGCACTGACATGGCCACGGCGTCGGTGCGTTGGTTGGTCAGGTGTCTGCGAATGCGCGTGCTGATCTTTTCTTTGGTTTGCCCGACATAGATCGGCTCTCCATCATAATCGAAAAACGCGTATACGCCCCAGATGAAGCTGCCGATGGCGCGCGGATGGCCGGAGAGTGGATCATCGAACGGCGTGGCGAGATAATCCGTGAGCTGCGCGCGCAGGTCTTCAGCCTCAAAGGGCGGGAAATTGACGCTGTCGGGGTCCCGCATCACCGCCCTGCCCTAGGCGACCAGCGTCAGGCGGTTCTGGCGCAAGACCGGCTCAAAAAGCTCCTGAGCAAGGTGGCGTACGACCGGCACCGCGACCCCGTCACCGGCAAGGCGGTAGGCGTCGTTATAGCGCTCCGGCAGGATATATTCCGCTGGCAGCCCCATCAAATTGGCCGCTTCACGGGTCGAGAGCAGACGTGAGCGCACCTTATTGCCGTCAATCACCATAACCGTTTGCCTGCTGGAGCCGCCCGACGGGGTCCGCAAACAGCCCGCAATATCGTCAAGGCGCAGCTCCGCCCGCTGAACCCGGTTCCCGAGCGGATCCACCCGCGTGCGACGATAAAGCGTGCCGACGACGCGGTGGCCTTTCTGCTTGGCAACCTCCAGCTTTGCGCGGTTATGGGGGCTCATCAAGCCGATCAGTTTGCGGGTCTCGGCAGGGCTGTGCCACGAAACACGGCCCGGCGCGTCTTCGATCATATCAGCAAGGCAGGTATTGCGCCCCGCAGGTGTGGGCATGTTCCACCAAAGCCACTTCTTCGCCGCCGTCGGTCCAAGCAAGTTGAACCCCTCGACCAGCGCGCGGGTATGCCAAATCGGATGCGGCGTGTCGGCTGTCACTTGGGGTGGAAGCGTCTGATCCCCGCGCAGCCCGATCATGAAGAACCGGGGCCGCGATTGCGGCAGGAAATGCACCGCATCAACCACCATCGCGCCAAAGCGGTAATCCAGCCCGGAAAACGCATTGGCCAGCGTTGCGAAGTCGCGTCCGCCATTGCTGGTGATCGCGCCGCAGACATTTTCGAGCGCGATGATTTTGGGGGCACGGTTTTCGGCATGTAGTGCCTGCATCAAGCTCCAAAACGGCTTGAACATGCCGGATCGCTTTCCCGCAAGCCCTGCGCGCTTTCCCGCAACGGACAGATCCTGACAAGGAAATGACGCCCAGACCAGATCCGCCTGGCCGGGCAAATCCTGCGCGGTGACCTGCGCCACATCGCGCATCAGCAAACTGTCGCAACCTGCATGGTTAGCCCGGTAGCTTTTGGCCTTTTTCGGGTCAATGTCATTAGCAAACAGACATGACCACTTTGCACCCAGGCCAATCCCCGCCATGCCGCCACCCGCAAAGAAATCATAGTATGTGTGGGCCATTCTCACTCCGACGCAATATATGGGTTATTGCAGGCCGCCTCTGGCAGATCAAGCATTTGCGGCCGTGGGCTGGACGCAACGCTTGTCATAACTCTGTGCAAAGGCATTTGCCAGTGCGTTGGTGACACGCTAAGTGTCGGATAGTGCGCTGGGGCAAACGGACTGTATGTTGTGAAAATTGTTCTCCATATCGGAGCTCATTCCACCGATGATAACCACCTGATCAGCTGTCTGCGGAAAAACGTCGACACGCTGGCAGAGCAAGGTATCGCAGTGCCTGATCCGCTGGAATATCGCCCGGTGTTTCGGGAGGTGTTCAAAGCGCCGAAAGACGACGCCTTGTCACAGGACAGCCGCGAATTGATCATGGACACGATCCTGGTCGACAGTGAAGAGCCGGACCGGCTGGTGCTGAGCCATGACGCGTTTATTTCGGTCGCGGGCAATGCCGTAAACAACGGGAAAATCTATCCCTCGATCGGGAAGAAGATGCAGCGTTTTCAAAAGCTGTTTGACGGCCACGAGCTGGAGATTTTTCTGGCGCTGAAAGACCCCGCGACCTTCGTGCCTGCGTTGTTTGAGCGCTCCCCCGAAACGAAATTCACCAAATTTATCGCCGGCAGCAACCCGACAGAGCTGTTCTGGTCCGATACCGTTCGTCGCCTGCGCGATGAGGTGCCCGGCGTGCCCGTTACCGTCTGGTGCAACGAGGATTCACCGCTGATCTGGCCGGAGCTTCTGACAGCGCTGGCCAAGCATGACGAATTTACAGTGCTGGAAGGGGAAGATGATTTCCTCCGCACGATAATGATGTGGCGCGGGCTCAAACGCATGAAGACGTTTATGGAAAGCACGCCGCCGAATTCGGTCAAGCAACGACGTCTTATCGTTGGCTCATTTCTGGAGAAATTTCCGCTGGGCGAGGCCATGAACACTGTAATCGAGCTGCCCGGCTGGACCGAAGATTTCGTCAACACGTTGACAGCGCAATATTACCGCGATGTCGAGGTGATCGCGGCGATGGAAGACGTCACGTTCATCTCCCCGTTCAACTAAGAGTGTTTGACGGACCTGACGGCCCGGCTTACATGCCGAGCGCTTCTTTATAGAGCTCCAGCACCGCTTCTTCCTCAGAGATTTCCTGCGGGTCGCGTTTGCGCATTGCCACAACTTTACGAAGAACTTTCGTGTCATAGCCCCGGCCTTTCGCCTCGGCCATAACTTCTTTTTGCTGATCGGCGAGGTCCTTCTTTTCCATCTCAAGACGCTCATAGCGTTCCACGAAGGCGCGCAATTCGTCGGCGGTCACACGGTAGGAGCTGTCTATGACGGAAGCGTCGGACATGGGCGAAATCCTTTCAGGCTGATCAAGACCTGACGGATACAAAGCCCGCCCCGCGGTGACAAGCCCAGATATTGCAAATCCCGCGCGAACGGCTTGCGCGGGCGGGCGTGAAACGGTAGGTCGCCCCTACCCTCGCCCGCCCCCATATCAAAGGACGCGTTATGCAATATCTTATTCCTGTTGGATCCGTTGTTACCCTGATCGGGCTTGCCGGGCTGATTTACTGTATCGTCCGGGTGGCAAAGGCGAAACGCGCGGGCCTCAGCGACGAAGCGCTTGCACAGACGCTGCAATCGACAGTGGCGCTCAATCTTGGGGCGCTGTGTGTCTCTGCGTTTGGGTTGATCATGGTGATCGTGGGCATCACGCTGGGTTAGACCTGCGCCACCGCTGCTTTCTGGGTTGCTGTCCACATCTCTTCCAAGGCGCGCTTGGCTCCTTCAAAGTCCTCCGCGACCCCATCCACATTCATCAGATCAATCAGATCACGAGCCTCGGTCACAACTTTACCGCTGATCAGGATACGCGCCATAGGGTTGCTGATCCGAAGCGCGATTACCAGTTTCGCCAGTTTCACGACCGAATGTTTTCCGCCTGCAGACAGGCCGATCAAATAGCAGTTAGACTTGCGGATCCTGTCGATGAGTTCTTCATGGGAATACCCGACCATCAGGTCGATCTTCCACCCCTCGTCGCGCATCAGATCGGTGGCCATTCGCACGCCTAACGTATGGTCCTCATCAGGGGCAGAGGCGAACACAGCGCGCCTGCCCTTTTGCGGGGTGATCCCGTCAAACATCGGCGCAAGGCTGCGCAGGATCGCGAAAATGCGTGACGTGCCGATGGTCACATCCACCAGCGAGATCTTGTTTTCAACCCACCATTCGCCAAGCTGTTCGGCAGCCCCAGCAAGATAGGTCAGGTAAAGCGTGCGCACAGGAATACCGTCGCGGCGTTGCCTCGCAATCCAATCTGCCCCCGCGGTGTCATCCGTCAGGATCAACGCGCGAGCCAGTGCGGTGATATTGTCACCGGTTGGCACCGGATGGGTCGTGCCAACAGCGCGGGCTTGTTCAAGAACCCGGTCCAGAACTTCTTTGGCCAGCGACGTAACGGAATCGTCTGGCAAGCTCAATTTTAGGGATTTGATATCGGCGAATGCTTTTTCGTAGCGGCTAGCATCCGTAAAACCGCTTCGCCCGTCCATTGTCGCCATTGTGCGCCCCCCCGAGCAAATCGCACCAGCGATAGCCGCCGGATACTTTCGTATACACGAAAAAGTGTGTCAGGAGAAGTTTACAGATTGTCTCACCTATTGAAACCCAATTGCGACCCAAACCTAAGGACGCGCTGCGCAGATCAGGCGTCAGTACCGGGTGGTGTTTTGTCACCACGATCAAAGGCTTCCCAACCTTCGCCGTCAAAAACATCACGGCCCAATTGCTCCAGCACATGGGGGTAGTCGACACTGACCCAATTGTTGACGATCTTGCCATCCTTGACGTGCCAGAAGTCGATCCACTTGATCGTAACGCGTTTCCCGGTCGGTGCGATTCCCATGAACTCTCCGGCATGGGTGCCTTCGATATAGCCAAACGCCGAGACCCATTCGCCTTGGGCGACGCGCGCCTCCTCGACGTAAACACGATCATGGAAGGCCGCGCGGAAAGGCTTTTGCCAATTGCGCCGAAACTCCTCTAGGGAGTTTTTGACACCGCAACCGGTATTGCCCATCCAGCGGAAATCATCGGAGAAATAGTCCGACATGTTTTCTGCGTTGCGCCCCAGTGCCTCGCCCATTTCGGAGACGATGCGTTGGCTTTCATCAGTCTTCGATAAGTCGTTTTCAGCGGTAAGGGCCGCGTGGTGGTAGGTCTGCGTCATGTCAGGCGCTCACCGGATTTGATGTCAAACAGGTGGCAGATGGAGGCCGGGACAGAGGCGGTGATCGGCGCGCCAATTTCCGTGCGGAAATCTTTATCGGCCTTGACCGCAATAAGAGCGCTGCCCGATCTAACCGTGGCCATCGTGGCGTCGCCCAAAAGCTCCATGGAATAAACCGGCGCGGTCACTTCGCCTTTTTCGGCAACTGAGGCATCTTCCGCCCGGAACCCAAGCGTTACCGGGCCGGAATGGCTCGTGAAACCCGGAATTTCGATATGTTTGGCGCGGAATGTCCCGTCGATGATTTCCCCGTCGATGAGGTTCATTGCCGGATTACCGATGAAGCTGGCAACAAAGGTGTTGGCGGGGTTATCGTAGATCTCCGTAGGTGTGCCCACCTGCTGTACGATGCCCTTTTCCATGACCACAACGCGGTCGGCCAAGGTCATGGCTTCGATCTGATCGTGGGTCACGTAGATCGTCGTGGTTTTTAGCTCGTGGCTGAGGTTTTTGATCTGAGCACGGGTGGAAACCCGCAGCTTGGCGTCAAGGTTCGACAGCGGCTCGTCCATCAAAAACGCGTTGGGTTCACGCACCACGGCGCGCGCCAATGCCACCCGTTGCCGCTGACCGCCCGAAAGTGCGGCCGGTTTACGGTGAAGAAAATCGTCCAGTTCAACCATCGCGGAGGCGCGCATCACACGCTCTTTGTGTTCGCTCTCGGGGATTTTGCGCACCTTTAAAGGGAAGCGAATATTCTCATAAACATTCATGTTCGGGTATAGGCCGTAAGACTGGAATACCATGGAGATGTCACGGTCCTTCGGCTCCATGTCATTGACGCGCGTGTCGCCGATATAGATGTCGCCTTCCGTCGGATCCTCAAGCCCTGCAATCATCCGCATGGTCGTGGTTTTGCCGCAGCCCGAAGGCCCCAGCAGCACCAGAAATTCCCGGTCTGCGATTGTCAGATTGAAATCCTTGACGCCCACGAATGAGCCCCAACGCTTATTTACATTTATCAGTTTGATCTCAGCCATGAGTTTATCCTTTCACGGCACCAGCGGTCAGACCGCTGACAATTTGGCGTTGGAAGAAGAGAACCATCACAAACAATGGTGCGGTGGCCGATACAACGGCGGCAACGGCGAACATCACGTTGCCTTCTGTTTGTGTGGTTCCAAGGAATGCGGCAATCGCAGGCACCATGGTGCGGTTTTCCTCCGACAACAGCATCGCCGCGACCGCGAAGTCGTTATAGGCGAGCAGGAAGGAAAATAGCCCCGTCGTGATAACCCCCGGCCACATCACAGGGATGATCACATGCCGGAAGGCCTGAAACTGCGTGCAGCCATCAACCTTGGCACTTTCATCAAGCTCGATTGGGATCTTGGTGAAGAAACTATGCAGCATCCACAGGGTAAAAGGCTGGTTGATCGCCACCAGAACGATGATTGTCGTTGGCAATATCCCCCACAGGTTCCACGCAAAGAAAGGCTGCAAATAGCCCGATACCAGGGTGATCTGAGGCAAAGCACGAAAAATCAACGCGATGATCAGGAGCCAGAAGACGTATTTATAGCCGGACCGGGACAGCGCATAGCCGCCAAGGGTCCCAAACGTCAGTGAAATGCAGACAACACAGAAACACACGATGGATGTGTTCAGAACAGCGCGCCAGAACTCTTCCTGAATCCAGGCACCTTCATAACCGGCCCCGGTGAACGGTGTGCCATAGACGGCCTCTGTGCGGGGTCCGGTCAGGGCATCGGTCCAATTCGACAGCGAGAAGAAATCAAGCTCCACCTTGAAGCTGCCCCAGAGGGTCCACAGGAACGGAAAGGCTGCAAGGATCAACCAGATGACGACAAAGGCATAAAGCGCGATGCGCAGACCAAGCGGTTGGCGACGGGCAAGGGATGTACTCATATCAATGTGCCTTTGCGTTAAAGTCGCGCCATGTGCGCACCAGCACCGGAGACAGCAGGACACCAACCCCCAGGATCGTCAGCACAGAGGTTGTGGCGGCCGAGGACAACAGCTGCGTTTCGCCTCCCAGGTCGTTGAAGATGATCCAACTGAGCGAGGTTGCGTGGGCCTCCGATTTGAAACCGACGATAGGCTCGAAGACCCTGAAATTGTCCATCAGCTGTATCAGCGCCACAAAGGTTACAAGCGGCATCAGATGCGGGATGACAACGTAGCGGGTTTGCTCCCAACGGGTCGCGCCATCAACCACCGCAGATTCGATTGTATCTTGCGGCACGGTTTGCAGGCCGGCGTAGAAGATGACGAACGCGAACGGTGCGGAATGCCAGATTCCATAAACCATCAGCATGATCCAAGTCAGCGCAGTGGACGCCTTCAGCGACAGGTTCGGATCGCCCGACAAGTATTGCAAGAATGTGCCAAAGACACCGCGGCTATCGACCATCCAGAACAGGATCAGAGAACCGATAAGAGGCGGCACGATAAACGGCAACAGCGAGAAAAAGATCACCAGCCCCTTGAGGTGGCGGTGCAGCGAGTTGACAGCCAAAGCGATCATCAGCCCGAGGATGATCACCATCGGCGTCACGACGGCGACATAGGTGATTGTAAAGCTCATCGCGCGGTAGAAAGGCAGGTTGCCAAGACGGCTGAAAAAGCCGCTCCATGTTTGTTCGGTGGCCCAAAGCTGGCCGATCTCCTGAACTGCCAAATGGCCCCGGTCCAGGTAAATCTCAAGACCGACAAACCGGCCCAACGGCTCCGCCGCACGTAAGGCTTCCGTTGCCTCCTGATCCACAGTCGTTTCTTCTTTACAGCCGAATGGCCCGCAATTCTCGACGACGCTCAGAACCGCTTCGTGCGGCGCATAGAGTGATTGCGTGACGACAGAAATAATTGGCAAAGCGATAAACAAGAGCATCGCCAGCCCGGTCGGTAGAAAGAACCAAAAAAACGTTCTGTGCTTCAACGACCCGCCCCCCTTTGATTAGTGTCGAGGAGGGGTTTCCCCCTCCTCGCGATTTCCCGACTTAATTCAGGAAACCTTTTTCTTTGGCGGCTGCTATGTAGGCAGCTTCTGTGTCTGCCAATGCTTGTGCAGCGCTTTCTTTACCTTGCATGAAGTCAGCAAGTTCTGCGCCAAGTGCTGTGTGCAGCAGGCCTTGGTAAGGCAGCATTGGGTAAGGAACAGATCCCATGTTTGCCGCAGCAAAAACGCCCGTTGCAGCTGGTGTCGGCTCGTAGCCATCAATCAACCAAACAGCTTGCGGTGTCGTCTCTTCGTTCAGGATTGCCGGATCAATGGCAGCTTTCAGAGCCTTGAACGTCGCTTCGGCATCTTCATCAGAGATGTTTTTCGCAACTGTAAAGCCGTCCCACCACAATGTCGTCGCGGGCGTAGAACCACCGCCAACAGTCATTGGGGCTGCAATCATCGTGTTATCGACAACTTCCTGGCTTGACCCTTCAGTTTCCCGCAACGGACCAACACGTGATCCCCACATGTTCATCAAAGCCACGTTGCCCGCTTTCCATTCCGCAGAAGTTGCGTTGGAATCGTGGGTCAGGAAATCCGGGTTCATATACTCGGACAGGGCTTTCATCATTTCCAACGCGGCAACACCTTGCTCGTTGTTGATGGAAACCTCAGCAGTGCCCGTCTTGAAGAATTCACCGCCATGGCCAATATACATGTTGTTGAATTCCTGCGCGAGGTTCCAACCAGCTGCATATGCGCCACCTAGCGGATTTTCCATGATGCCCTTGTCGCGGATCATCTGTGCCGCGGCCAGCATGTCTTCATAGGTTTTCGGCGGCTCTACACCGATTTCCTTCAGGACATCATCGCGGTAAACGAGGTGCTGGGCGTTCGCCATGAACGCGACGGCCATGATCTCGCCACCGACTGTGATCAGCTGGTTTTTCTTCAGATCGCCGCCGAATTTCGCGACCAGATCGTCCAGAGGACGGATCACGTCTTCATTCATCAACGCCACAATCGAAGAGTTCGCAACAATCGCGGAGGTGTATTCCGCAGGATCGCCCGACATACCGGCAAGGTTAATCTTCTGGTGGTCAGCTGTCAGGTTTGTCTTTACCTCGACAGAACCGCTTGCACAGGCTTGCGCGCCAGCGCCTACGGTTTGGATGGCTGGGAATTCGTTCCCAACGATCGACACGCGACCCGCTTCAATAGCGCAATTTGCGTGACCATCAGCCAAAGCGATGTCGCCCATTGCGATTACCGCCGCCGCAGACAGCAATGCTGTTTTTACGTGTTTCATGAATTTTCTCCCTTTGATGGCATCGTTACTTTGCCATTTATCAACTTATTTCAAACTTGCGAAAACTACGAATCGCACCGAAAACAGGTGGTGAATTCGTATTCACACGTTCAATGCGTAGTTTGCAAGCACGTAGCACTATTGCAAGGAGTTTTTTGGTCAAGCCAGTTCTATGTCACTGATTTTTTGCCGTTCTGAGGCCAATCTGAGCAATATTTCCGATGGTTGCCAGAATTCGGGGGCTTCCTTTTGCAAAGACTCCAACCTTTTTGCGACTGAGAATGTCGTCAGGAGATCACTTTCAAAGGTTGGACCACCGCGTTCGCGGGGATAGCCCAGCCCTGCCAAGGCGACAGCATCGATATCACACGCCCTGTCTACGACGCCGCTTTCCAAAAGATCGACCGCGCTATTGATCAAGGCGGTTTGAAAGCGCTCTTGAATCTCCTGGGTTGAATAGTTGCGCGGCGTGATTTGCCACGCCTCGCGTTCAAGCGTCAGCAAATCGTTGATCACCGGGTTGGATTTCGGGGTTTTGAAATTCTCGTAGATATAGAAGCCAACACCAGCCGCTTTTCCGGTCGCGCCAGCCTCAATCAGTGCGTCGCGCACGAGTGTGGGATCATTGCCGCTTTTCGGCTCGCGCTCTAACCCCAACGCGTCGCGAACAAGAAACGGGCCTTGCTCAAAGCCGAACCGTTGCATGGCGCTGTCAATTTGTGGGACGTCTGCCCCCATCAGCAGCAGGTGGTCAACGACCTGACAATAGGTCTGCCAAAGTGCTTGCGCGACATAACCGTCTTGGGGCCCGACCCGCACCGGCAGGAACAACATGCGCGAAATCAAGGCGTGCGCCGTTACAGCCGCTTGCGCGGAGGCTTCCGGGGACACGACAATCTCCGCCAGTTGCCCCTCGGCGAAGGTGTCGATGAAGTTCACACCGATTACGTCCCCGGTCCGGTTCGAGGTCTTTTGCAGTTTTTGCAGCGTTGTCGGGCTGACATCTGCTGTGATCAACGTAGTGCCGGGACGGGCCAGAATGTCGACGGCGGCGAAAAGCTCCATCTTGTCAGCGCCGTGGCCCAACGTGTCCATATAAAGATCAGCATCGCGGATTTTCTCAGGGTCCGTGGTCAGCGTCAGACGAGACAGGATATCCGCCCCCTGCCCGTCGCTGAGCAACCCGCCATCAACCGCAGTTTCATAAGCTTCGCCCAAAGCTTCCAGCGCAGTTTCCACGCCGCTTTGCGAACTGGCCAGCAAGACCACCTCATAGCCCACATCCAGCAGACGTTTGGCGGCCCAAAGCCCGCGCGCGCTTTCGCCAATGACGGCGATTTTTTCGAGATGTTGCGGGTCGGCGTCATCCAGTTCCAGAAACTCTGCGGCTTTGCGTTCCGCTTCGGCGGCATGGCGCAGGGCCTTTGACAATTGCGTCACTCTGCAATCATGGCCCGCCTCCGCTTCGACATCCAATGCGATATCGAACGGCAAAACCATCGCGTTTTCGACGCAATCGATGATCTTGCGCAAGGCCAGATCCTCGTCCACTTGATCCTGAGCGCTGGCGGTATCGCTAACCTCTGCACGAAACAGTGCCACCGTTTCCGAATACTGGCGCGCGTCGGAGAAATGCTGGCGCAGCAGCTGAGTTGGCCGCACTCCCGTCGTGGAATTTGCAAACTCAAGCGATCCGTCGCGCAAATCCTCCGGCTCGAACATGTCGTCGATAAGACCCATGCTCTTGGCAAGGCCCGCGGAGATCACACGCCCGCTGAGCAGGAGGTCCAGCGCGTTCTCAGCCCCGACCAAGCGCGGCAAACGCTGGGTGCCGCCAGCCTGTGGGCACAAACCTAGGGAGATGTCGTTGAGGCGAAATTCGGCGCGATTACTGGCCAATCTGTAATGCGCGGCCATGATCAACTCGACCCCCGGCCCCTCAAGACGGCCCTGCATCGTGGCAACCACGGGCTTCGGCGATGCTTCGAGAAACAGACACAGGTCCGCAAGGCTTGGCACATCCTGTGCGTCCCGGTCCGCATCTGCCAGACGCGACGGAAAGGCCGTGCCGCGCGCGGCCAGCAAGATCACTTTGATAGCCTCATCGGCCAGCGCTGCCTGTAGCCCGGCTGCGATGCCTGCGCGCATTGATGCGTCCAACAGACCGTCATCGTCGCTCTTGAGGATAATCGCCCCAATACCATTTTGCTTTTCGAGACGGATCGGTGGGCTCATCATATCCTCAGAAACCGGGGCTAACGCTCTGATTAACACACGCGTTGGGAACGCACGCGCAAAACCACTTCTATCAATGCCAGTCAAAAATCGTCGTGCGGGTATTTTTACGTGGCAGTCGTGCTTTGACAAGCGCAACTCGTCTAAATTCGCGCGGGTTGCGGCGATATTTCGCTTTGCCTTCGGCGCGCGCCCGCGCAAACTGCGTCCATGGACATTCGTTATCTTACCTCCGACTTCGCCGTTGCCCCGCAAATTCTTGCAACTGACCTGCAAGAGCTGGTCGATGCTGGCTTTCAAGCCGTGATCTGCAATCGCCCCGCCATGGAAAGTGGCCCGGGTGAAGGCCCGCAAGATATCGAAAACGCGGCAAAAGCTGCGGGTTTGCAGTTTCGCGACAACCCGGTTGTTATGGGCCAGATGACGCTGGACACAGTCGAGGCGCAGAAATCTGACATGAAAACCCTGGCCTATTGCGCCTCCGGCACCCGGTCGGCCATCGTCTGGGCCTTCACACAAGCCGGGAAAATGCGCACCGAGGATATTCTGGCCGCCATGGCGTCGGCCGGATATCCGATGGCGCATCTGGCCCCGCAGCTTGACGCGCTTGCAAGCCAAAATGCACAAGGGTAGCGTTTCGACCATGACAAAAACTCCACATCACCGCTGGCATGACATGGGTGGCAGCACCGCCGGTGCGATCCCTATGGACGGGCATGATTTCGCGCTTTGGGAGAAACGTGTCGACGCGCTGATGATCCTTGGCTCCGCCAGAGGCCATTTTACCGTCGATGGGTTGCGCCGCGCACTGGAAGATATGGGCGAAGACGCCTTTGAAACCATGAGCTATTATGAGCGTTGGATTGCGGCAATTAACCAAAACCTGATCGAGGCCGGTGTCTATTCACTGGAAGAGCTTGGCGCGAAGATGGCAGAGGTTGAAACCCGAGGCGACAGCTACGGGGCCGCGCAAGGCACGGATCAATGAACGCGCGCGCCCCAGGATCTTCTGTAAGAATTCGCGCGCTTTGTCCGCCCGGCCATATTCGCACGCCTTTCTATCTGCGCGGGAAACCCGGCACCATCGAACGTGTTGTCGGGCCGTTCAAGAACCCCGAACAACTGGCCTATAAGCTGCCCGCGCCCGACCGAACGCTCTACCGGGTGCGTTTCAAGATGGCGGACCTTTGGGGACCGGATGCTGAACGTCCCGAAGACACGCTGGATGCGGAGATTTACGAACATTGGCTGGAGGACACCTGATGCCCCATGATCATCACGACCACCTCAGTGCTTCGGGCCATCCGTTCCGTTCCGACAATGACACCACGCTCAGCTATTGGCAGATCATGGAAATCGCCGTGCGGGAGTTGATGATCGAGAAAGGCGAGGTTACGGCCTCCCAGATCGCAGACCAGATCAGCGCAATGGACGAACGCAGCCCGGCAAACGGGGCCGCTGTTGTTGCGCGCGCCTGGACCGACGCGGATTTCAAGGCGCGCCTGTTGGACAATGCCTCAGAGGCCACGCGGGAAATGGGCTTTGATATCGGACCCCTGAACCTGATCGCCGTCGAGAACACTGAAAACGTCCACAATTTGATCGTGTGCACCTTGTGCTCTTGCTACCCGCGCAACTTGCTTGGCCTGCCGCCGGACTGGTACAAAACCCGCGAATACCGATCCCGCGCCGTGCGGGAGCCGCGCGCCGTTTTGCAAGAATTTGGCGTTGAACTGCCCGAGACGACGCAACTTCGGGTCCACGATTCCACAGCCGATATGCGCTATATTGTACTGCCCGCCAGACCCGCAGGCACGGAAATGATGGACGCGGATGCGCTGGCCACACTGGTGAGCCGCGACAGCATGATCGGCACAGGCCTCGCCCGGCAGCCCTAGCAATTGGCACGGTGGCAGCTTTGCAAGCGCAACGCTTGTTATCGGCACCGCTGCGCACTATGTCTGGCGTCGCGAAACCAGAACTGAAACCGTAAAGTCTTTTTGCAACACCATGGCGATAGCTGACACCGCATCCGGGCGAAAAGACCCTTCAGATTTTGCCGCAAATCTGGTTATTCGCCTAATCATTGGAACCGCATTGCTGTTGCCCTACCGGTTGCGCATTCCGCTGGCGGGTTGGGTCGTCTCCCGGATTGTGGCACCCTTTGCTGGCTATTCCAAACGGGTGCGTGACAACCTCGCGCTTGTCTGCCCCGATATGCCGGAAGAGGAGGTTGCTCGGCTGATCCGCGCGGTGCCCAACAACGCCGGACGCACGTTGATAGAGATTTATTCCGGCGACAGTTTCTTGCGCCGCTTTGAGACCGCGCCCCTTACGGGGCCGGGCGTCACAGCCTTGGACGAGGCCCACAAAGCCGGCAGACCTGTGGTGCTGGTCACGGGCCATTTCGGCAATTATGACGCCCCGCGCGCGGCACTGATTGCGAAAGGATACCCGGTCGGTGCGCTCTACCGTGAAATGAATAACGGCTATTTCAACCCGCATTACGTCGCTGCTATCTCGAAAATCGGGGAACCGGTTTTTCCCCGTGGCCGCAAAGGCTTAAGCGGCTTAATTAAGTTCCTGCGGGGCGGTGGGATGGCCGGTCTTCTGATCGATCAATATATGACCGACGGGGCCGATATGACCTTTTTTGGCCAAACCGCACCAACGGCGCTGTCCGCGGCGGAGATCGCGTTGAAATACGATGCTTTGGTGGTGCCGGTCTACGGGATCAGGCAGCCAAATGGCTTGGATTTTGAGGTCTTATGCGAAGCCCCGATCGCGCACGGTACGCCAGAAGAGATGACGCAGCGCCTAAACGATTCCCTGGAGGCGTTGACGCGCAAGCATATGGATCAATGGTTCTGGATACATCGCCGCTGGAAACCCGACCGGGAAGCGTGGCGTCAGTCCAGACGCGCAGCTGCCAAAATGGGGCCTGATACGCCGTCCTGAACGATGACAGCCGTATGTTGTGGCCCTTTTGTCGGGGCTTGCAACGATTGCTCCGACGCGCCGTCCCAAGTACCGATCACGTCCCAGGACGTCACCACATTGTGGTAGGTGATCTTGCGCCCAGCATTCTCGCCGCTGCGAATATCCACCGTCAGGCTCGGCTCGTAGCGGACAAGTTGCACGATCATTTCCGCGGTTCCGGCCGCACCGGGGGTCAGCTCAATAGTGACCGCGTCAGCGTTTTTCGTCACAATCATGCCAAGATCGGTCCGTTTTTCGCCATGGGCCTGCACCGCCTCCATCAATTCCATACCGCGCGTTCCGACAATGGAGGTCTGACCGCCGACAATCATCTGAGGTGTATAGATCATGTTGCTGCTGGACGCATGCGCATAGCCTTGCTGGCGTTGGGTGTTTTTAGGGTCGGCAAATTCGTCTTTCCAGCCCAGATAATCCCAGTAGTCGACATGCAGCGACAAAGCGATGACGTCATCGTGTTTTTTCAACTTGCCCAACAGCTCATCTGCGGGCGGGCAAGAGGAGCAACCCTGCGAGGTAAACAACTCGACCACGACAACATCCGCAAAGGCAGCCGTTCCAGCGGTTAAGCTGAGGGCCGACGCGGCAAGGAAATTTAAAACAGGGCGCATGTAAGGTTCTCGTTTGTGCTGACTTGAACGACACTAGCAACCTGCCTGCCAAGTTGCCAATCAAGGAATTGCGAGCGGAATGTCATAATTTTAGGCAGGTTCGTGATGTGGCCGCGCTACAGCCAGCGACGGGTTCGCTTCAGATACCGCTCCGCGCGCGGGCCAAACACGTCGATCAGCGCCTTTTCTTCAGGAATAATGAATCTTTGGGTCATCAAACCGATAAAAAACGGCACCAATAACAGCGCCAACGGCTGGCCATTTGCAATCACGGAGCCGATCAGGATGATTACCATTGCAAGGTAAATTGGATTGCGCGTCAGCTTGTAGGGACCTTTGGCAATCAGGTTGTTTGGCGTGTGATGCGGCTCGATTGTGGTATCGTGGGTCCAGAAATAGGTGGCTGACCACAGGATAATGACCAGACCAAAGCCGATCAGTCCCCAACTGAAATACTCGAAAAATCGTGATCCGGGATTGCCGGGGATTGCGCGCGCAATGCCCCAGTTCAACGCCATGAACACGACGAGCCATACTGGCGGAAGGTCTGGAAACCCTTTCATTGATACCTGAACCCCTATTTTGCACGCCCCTCGTGCCGACAGAGGGGTTCTATACGTTAACGAAACAAGAAAAAACCCTCCCCGATTGCACGGGAAGGGTTTGGTCACCTAGATGAAGATAAAGTTACGCCACCTTCGCAAGGTCGCGCAGCACGTAATGCAGAACGCCGCCATGCTCGATATATTCTTTCTCAATCGCGGTATCGATCCGGCATTTCAGCGAGATTTCCTTCACAGATCCATCGGCCATCGTGATCGTGCACGGTACTTCCGACAGCGGCTTCAGGTCGCCTTCCAGCCCGTGGATGCTGACGGTTTCTTCACCCGTCAGTCCCAGAGATTTGCGACTGTCGCCCGCTGTGAATTCAAATGGAATCACGCCCATTCCAACAAGGTTGGAGCGGTGGATACGTTCAAAGCTTTCGGCAATAACGGCCTTGACGCCCAGAAGGGCAGTGCCTTTGGCAGCCCAGTCGCGCGAGGACCCTGCCCCGTATTGCTCACCACCGAAGATCACCAGCGGTGTGCCTTGGTTCTGGTAGGCCATCGCTGCATCAAAGATCGACATTTGCGTGCCGTCCGGGCCATTGGTGTAGCCGCCTTCGACACCTTCCAGCATCTCGTTCTTGATGCGGATATTGGCGAAAGTGCCGCGCATCATAACCTCGTGGTTACCGCGACGGGAACCGTAGGAGTTGAACTCCCGCGGGGCCACTTGCCGGTCGATCAGATACTGACCCGCAGGGGTCGTGTCCTTGAACGAGCCCGCCGGAGAGATGTGGTCAGTCGTGATCATATCGCCCAAAACAGCCAGAACTTTCGCGCCTTCTAGGTTGGAGATCGTTCCAGCCTCCGCGGCCATACCCTGGAAGTAAGGCGGGTTTTGAACATAAGTCGACGACGCCGGCCAGTCATAGGTCAAGCTATCAGTGGTTTCGACACCTTGCCATTTTTCGTCCCCAGTAAAGACTTCGGCATATTTCTCCATGAAGGCTTCGCGGGTCACGGTCTGCTCGACCAATTCCGCCACTTCCTGAGAGGTCGGCCAGATGTCTTTAAGATACACGTCATTGCCGTCCTTGTCCTTGCCAAGGCTGTCTGACGCCAGATTGATATCGAGCGTGCCTGCGAGCGCGTAGGCCACAACCAGCGGGGGCGAGGCAAGATAGTTGGCGCGCACGTCAGGGCTGATGCGCCCTTCAAAGTTGCGGTTGCCTGACAGAACTGATGTTGCAACCAGATCACCCTCGGCGATGGCCTCCGACAGCTCTTTCTGGATCGGGCCGGAGTTGCCGATGCAGGTCGTGCAGCCGTAACCCACGAGGTTGAAACCGATAGCGTCGAGGTCATCTTGCAGGTCTGCCGCTTCCAGATAAGCGCTGACCACCTGTGATCCCGGTGCCAGCGAAGTCTTCACCCAAGGCTTGCGGTTCAAACCAAGGGCGCGGGCTTTGCGGGCCACCAGCCCTGCCCCGATCATCACATATGGGTTCGATGTGTTGGTGCAGGATGTGATCGACGCGATCACCACTTTGCCCGATTCCATCGTGTAGTCTTCGCCCGAAACAGCGACCTCCTTGCCCATAGGGCGCTTGAAGGTCTCCTCCATTTCGCGGCGGAACGCGGTCTGGCCGTCGATCAAAGCCACATAGTCCTGTGGCCGTTTCGGGCCTGAGATCGCAGGCACGATTGTGCCCATGTCCAGCTCCAACGTGTCGGTGTAGATCGGATTGTAA
>CAYGQQ010000046.1:0-24176 GCA_964352105.1 uncultured Rhodobacterales bacterium | reverse complement strand
CATCTGAAATTTGGAGTTTTTCCACAAAATCAGCCCAAAGCCCCCGATGCTGCGACCTCTACGAATGGCAGCTATCTGCACAAACCACTCATTGAACTTCTCGAACAAAGTTGAACTGGCAATCTGAGTCGGCGAAGATTCCATGGGTAAGATTTTCAGGAACAATGCGCAGGTCCAAAGCAACTCGCGAAACAACAGTTCTCTCCAAATTTGCCGATTTCCTTTTAGATATTGGCACAATTGACAATGGTCTCTTCGGGCAGACCAACACCGAATCTAAGGCTGATGCTCGAATTTGACTGAACATGCCGATCGGTTTCGATCAATCAGACGGTTGCGCATATAGGATGCCAACCTGTCGTTTGATGACCCATGAACAAAATGGCTGGCGCGCCATTTGAGTAGCGTCGAGGTCGGCTGAGACGAGGCAAGATTTTTCTGGTCGATGGATCGTTGCCCCATTGACACGTCGTCACTTTGTCGACAAATATTGCACACACAGTGTCGACAAGAGTCGAAAGCAATGTTGTCAGATATCTGGAACGGTCTCTCATGGGCCGATCGTTGCGACAAAAGTAATCCGATGAATGGTCGTGAACAGTTCAGCCAGCAACCCTGCAGAGCACGTATCTTGGAGAAAAAAGCCACATGTCCAAACAACCCAACATCGTTCTTTTTATGGTCGATCAGCTTACGTCATTTGTCCTGAAGTCATATGGCGGCTCGGTCTGCAAGACCCCGCACATCGATGCTTTGGCGGCGCGAGGGTCGGTGTTTGAGAATGCGTACTGTCCTTATCCACTTTGTGCCCCATCGCGATTCGGAATGATGTCGGGGCGGTTGCCGTCTCGTATCGGTGCCTATGACAATGGCGCCGAATTCACGGCATCAACACCAACTTTCGCGCATTATCTGCGCAACGCTGGGTACTACACATGCATTTCAGGTAAGATGCATTTCGTGGGCCCGGACCAATTCCACGGCTTTGAAGAGCGCCTGACAACAGAAATCTATCCTGCCGATATGTCATGGACACCGGATGCCGATTTCAGGGACTACAATGAAGACGAAGAGCGTCCATATATTTTTGGAGCGTCGACCACAGAAACTGTTCGCGATGCAGGGCCAGTCGCGCGCAGTATGCAGATCGACTACGACGAGGACGTCATTCACCACGCGGTGCGCGAGCTTTATACGCGTGCGCGCAGCGCGGATAAACGCCCTTTCATGATGACGGTATCGCTGACCCAACCACATGATCCTTATGTGACCACGCAGCAGTATTGGGACATGCATGACGATGCTGAAATTGACGATCCGAAGGTGCCGCATATTCCGGTGAGCGAACGTGATCCGCATAGCCAGTCGCTTTACTATCATTACGCGCAAGACAAGGTTGACCTGACCGACCAGGATTATCGGAACGCGCGGCGTGGCTATTACGGGATGATCAGCTGTATCGACGATCATCTGGGTCGTGTGATGGCCGCACTAGAAGATAGCGGATTTGCGGATGACACTGTCGTCATCTTTGCATCAGATCACGGTGACATGATCGGTGAGCGGGGGATGTGGTTCAAGAAAACGCTATTTGATCCGGCGGTCCGTGTTCCGATCATAATTTCCCAACCGGGTAACGCTCCTAGTCGCGTGTCTGAGCCAGCATCCTTGTTAGATATCTTTCCAACACTGCTGGAGCTTGCGCAGATCGGCCCAGACCAGATCAAAACCAAGCTGGACGGCAAGTCCCTGTGTCCAGCGCTAGCGGGCACGCCGATCTCAGCTCCAGTGCTGATTGAACATATTGATGGGGGCACTGTTGCGCCACGCGTCTGCGTGCGTAGCGGCGATAAAAAGCTGGTGGTTTCCCGAGGATACCCACCGCAGCTTTATGATCTGTCAAATGATCCGTTGGAACTGGTCAATCTGATCGGGCAAGGCGATCCGGATGAAGTTCGCCTGACTGCCATGATTGAAGAAACATGGCCCTTGGACAATTTGCTGGATGACGTGATTGAATCCCAGGTCCGACGCAAGTTGATCGACACCGCTTTGTCGAAGGGTCGTGAAGAAATTTGGGATTTTGTCCCGCGTTCTCTAACCCAAAACACAAATTACGTCCGCCGAGGCGATGCCTTTCCCGAGGTCGAGCAACGCGGATACCTCCCTTACAATTCCAAATGATCCAAAGGATACAGCCATGAAACTTACCGGTGTGATGCCCGCTCTTGTGACGCCATTCGACAAGAACAATAAAATCGACTTCAAAGCCTTCGAAGGCTTGCTAACTCACTTCCGCGAAGCGGGTGTCACCGGTTGGGTTCCAAATGGATCAACGGGTGAGTACTTTAGCCAATCAACCCAAGAACGTCGGGCGGTGTTAGAATTTGTCAAAGAATTCGCGAACGATGATGAAATTCTGATTGCTGGTACAAACGCGCCAGCAACACGCGAAGTGATTGAGCAAACACAGATCGCAAAAGACGTCGGTTATGATAACGTTTTGCTGGCACCCCCATTTTACACGCGCCCTACCCAAGAAGAGCTGATCAAGCATTATGAAACCGTGTTGGATGCCGTTGATGTAAACCTTGTGCTTTACAGCTACCCCGCCAAAGACGGTTCTGACATCAGCTTTGAACTGATGGATCACTTTGCCGATAACCCTCGTGTCATTGGCATTAAAGAAAGTTCGGGCGTGATGCAGCGCGCGATTGATATTTCAAGCCGCTACAAAGGCAAAATTCAATTGGTTTCCGGGTCAGATGACATCGCATTGGATTTCATGTTCTGGGGTGCTGAAAGCTGGATTTGTGGACCGTCCAACTGCATGGCCAAAGCGTGTTGTGACCTGGACCGCACATTCAAAGCAGGCGACTTGGCGAAAGCCAAAGAGATGATGAAGACGCTTTATCGCGCGATGAATATTCTGGAATCCGGCAAGTTTGTTCAGAAAATTAAATATGGCTGCGAATTACAAGGATTGCCGGTTGGCGATTGCCGCGCGCCGCTTGGTCCGCTGACGGATGCAGAAAAGGCCGAGTTCCGCACAGCTATGGAACCGATTTTGAACTGGTGAACCTGCCTGAACTTGGGGGTGACGCGAGTCACCTCCAACTTTTTTAGAAAATGCGATGCCAGAAAATTTAAACAGAACAACAGTGGTGATCGGGGCCGGAATCATTGGGGCGTCGATTGCCCATACTTTGCAAAAGACTGGGCGTCAGGTGGTCTTGATTGACCGTGACGCACCGGGGCATGGTGCATCATATGGCAATATGGCTTCTATTGCCGTGACAGAGTTTATGCCGGTTGCGAGGCCTTCAATCTGGCGGCAGATGCCCGGTTGGATGTTTGACCCAGTTGGTCCAATTCGGATCAGCCCGCTCCACATACCAAGGATGGTCCCGTGGTTGTTACGCTTTATGATGGCCAGTCGATCCTCAAGGGTCAGCGCACTTGAAACACACGGAGCCGCACTGTGTGGTCGGGCCCTAAGCGACACGCAAGCGCTACTGGATGAGATAGAGCTAGTTGATCATCTATCCCAAACAGGATGTTTGTCGCTTTATGCAAGCGAGCGCGAGTTTGACGATGACCGCGAGCGCATTGATATGTTGGACCGCTTTGGGTTCAACTATGAAGTCCTCGGCAGCAACGCCCTGCGTGATCTGGAACCTGAGATATCAAGCAGCATTCAGAAGGCCGTTCTACTGCCTGACAATCGCACGGTGGCGAACCCCTATCAGATCGTAGATCAGCTGGTTTCCGCCTTCTCTGGCAAGGGTGGCAAAGTCGTATGCGAGACAGTGACTGGGTTTACGCGCAGCGATGTCATTACCGGGGTTCGACTGTCTGATGGAACACTGATTAGCGCCGATGAAGTTGTGATATCCGCCGGTGCCTATACGGGCCGTCTTTCGCGGATGTTAGGTGAACCGATCCCGCTTGAAACAGAGCGCGGTTACAGCACGCAAATAAACGCGCCAGAGATATCACTCAACCATTCGATCATATGGCCAGCTAAAGCCTTTATGGTAAGTCCGACCGCTGGCGGCATTCGCGTTGGCGGGACGGTTGAGATGGCAGGCCTAGACTCTGCGCCAAATTATGACCGCGCCAAGATTACCGTAAAGCGTGCCAAAGAAGCGTTGCCCAACTTGAAGGTTGGAGAGGCAAAGGAATGGATGGGGCATCGCCCGGCGCTACCCGATACAATCCCAATCATATCTGCCTCTGCCAAAACCAAGGGCGTTTTCTATGCCACGGGGCATGGCCATCTGGGCGTGACTTATGCGGCCACCACCGCGCGTTTGTTGGGGCAGTTGATGGCAGGCGAGGCAACTGATCTTGACCTGGCACCATTCCGCGTAAATCGATTTTGAAAGGATATGACATGATGGAAAAAACCTGTCTCGTGATCGGCGGTGGACGTGGCATGGGTGCTGCCATTGCACATGAGATGCATGCACGCGGACACAAGCTTGCCCTGATGTCGCCCTCCGAAAGCTGCGAGATCCTTGCGGCCGAGTTGGGCGGCGTTGCCCATCGCGGGAAAGCAGAGAACGCTGAAGATACCAAAATGATCGTTGATTTGGCGATGAAGACCTATGGCCGGATTGATGCGGTTTTGATCCACGTCGGTGGGCCGCCAAAAGGCGATCTGCTGGAAATCCCAGAAGAAGATTGGGATTTGGCGAACGGTATGGTTCTGAAGCCAGTGATACGTTTGGCCAAACTGGTCACGCCGATCATGGAAGCCCAAGGCGGCGGATCGATTGTCAATATCACAACCTTCTCAGCGTTTGAGCCAAGCCTTACTTTCCCAACGTCCAGCGTTTACCGCGTTGGGGTGTCGAGCTTCACCAAGCTTTACTCTGACCGCTATGGCCCTGCGAACATCCGCATGAATTGCCTGTTGCCCGGCTTCACGGACAGTCTCGACTTACCGCAAAAGTTTGCGGATATGTCTGCGCTTGGTCGCCTTGCGCGGGCTGAAGAACAAGCCAAAGCAGCGGCATTCCTGCTAACCGACGATTCCAGCTTCATCACCGGGCAAAGCTTGCGCGTGGATGGTGGCGTTACACGGCACATGTGAGGAAACCCCATGAAAAACCAACTGTATATCAATGGAAAATGGCTCACCCCTACCAACGGTGAGATGTTCGATGTGGTTGATCCGTCAAACCGAGAGGTGTTCCATCAGGTTCCCCGCGGCGGCGCTGAAGACATAGACAAAGCAGTGAAAGCCGCGCGCGAGGCATTTGATCACGGTCCCTGGCGGGCCATGACAGGTAAGGAGCGCGCCGCAGTTCTTCGCAAGATGGGCGACGAGATCGTCCGGCGCACCGACGAACTGGCACGCATTGAGGTGCGCGATAACGGCAAGCCGCTGCCAGAGGCTGTTTGGGATATTGAGGACACCGCTGGGTGTTTCCATTTCTATGCTGACCTTGCCGAGCGTTTGGATACAGACAGCGAAATACCCATTGCCCTGTCGATGGAAGAATTCACTTCCAAAGTTGTAAGGGAACCGATCGGCGTTGCAGGCGCGATCATCCCTTGGAACTTTCCAATGCTCATGGCGGCGTGGAAAATTGCACCGGCGCTTGCCGCAGGGTGCACGATGGTTCTGAAGCCATCCGAACTGACCCCGCTGACGGCGCTGGAATACGGTGCCATCGCCGATGTTGCTGGCCTGCCTGCTGGTGTGTTGAATATCGTCACAGGCTTTGGACCTGAGGCGGGTCAACCGCTGACTGAACATGTTGATGTAGATAAGTTGGCGTTTACTGGATCGGTTCCCACGGGCAGCCGGATCATGGCGGCTGCGTCCAAAGACATCAAAACCATCAGTTTGGAATTGGGGGGCAAATCGCCAATGGTCGTCTTTGCTGACACCCCATTGGACGAAGCGGTTGAGTGGATCATGTTCGGGATCTTTTGGAACCAGGGCGAAGTTTGCTCTGCCACGTCACGCGTTTTGATCGAAGAGACAATCTATGAACCGCTGATGGCGCGTCTGGTCGAAGAGGCCAAAAAGATCAAGATCGGGCAAGGCTTAGAGGAAGGCGTTTTGTTGGGCCCGCTTGTCAGCCAATCACAGCATGAAAAAGTGCTGGCAGCAATTGAGAAAGGCAAGGCCGAAGGCGCACGGCTTGTCTCCGGTGGCGGTGTGCCACAGGGGTTGAAACATGGCTGCTATGTAGAGCCAACGATCCTGGCAGATCCACCGCTTGATAGCTGGGTTTGGAACGAAGAGATTTTTGGGCCCGTGGTTGTCACCCGGTCCTTCAAGACAGAAGCGGAGGCCATCGAATTGGCCAACAACAGCCGTTTCGGCCTTGGCGCTGCGGTCATGTCAACTGATCTGGACCGCGCCGAACGTGTGGCGCGGGCGTTCCGCGCAGGCATTGTCTGGATCAACTGTTCTCAGCCGACATTCACTGAAGCGCCATGGGGTGGTTACAAACAGTCCGGCATTGGTCGCGAGTTGGGTGAGTGGGGTTTGAACAACTACCTCGAAACCAAACAAATCACGACCTACGACCGCTCAAAGCCTTGGGACTGGTACATAAAGGAATAAGGGAATGCGTTGGTCCAAAACACTTCAGGTCGTTGACGTGCATTGCGCGGGTGAGATCGGACGCGTTGTTACCGCAGGAGTGCTGAACATTCCTGGTGCAACGATGGCTGATAAGCTGCGTCACATTAACGAGGTTGATGATAGTCTGAGGCGGTTTCTGTGTTCCGAACCGCGAAGCGGGCCGGCGGGGTCGTTCATTCTGCTGCCACCGGCCACACATCCTGAGGCGGATGTAGGATTCATCGTTTTGCAGCCCGATCAGGCGCATGGGATGTCGGGATCAAACGCGATGTGCGCAGTCACAGCTTTGCTGGAAACTGGCTTGCTTGAAATGCATGAACCAAACACAGTCGTAACACTGGATACTGCTGCGGGTTTGGTGCGGGCTGTCGCCGAATGCGCCGGCGGAAAGGTCATTCGGGTCCTCCTGAATATGCCCGCGTCTTTTGTGGCGATCCCAGATGCCACGATAGAGACAGACCAGTGGGGAAAGATCACATATGACGTCTGCTTTGGCGGCGTCTTTTATGCCCTCGTGGACGTGAATCAAGTGGGGCTGAATATTGAGCCGGACCAAGCGCGTGAACTGGCGGAAACTGGCGTTGCCCTGTGGGAATTGATTGCGCCACAAACCAAAATTTCCCACCCCGAGGCCCCCGCGATCCATGATGTGGCCTATGTTATGTTCCGCTCCACTGATCCTGACGGGGTTATTCGCACGTGTACAACGCTCCGCCCCGGGCGCGTCGACCGCTCACCCTGTGGTACGGGCAGCAATTCAAACATGGCTGTTCAGCAAAGACTGGGGCGGGTTCAGCCAGGGGACACACGGGTGTCGCGTTCTATCATTGGTAGCGAGTTTACGACGACTTTTCTGGGCGCAACCCAGGTCGGTCCCTTTGAGGCCGCCCAATGCCAAGTTGCCGGGACGTGTTGGATCTACGGCATCTCGCAAATTGGCCTCGATCCAAGTGATCCGTTCCAACATGGTTTCATCTTGTCAGACACTTGGGGAGGATAAGCCGACTTGCAAATTAAAGCGAAACGGTCTCGTCGACCAAGAGCTATTCGTTCGCACAACAAAAAACTCGACTCTAAGGCAAGTTTTTGTATACTTATAGTCGACACAGTGCATGCAGAAGCTTCGGGAGAATTTGTGTGCCATATTATTGGGGGACTCAAAATGGCAATCGACAGCGACAATTCAGTAAAGCGTAGCGCCTCCAGTTCTTGCGTAGTGGCTAAGAAAAATTCACCGGCACAACGTTTGTTGAACTTGGAAAACCCTGCATGAGTGTAATCACCTCGATCTCAATTCAGTCTCATGCCAACGATTTGGGCGGGAAGATTTGGAACCCTGCGATCCGCTGGCGAACAAAACACGCCGTGTTTGTCGAAATACATGATGACGCCGGGCTAGTAGGCCTGGGAGAATGTTGGTGCTTTGATGCGGCCCCTGATGCGCTGATCGCCTTCATTCGTACAGAGGTCATCCCTGAATTCATTGGTTTATCCCTGAGCGATGTCCCGGTTGTAATGAAGCGTCTTGTTGAGAAAGCAACGCTTACCGCGCGCCATGGTATCTTGGCCTCTGCGCTTTCCGGGGTTGATATTGCCGTTTGGGATTTACTGGCCAAACAGGCTGCACAACCGCTTTGGGCACATCTGAATCCGGTCGGAAGCGGGTCTGCCCTGCTTTACGCCAGCGGTGGTTTATATGGCGATGGAAAAGGGACCCCTGAACTGATTGCCGAAATGTCAGGATTCAACGCCGACGGTTTCGGGCTGTCGAAAATGAAGATCGGCGGCAGCACTATGCACCACGACATCGACCGCGTTCAGGCGGTCATTGCATCGCTACCGGCGGATGCCCAGCTGATTGTTGATGGTGTCTACAGCTACAGTTCAGACAAGGCGCTGAAAATATTTGAATCGCTGCCTGAAGGTCGAATTGCGGCATTCCAATCGCCGGTCAAAGCGTCTGATATTGCTGGCATGAAGCGTTTGTCGCGGGCGGGAGTTCCGGTCATGGCCACAGAGGCCGAATACCGCGAGGAACTGCATCAAAAGCTGATTGCCGAGGCTGAAGTTGCGTTCTTGCAAACAGCACCTGCTGCCTGCGGAGGTATAACCCGTGTGCGGGCGATGTCTGACATGGTCCAAGGCTCGGCGACCCAGCTCTCCTTGGAAGTCTCATCAACTGCCGTAGCGTTGATGGCGGCCTGCCATCTAGCTGCGTCAGACGACTGCATTGCTCATGTCGAATATCATACTGTTCATCAGGTGTTTTTCGATCAACTGACCCTACAGAGACCAGATGAAGCAGGCAAGAGGGCTAAGCTTTCTGAAGCTGTAGGGATGGGTATCGAGCTATCACGAAAGAAAACCAAAGCCGAAGTCGCGGAACATGTAGCGGGCTTTGAACTAGAACCGCGAAAAGCGGCACTCTCACACTAACTATCCAACAAACGGAGTACCAAATGAAACAGAAACTTTTCAACCTCACAGCGGCTGCGACAATTGCGGCATCAGGCGCAACTGGTGCGTTCGCGCAAGATCAGGGCCTGCTCGATACAATCATCGAGCGCGACAGCCTGCTTTGTACAGGCCATAACGGTAGCTATCTCGGCTTTGCAGAGGTCGACGCGCAGGGGGCTTGGCAGGGTTTTGACATCGAATTCTGCAAGGCATTAGCAACCGCAATCCTTGGCAGTCCCGACAAGCTACAGATCATCCCAATAAGCTGGGCACAGCGTTTTCCGGCCATCCAGTCTGGCGATATCGACGTTATCATCAAAGTGACCGGATGGACGCAGACACGCGATACCGAACTGGGCCTGCAGTATTCTCGCCCATACTTTGTCGGCCCGTTCTATGTCATGTCCAAGACAGAGCTTGGCGCAGAAAGCATCGCGGATCTTGAAGGCGGTGTTTTCTGTGTGAATGCGGGCACCACGGTCGAACGTGTGCTGACAGACTACATGTCCACAAAGGGCATTGAGTATGAACCACTGGCCTTTGAAAAGGGCGAAGAATTACGCGCAGCACTTTACGCTGGTCGCTGCGATGCCATCGCTGGTTTCGGGCCGTTCTTATCGGCCACACGTGTCAATGCGGACAACCCCGATGATTACTCGATCATCGGCGAACCAATCGCTCTGGAGCCCGAAGGCATCGTTGTCAACCAAGGTGAAGACGATCTGCTGGATGTAGTTAACTGGATGGTCAGCGCGTTGCTGATGGCCGAAGAAAACGGCATCACCCAAGCGAATGTTGATGAAGTCAAAGCGAACCCGCCCTCGGCAACGGTTGAACGACTTCTGGGTGTGACACCTGGTGTTGGCGAGCGTTTGGGGATCAGCGATGACTGGGCCTATAACGTCATCAAAGCTGTGGGCAACTACGGCGAGATTTATGACCGCACAATCGGTGAAGGTTCACGCTACCAATTGCCGCGAGGCCTGAACAACCTGTGGAACAACGGTGGCGTTATGTACCCGCTGGTTCTTGACTAACTGCAAAGGTGGGTCGCGCATTTTGCGCGGCCCATTTCCATTCAGGGAGCCTACCTCATGAACCGGTTACTGACGTCTCAGAAATTCCGACGCATCGCTATTCAGAGCACCTTTGTGTTCTTGATTACTGTGTTTATCATATCGCTTGTCGTAACTGGACAGCGAAACATCGCAGCACAGGGTATTGCGACGGGATTTGGTTTTCTTGAACGTACGACAGGCTGGCCTGTTAATTTTTCAGTCATAGATATCAGTCCGCGCTCGACCTACGCACGTGTGCTGTGGGCCGGTTTGGTCAATACCATGCTCGTTGGTTTTCTGACGTTGATTTTTTCGACCTTGCTGGGTTTGATCCTCGCGTTCATGCGGATTTCCTCCAACACTCTCATGAGGTTTGTCGGGACAACTTATGTCGAGATCTTTCGCAATGTTCCCGTCATTTTGCAGGTTTTCTTCTGGTACGCGCTGCTGACGCATGTTCCCAGTCCCAAGCAGGCATTCGATTTAGCTGGCATCGGTTTTTTGTCAAATCGTGGGCTGATGTTGGCAGTGCCTAATCTGTCATCGACTGACTGGCTTCTCTTGTTTGCTGCGCTGGTGGCGATTGTGATCAGCCTGTTTGTGACGCGTGGACAGAGCGGCGCGCGTGGCAAAGGCCTCTTAGCTGTCGGACTGTTTGTTGCCGTGTTCGCCGTGCTTCTATTGACGGGCCGGGCCCCAGGCCAAGAATTGCTATCTGTTCCAGAGCTTAAGGGCCTGCGCTTCAACGGCGGGATGACACTCAAGCCGGAATTCGCTGCGTTGTTAGCCGGGCTGGTTCTATTTGGCGCCGCCTATATCGGTGAGATCATTCGAGGTGGATTGCTTTCCGTTGACAAAGGTAAGCTAGAGGCTGGTGCCGCGTTGGGTTTGTCAGAATTTCAGACCAATCGCTACGTGCGTATTCCTCTCGCGTTTCGTGCAATGTTGCCTTCGCTTTCAAACCAATATGTTTGGCTGATGAAAGCGACCACCGTGGGCATAGCCATCGGGTATCCTGACTACTTTGCCATCGTCTCAACCTCAATCAACCAAGCAGGCCAGACAATGGAGCTGATCGCACTGTTGATGGGCGGGTTTATTGTGGTGAACTATTCAATCGGGTTTTTGATGAACCAGATCAACGAACGCATCAAACTTAAGGGCAGGAGCTGATCATGACAGAAGTAATCGGAGCACCGATGCGCGCCACTGGCCCCGTCGCCTGGGCCCGTCGCCACTTCTTTGCAACTTGGTACGACGCAATATTTTCCGTCATTTTGGGCGCGCTCATTCTCTGGTGCTTCAATGCATTGATCGGTTGGGCATTCTTGGATGCGATCTGGACGGTTGAGAACAAGGATCAATGCGGCCACGGCGCAGGTGCTTGTTGGGCTGTCATTCAGGATCGTGGACGGCTTATCCTGTTTGGGCTCTACCCCTATGAGGAACAATGGCGATCTACCGTCGCCTGCCTCATCGTGATCGCAACGATGGTTTCGTCCTGCCTGCCTTCATTCTGGTCAATCCGGCGAATTCCGATTTTGTGGATAATCGGGTTTGGCCTGTTCATCTTGTTGATGCGCGGCGGTTTTGCCGGATTGCCGTTGGTGCGATCCGAGCAATGGGGCGGGCTATCGCTTACGCTATTTATCTTCTGCGGCGTTTTTATTTTGGGAATGCCTCTTGCAGTGTTGCTGGCTCTCGGACGTCGCTCTAGCTTGCCGGTGATAGCAAAAGGCACCGGTTTGTTCATCGACCTTTTCCGGTCACTGCCTTTGCTCACTATCCTTTTCGCTGCGGCTGTGGTTGTGCCGCTGTTAGTGCCAGAGCAAATTCAGGGCAGTAAACTGAGCCGCGTGATCATCGCCTTTGCCGTCTTTTTCGCGGCTTATCAGGCCGAGATCATTCGAGCAGGCATGCAATCAACGTCGCAAGGTCAAGAAGAGGCGGCAGTCGCACTTGGCATGCCCTATTGGTCGCTGGTTATGGATATCTTGTTGCCTCAGGCGTTTCGAAACACCCTGCCATCAACAATCAATCAGGCGGTGATAACGTTCAAAGAAACGTCCATCGTGACAATCATTGGATTTTTTGAGGTTATGGCATCTGGTAATGCTGCAATCGGAAGCGGTGAATGGGGTAACCAATATGTCGAGGTCTACGTTTTCCTCGCTCTAATCTACTTCGTTTTTGTCTTCGGTTTGTCACGCTACGGCAGTTGGCTTGAAACACGTATGAGGCTTGGACATGCATAACACAGCAATCTCGATCAAAGGTTTGAACAAGTACTACGGTGCGTTTCAAGCCTTGAAAGACGTCAGCCTTGATGTGGCTGACGGAGAGACCTTGGTCATCTGCGGTCCGTCAGGATCAGGAAAATCTACGCTAATCCGCTGCATGAACGGCTTGGAAAGTTATACTGATGGAACCTTGGAAGTTCTTGGTCACACGGTTGGGGATGATACCAAAGAGTTAGACCGCGTGCGAAAACGCGTGGGCATGGTCTTTCAAAGCTTCAATCTGTTTCCGCATTTGACGATCTTAGAAAACTGCGTTTTGCCGCAGGTTCGTTCTCACGGGCGGGATCGTATGGCAGCGACTGTTGAGGCGATGGATCAACTCAAAAAAATGCAGGTGGATATCCACGCAGAGAAATTCCCCGATCAGTTATCTGGCGGGCAGCAGCAACGCGTGGCACTGGCCCGGGCACTATGCCTGAAGCCTGACATCATGTTGTTTGACGAACCAACCTCCGCACTCGACCCAGAGATGATTTCGGAAGTTTTGGAAATGATGCAGGAACTTGCTCGTGAAAAGATGACAATCGTTTGTGTGACCCATGAAATGGGGTTTGCCAAATCGGTTGCGGATCGTGTGATCTTGATGGCCTCTGGCCAAGTTGTGGAGGAGGGAACACCTGATCAGATGTTCAACGACCCACAGCACGAGATCACCAAGGAATTCATGAAAGTGGTGAGCGGTTAAAATCCTTAACCAACTAACAAATGTCATGGACTGGATTTAGAATGAACGACCTCGCACACACCACCCACGATGCCACCGAAGACCCACGAAACCATAACATCAAGATCTACGTCAACGGTGCCATCGTGCACCGCGACGAGGCCAAGGTGTCGGTCTATGACAGCGGGTTCATGTTGGGTGATGGCATGTGGGAGGGAATGCGCCTCTACAATGGAACGTGGGCATTTTTTGACGAACATATGGATCGGTTTTTTGCGTCCTGCAAAGCCGTCTCACTTGACGTTGGCAGGGACAGAGCGGGTATTCTGGAGGCGCTGACGAAGACGGCACAAGCGAATTCAATGACCACCGATGTGCATTGTCGACTGATGCTGACCCGCGGAACTAAGGTGAAGCCCTTCCAGCACCCTTCATTGTCTCGCTCCGGGCCGACATTGGTGATCATCATGGAGCATTCGAAGCCTGTGTCCGAGCTTCAGTCTCGTGGTATTAGGCTTGCCACAGTTCCACAGGTCCGGGGTCTGCCAATGAGCCAGGACGCCAAGTTCAACAGCCACTCAAAACTGAACTGCGTGATCGCCTGCTTGCAGGCGGAACAAGCCGGAGCGGATGAAGGCCTGATGTTGGACCCGCATGGGTTCGTGAATACCACCAATGCCTGCAACTTCTTCATTGTTCGCAAAGGTGAGGTTTGGACGTCGACCGGTGACTACTGCATGAACGGCGTAACGCGTCAAAAGGTGATTGATCTGTGTCGTTCCAACGACATACCGGTATTTGCCAAAAACTTCTCACTTTACGAGGCGTATGGCGCGGACGAGGCTTTCCTGACAGGTACTTTTGGTGCGCAAACGCCCGTGGCCGAAATTGACGGCAAGAAGATCGGAACGTCTGGGGGGCCGGTAACTCAGCGCATCCGTGGATTATATAAACAATTGATTGATCAGACTGTGATGTAAAAACTTAAACCTCGAAGTCTGTAATCAATGTCCCAGGATTTGTCCCAGAAACGCCTTGGCGCGATCATTTTGCGGGTTGTCAAAAAAGTTGTCTGGCTTTGCGATTTCGAGAATTTCGCCATCCGCCATGAACACAACTCGGTCAGCGACTTCGCGCGCGAAGCCCATCTCATGGGTCACGCACACCATTGTCATGCCTTCATTTGCGAGCGTGACCATAACATCAAGCACTTCGGCAATCATTTCCGGATCAAGCGCGGAGGTTGGTTCATCGAACAACATAATTTCGGGGTTCATGCACAAGGCCCGTGCGATCGCCACACGCTGCTGTTGACCACCTGACAGCTCGCCGGGGTATTTTTGGGCTTGCTCAGGAATCCTGACTTTTTCCAAATACTTCATCGCAGCTTGCTCGGCCTCGTCGCGCGGTAGGTCACGCACTTTCATCGGAGCCAACACGCAGTTTTCTAGTACCGTCATGTGCGGGAATAGGTTGAAATGCTGGAAAACCATGCCAGCATCGCGACGGATTTCGTCGACGTTCTTCATTTCATCATCCAGCAATATTCCCGCGACCGTGATAGAACCGCTATGGTACTCTTCGAGGGCATTGATGCAGCGGATAAGTGTTGACTTTCCTGAACCGGAAGGCCCGCAGATCACGACCCGCTCGCCATTGCCAATCTCAAGGTTGATGTTCTTCAACGCATGAAATTTTTCGTAGAATTTATTCACATTGGAAAACTGAACGGCTGCTGTGGACTGGTTCATGGCTGTTCCTGTGCTAATTGTCGTTTGGCTTGAATCTTGTCGACATGATGTACGCATCAATTTATGTCGACAAAGTGCCGACAAGTCAATATCATTGACCTCTAAATTTTGATTGAGAGGTTGATGGAACATGGGTGAAACCAAGGGTCCTATGGCAAAGCGGGCAAGGGGAGACGGCGCAAAACATATCTACGATCAGTTGCGCCGTGAAATCCTCACACTGGAACTCGCTCCTGGTATTCCACTCGATGAAACCAGTCTATCAAAACGGTTCGAAATGTCACGCTCTCCGATCCGCGAGGCACTTGTGCGCCTTTCTTCCGAGGGGTTAGCCGTAACGCTGTCCAATCGATCAACACTGGTCGCCCCAATCGATGTCGGTTCGTTCCCACGCTATGTAGAGGCGCTTGATTTCTTGCGTCGCGTCCACATGCGTCTTGCAGCTGCAAATCGAACTCAAGCTGACTTGTCGGCAATGCAAGAATGCGCAAAAGAATTCGATAAAGCGGTTGCTGAGGATGATTACCTAAAAATATCAGCAACCAACCGAGAATTTCATATGGCCATCGCTGACGCCGGAAAAAACCAGTATCTTGCTAAACCATATCGGGAAATTCTTGATCAAGGTCGACGTTTGGTGCACCTGAACTTCGAGCATCTTCGCGCGAATTCTGAGGATGGGGCCCAAGGTCTAGACCATCAAGATATGATCGCAGCCATCGAAAAGCAAGATGCAGCGAAAGCCGAGAAATTAGGGCATGATCACACAAGAAAGTTCCACGACCGCTTTATGAATTCTCTCAAAGCTAACTATATCAGTGGGTTTTCATTCGACTAATGCTAAGCTTCACAATGAGCCGTAGCAGCGAACAAAGATCGCCTAAAGCCCGATTGCCTGTGTATCAGCGTAGTTCTTTCGTGCACTGGAGGTCGTTGTAACCTCTTCGCCATCAGTTTTCCAACCAAATGCGGAAGGCTCCGTATCCATGAGGAGAAGAATAGTCAGGGTGGCTCGCAACGAATACTGAGCTGTACAATGCGATAACTGGAGGGCGACGGTCTAGGGAACTGTACCTGCTTTCCAGCAATTCCATCAAAGTCGAATACAACTTCACCATAAAGGTCGGCTTTGGCCAAGAAGCCGTCAATGGCGCAGCCGCAGCGAATTCACAGTTTGTCCGCGTTGGAGACCTTCGCCGCGATCTGCTTCAATGTCTGTAGTGCGGACTTTTCTGCCGTTGGGACTGCATCGCTCAATGACCGCTTTGGCGCGAAAAATCTAATTCCTTTCTTTGTGAAATGTTAACACTCTGCGAGCGAGGCCCTTGGGGGTGCTGGCTCTGTCTGGCGGTGATAGGCATGCCCGGCGCGCTGCCTCCGGTTGGTCATCTCAATTCCTTTAGCAACCATTCCGCGCGCTCAATATGGGTCTTTGTGACTTCTAGCTTTCCTTCCAGCCGCACCTTCTTGTCCGCGGATCTGGTTGAGGCTAGCTGCTTTGCGAGGAACCGGTCGTCCGGCGCCAAGGGAAAACCAGAGATCTGACTCAGCCCTAGAAGCGCAGATTGACCAGCAGCACACATCCCCAGACAATCAATCCTGTGCCGGCCAATCGGCCAATCCATTCACCAGCCGGAACAGTTTTTTTCAATGAGCACGTATACGGCCAGGCCCGCGATCCAAAAAAGGTTCATAATGCCGCCGTAGAACAGCAACGCCATCAAAAACCAACAGCATCCCACGCAAAATGCGCTATGCTCCATGCCCATTCGCAGGGCACCGAGTTCACCCGGCCGAAAGCCGCTCACGACGAAGTGAAACGGGCTGCGGCAATGCTTCAGACATGCTTTTTTCACCGGGGTGAACTGCCATAGCCCGGCGGCGATCAAGATAGCAGCACTTAGGGTCTCATTTGTGGACAAAGCTGCCGATCTTTTGGCCAACAAGAGGTGTCGGTCAGAACACCGCTAAATAAGTAGCCTCTCTATGATCATGCCCAATATTATTGGCATTTTGCGGTTTCGAAGCTCTCGAACTTGTTCGATAGTCACAATCAAGCAAGGATTGGTCAGCGTATGTCACAGATGAATACAAACCCCATGGCAGACCGATTGCGTAGTCTTCTCGCTCACGACAAGCTAGTAAAAATGCCCTGCTGCTTTGACGCGCTGTCGGCAAAGCTCATTGAACAAGCCGGTTTCGAGCTGACATTTCTATCAGGATTTAGCGCATCAGCGTCACGGCTGGGGGTGCCGGATACGGGACTCATGAGCTATGGCGAAGTCCTTGACCAAGTGCGTAACGCGATGCAGCCACTGAGAATCCCAATGATGGTAGACGGTGATACCGGATACGGAAATCCGATGAATGTCATGCGTACAGTGGCTGGATTTGCGCGTGCAGGCTGCGCGGCGGTCATGATTGAAGATCAGGTTGCCCCAAAGCGCTGCGGTCATACCGAAGGCAAGAGCGTTGTGGGTCGCAGCGAAGCCATCGAGCGCATTCACGCGGCCGTAGATGCACGTTTAGACAACGATATCTTGATACTTGCGCGTACAGACGCGCGTCGTGAGCATGGACTTGAGGAAGCCCTGGCGCGCATGGAAGCATTTTCCAAAATTGGTGCAGATATTCTCTTCGTCGAAGAGCCCTATTCCAAAGAAGAGATGGCAACGATTTGTGCGTCGGTCGATGGTGTCCACATGGCAAATATGCTGGAAGGCGGCCAAACGCCAATTCTTCCACCTGAGGAACTCGAAGCGCTCGGGTATTCTATCGCGGCCTATCCAATCACGCTGCTGTCCGCCGCGATGAAAGCGATGAATGCCGCGCTTTCGGACCTTGCGGCGGGACGCTCGACGGAAGGGCATCTTTTGGACTTTGCCGACTTGCGCCGCCAAATTGGCTTCGACGACTATCACGCCAAGGCGAACGCGTTGAAAAATCGCGCGGAATAATTCCCACGGTTGGCAGGCGATGGAGCTTACGAAATGGATTGTTGAGGTGGCGCAAATGGACATGCAGGCTGCCTGCAGGGGGTTAATCCACCGATAGCAGTTGAACGACGTCAAAGCCACCTGCCTTGGCAGCCGCGACACCTTGAGCCGAGTCCTCAACCACGAGGACTCCGTGATCGAATTGAAGCAGGCTGGCCGCGTGTTGAAAAATATCCGGTGCCGGTTTGGGGGGGAGGCCGTCGCTTATGGCGACGATGTGATCGAAGTATTTGCGTAATCCCGTGGCTTGAAGCGATGCCTCTGCAACGGGTCTCTCTGCGTTCGTTCCAACGGCCATGGGGCCGATCTTTGAAAGCGCCTCGACCAAAAGCCTGATGTCTTGAATGGCGACGACCTTATCACTGATTGAGACAAAGATTTCGATACTTCGTTGGCACGCGCGATCAATGTCGAGGGGCCGGCTGGCCTGTGAGAACTCGTTAAAAAGAGAAACACGGTCCAATCCGGTTCTGGCAAGGTACCAATCGCGGTCCAGTGTCTGCCCTTGCTCGGTAACCGCTTGAAAGAAAGATTGAAAATGCACTTCCGAGCTTTCGACGAGTGTACCGTCACAGTCAAAAATGAAAGCTCGATAACCACGCTGGGTAATCACATTTCTCCAAGTATCGGATGTAACTTCAAGAGTTTCATCATCGGTATGAAGAAGCGCGGTAATCATTTAGGCAATTCTCAATTCATCGTTCCGGATAGGCGTCAGCAGATCTAACAGACTGAACTCGTGTCTGTATCCCCAAATTACATCCGAGGTCCATTTCGCTTCACAAACTCAAAAATGTCGCTACGCTCATGACTGTGAGATCAGGACTGCAGGAAAAAATGTGGCGGTCTCACCCATCTTGTCCGCACCAAGATTGTGATGACGGGATTCAATAAAGGGCCTCGCGCCTGACCAAGGGAGGATTACCATGAAGAGATTAAGCACACTTGCGTTGACGTCTATTGTCGCGTTGACCGCAGGCGTTTCGGCCGCACAGGCCGACAAGCTGACACTGTATTGTTCGGCTCAGGAAGACTGGTGCCAATTGATGGCGCGCAGCTTCGAGGATGCAACCGGTATCGACGTGGACATGACGCGCAAATCGTCCGGCGAGACCTTTGCCCAGATCAAGGCCGAGTCCACAAACCCGCGGGGTGATGTGTGGTGGGGTGGCACAGGTGATCCGCATTTGCAGGCCGCTGAAGAGAACCTGACAATGGCCTATGTATCGCCAATGCGGGCCGAGCTTCACGATTGGGCAATCAGTCAGGCAACAAGTGCCGGCGACAAGACCATCGGCATTTATTCCGGCGCGCTTGGTTATGGATACAATACCGAGCTTTTGGCGGCGAACAATCTGCCCGAGCCAACCTGCTGGATGGATCTGACCAAGCCCGAATACAAAGGCCACGTGCAGATGGCGAACCCGAACTCGTCCGGCACAGCCTATACGACGCTGGCCTCGATGGTGCAGATTTTCGGTGAGGAAGAAGGCTTTGAGTTCATGAAGGGCCTCCACGCCAACATCAACCAGTACACCAAGTCGGGCTCCGCTCCGATCAAGGCGGCGGGTCGTGGCGAAAGCACCATTGGTATCGTCTTCATGCACGATGCTGTGGCGCAGGCTGTCGCCGGGTTCCCGGTGAAAGTGGTCGCCCCGTGCGAAGGCACCGGATACGAGATCGGCTCGATGTCGATCATCGAAGGTGCGCGCAATATCGACGAAGCCAAGCAGTTCTACGACTGGGCTCTGTCGGCGGATGCGCAGAACCTGGCGCTGCAAGTGAACGCGTTCCAGGTGCCGTCCAACGTCGGTGCCGAGACATCGCCATCAGCGCCCGATATGTCGACGATCAAGCTGATCGATTACGACTTCAAGACCTATGGTTCGTCCGACGAGCGCAAGCGTCTGCTTCAGAAATGGGATGAAGACGTCTCAACGTTGCCGCAGTAAGACTTGCGCGACATTTCAAGTAAATCGACCACCTACCCGGCATTGATCTTTTGGATCATTGCCGGGTGGGTCGGGTTCTTCCTTTTGCCCTGGTACGGCGTTGAAGACGGTTTCTTCACGTTTGAATGGCTGGTCGACGGCTATCCCTTCGATGAGGATTACGCCCCGGCCGCCTTCCTGATTGGACAGGGAGAAAAGCTGTGGCTGACCCCGCTTCTTCTTCCCCTCATCGCGTCGGTTTTCGCGCTTGGGCGCAAGAAAAGTGACCCGCTTTATGCGAAGACTCTAATCCTGTCCGGCGCGGTCGGCTTTGGCTGGCTCATTGCACAGGGCTTTGGCATTGGCATCCGAGGCTTCAACTTTGACTGGCTCAACGCGCTGTTCGGCGAGCTTGGCGACCGCCAATTCGGCATGGGTTACGGTGCTTTGCTGCTCGCCTCGGCTTTCCTGTTTTTGTTCACCCAAGGGATCGCCGCGCGCGGTGCGGTGAATGGCGACGTCTTTGTTGTCAGCGCCATTGGCGGCGTGATCGTCATCGTGACGGTCTTCGTCTTCTTCCCGATTGCCAAGATGCTTCTGGCCGCCTTCATCACCGAAGAAGGTGGATATTCCGCATCCGTCTTTGCCGCAAAGTTTTTCGATGACCGGCTCTGGAGCCTGAACTGTCTGACAGGGGGTCGCTGCGGAGTCGCCTGGAATTCGCTGTTCCTCGCTATTCTCGTAGGCCTTTTGACGACGGTTCTGGGACTGGTTTTCGCACTGGTCGTGACGCGCTCGGGCTTTCGCTACAAACGCGCACTTCGGGCGCTGACGGTCCTGCCGATCATCACACCGCCGTTCGTCATCGGCCTTGCGCTGATCCTGCTGTTTGGACTTTCGGGTACGGTGACGCAATTCGTAGCTGATTTGCTCGGGATCCAGCCGACGCGCTGGCTCTATGGCATGCCGGGCGTGCTAATCGCCCAGACTCTGGCTTTCACGCCCATCGCCTTCCTCGTACTGATCGGAGTCGTCGAGGGCGTGTCGCCGTCGATGGAAGAAGCCGCGCAAACCTTGCGCGCAAACCGCTGGCAGACCTTTCGCACGGTGTCGCTGCCGTTGATGCGCCCCGGCCTTGCCAACGCCTTCCTCCTTGGCTTCATCGAAAGCATGGCCGACTTCGGCAACCCGCTGGTCCTTGGCGGCAACTTCGACGTCCTGTCGACCGAGATCTTCTTCGCCATCGTCGGCGCGCAATACGATCAGGGCCGCGCGGCGGTTCTGGCGATGGTGCTGTTGTTCTTCACGCTTTCGGCGTTTTACGCACAGCGCATGTGGCTCGGTAAAAAGAGCTATACGACAGTCTCGGGCAAAGGCGACGCGGGCGTCCATCCGCTGATGCCGAACGGCCTCGCCATTCCGGTGTTCATCGCGGCGGGCGTCTGGGGCCTGTTCACCGTGGTCGTCTACGGCATGATTCTTTACGGCAGCGTCGTCGAGCTTTGGGGCGTGAACAACTCGCTGACCTTCAAGCACTACATCACCGCCTTTTCCGTCCGCTTCGAGGAAACCGGCATCCGCTGGACGGGCGCGGCATGGGACAGCTTCTGGACAACGATCTATATCGCCGCCGCCGCGGCACCGCTCACGGCGATCGTCGGCCTCATCACGGCCTACCTGCTGACGCGCCAAACCTTCGCGGGTAAGAATGCCTTCGACATCGGCACCATCCTCAGCTTTCCCATCCCCGCCACGGTGAACGGTGTCAGCTACATTCTGGCGTTTAACGTGCCACCGATCGAGATTACAGGAACAGGCATCATTCTGGTCGTCAGTTTCATCTTCAGGAACATGCCGGTCGGCGTGCGCGCCGGCATCGCCTCGATGAGCCAACTCGACAAATCGCTCGACGAAAGCTCGCTTACGCTTGGTGCGAACTCGTGGCAAACCTTCCGCAAGGTGATCCTGCCACTACTGAAACCCGCCATTCTGGCTGCATTGGTCTATAGTTTCGTGCGCGCCATGACCGCGATTTCTGCGGTAATTTTCCTGGTGTCCGCGGAATACGACATGGCGACGAGCTATATTATCGGCCGCGTTGAGAACAACGATTACGGCCTTGCGATTGCCTATTCCACGACGCTGATCTTCGTCATGCTGGCCGCCGTGGGCTTGCTGCAATTGTTAGTCGGGCGCACCAAAATCGGACGCCGTACGCACTTCGGGGCAAAGGAACAGACATGAGCGAAACACTGATAGCCAGCAAAGCCGCCCCGGTCCGCTTCGAGCATGTGACCAAGAAATTCGGCCGCGATGTCGTCGCCGTCGACAACGTCGATCTGAACGTAGAGACCGGTAAACTGGTAACTCTGCTGGGGCCGTCTGGCTGCGGTAAGACCACGATGCTGCGGATGATCGCTGGATTGGAAATGGCGACCTCGGGGCGCATTCTGATCGGGGATCGTGACGTGACGACATTGCCCGCAACGGATCGCGACGTGTCGATGGTGTTTCAATCCTACGCGCTTTTCCCACACATGAGCGTCCTCGAAAATGTCTCCTATGGTCTGACCTTTTCAGGGTTCTCCAAGGCGGAAACCAAAGAGCGCGCCTTGGCAGGGCTTGAGTTGGTCGGCCTGAAAGGCTTTGACAGCCGCCTGCCAAGTGAATTGTCCGGCGGCCAGCAGCAGCGCGTCGCGGTGGCGCGTGCCTTGGTGCTGGAACCGCAAGTTCTGCTGTTCGACGAGCCCTTGTCAAACCTTGACGCCAAACTGCGTCGCCAGGTGCGCGAAGACATCCGCGCAATACAGCAAGACCTTGGCCTGACCGTCGTCTACGTCACGCATGATCAGGAAGAGGCGCTTGCCGTTTCGGACGAGATTGTCGTGATGCGCAATGCCTCGATTGCGCAACTCGGCACGCCGCGCAGTCTTTACGACGCGCCCGTCGACCGCTTCGTCGCGGACTTTATCGGCGAAGCGAACATCCTGCCCTGCACAATCGAAAGCGTCGAGGGCGATATGGCAACCATCGCGATTGAAGACTACCGGCATCTTCTCCCGGCACGCGGGCTTGCACCGGGACCCGCGAAACTGGCGGTGCGTCCGTCTCGTCTGGTGATAGGCGCGGACAACGGGTTCAAGACGACCATCGCCAAAGCTACCTATGTCGGCGTGCGCATGGAATATACCTTGGAAGCAAGTTTCGGCACGATGTTCGCAGTCCACGAGGACGTGGAGGTTCCGTTTGAAATCGGAGCCGACGTTACAGTCGGGTTCTCGAAAAAAGGTCCGGTGCTGCTGCCCGAGGCCTAATCCGACTGTCCGAACGCCGTTCTTGACAAGGCTAGCAACGGCTCAAAAACCGCTGGTGTGCCGACAACAACGCGCCCGCCGTTCTGGATCATGTCGTCCGCGTTCTGCTGTTCGACAACGCCTCCGGCCTCCGCGACGATCAATTGTCCCGCAAGGCAGTCCCAGGCGTTCATGTGTTCTTCCGAGTATCCCAAAAGACGCGACGCCGCGACATAGGCCAAAGACAAAGCACCCGAGGCGTTCCGGTAAAACATCGACCCCTCGCCAACCAGAGCCGTCACAAGCCGTATGATACCCTGATCCTCTACCCGGTTGGAATATCCAACCCCGACCGTGCCTTGCGACAGCGTGCGGTCGTCCGAAAGCGTCAATGCTGCCCCGTTCAGCGTTGCCCCGCATCCCTTCACCGCAACGAAGGTTTCATTGTTGCAAGGGTCGTGAATGACGCCGCACTCGGTCATGCCATTGCGAACGCCTGCCACAACGACGGTCCAGGCAGGGATCCCGTTGATGAAATTCGTCGTGCCGTCGATGGGATCGATGACCCATGTAAACCCCGATGTGCCGGATGAGGGCGCGTGTTCCTCGCCCACAATCGCGTCGTCTGGAAAATGCTCGGAAAGCAGTTTGCGCGTCACCAGTTCCACTTCACGATCCGCCTGCGAGACGAAATCCTGATGGCCTTTGTGATCAATGACCAGTGTCGCCTGGTTACGGAAGTATTCCAGCGCCAAGCGCCCCGCTTCTTTGCAAATATCTTCCAAGACTTCAATTTTTTCGGGCATTCGCTCTCTTCTCTCAGATGCTGGTCCTACTCAAAGTACCATCGTTAATGCGTCGTGGGTAGAACAGTTAAATCGCACTCATGTCAGCCCGATATCGCCTTTGCGACACTGGTAAATTCGGCAGCTCACACAGAACACGGTGCCGATATTTGGCTTTGAGTTTGGTCGCTTTCGAATGCACAGACGGGATGGGATACGAAGTGTTTAACGTATCGAACGACGATATGTCGGTCGGTATCACATCGGATCGAGTGATTGTGAGGTGCCCCTAGATTTGTAGACGCTTTGCTTGGTAATTTTGGAACCAAGGAGA
>CAYGQQ010000045.1:0-25542 GCA_964352105.1 uncultured Rhodobacterales bacterium | reverse complement strand
ATCGCCAGCGCGCTGGCGATCCAAGCGTTGATGGTTAACAGCAAGATGACTGAGCCCAGAACAGAGGCCAAGGCAAAGGCCACGACGCTGATCATCTCGCCCGCGACATCCGTTAGGGCTCGTGCGGTTTGCATTTGTTTCTGGGCGATCCGACCTGCAAAGTCATTGTCGAAATAATCGACCGCCTGGCCCAATGTCCATCTGTGTAACCGGCTTTGGATCAGCGGGTAGATATTCGGGGGGACCGCGATGCCGTTGAAGGCTGCGCTGATCCCAAAACTGACGGGCCGCATGACCAGAAAGAAGAACACGAACGCCGCGACCAGTCCCCAATTGGCTGCGAAGAAGCTTTCGGGTGGCGACTGGGTTGCGGCATCAATGACCCAACCAAGCATCAAGGCCGTCACAACCTCCATCGTGCCTGCGATAGCAGAAATAACAGCGGCCAGGATCATCACCGCCCAAGACCCGGCCAGACACCACTTGCAAAACGCCCAAAGCGTGCGCGGCGGCGGAGAGTTCGCGGGCTGAAACCCGTCGATCATATTGTCGAGCCGGTTCAGCGCCGGTTTTAGAAGGCGCAGGGTAAGGTTAATCATTCAGCGGCCTCTGTCTTGAGGAAGCCGCCGGATTGGTGGCCCCAGAAAGAGGTATAGAGCCCATTTTTTTCAAGCAGCTCGCTATGGCTTCCGTCCTCCACGATCTTTCCTTCATCCAGCACGATAATTCGGTCCATATGGGCGATCGTGCTGAGACGGTGAGCGATCGCGATCACGGTTTTGCCTTCCATTACACCGTATAGCGTATCAAGAATGGCTGCTTCGACCTCGCTATCTAGCGCGCTGGTCGCCTCATCCAAGATCAAGATCGGTGCATCCTTCAAGATAACACGCGCAAGCGATATCCGCTGGCGCTGACCGCCAGACAGTTTCACACCGCGTTCTCCCACATGGGCATCAAAACCGGTACGCCCTTGCGGGTCTTCAAGATCGAGAATGAATTCCATCGCTTCGGCGCGTTTGACGGCGTCTGTCATCTCCGCCTCGCTGGCGTCGGGGCGACCATAAAGGACGTTGTCGCGAATGGAGCGGTGCAGGAGCGAGTTGTCCTGGCTGACCATCCCGATCTGTGCTCGCAGGCTGTCCTGCGTGACATGGGAGATATCTTGCCCATCGATCAACATACGCCCAGCATCGGCGTCATAAAACCGCATCAACAGTTTGACGAAGGTCGATTTACCCGCACCCGAGCGCCCGACAAGGCCAACTTTCTGGCCCGGCGCGATGGTCAGATTCAGGGATTGCAAACCGCCTTTGTCGCGTCCGTAGTGGTGGGTCAGCTGGTCAAGCTGGATTGTGCCCTCGCTGAGCTGTAACGGTTTTGCATCGGGCTTGTCGAGCAGGGTGATCGGTTGCGCGATTGTCTCCATCCCCTCTTGTACGACACCAAGGGAGCGGAAGAAGTTGGACACGGCCCACATGATCCAGCCAGTCATTGCATTAAGGCGCAGCGTCAGCGCGGCGGCGGCGGCAACGATACCCACCGAGGCTGACCCCTGGCTCCACAAAATGATCGACCACCCGACGACAGAGACAATCAAAAAGCCATTTATTGTGACCAACATCATGTCCATGGTTGTGAAAATCCGCATTTCCTTGGCGAAGGTCCTGCGTGTTTTTTCTATCGCCTCTTTGGCGAAATTGATCTCCCGGTCGTGATGGGCAAAGAGCTTCACGGAATGAATATTTGAATAGCTGTCAACGACACGGCCTGTCGTCTCGGACCGCGCATCAGACGCGGCTTGCGAAGCGGGGCCGACATGTTTGATCGTCCACCGCACGAGCGCTGCATAGAGTGCCAACCAGACTAGCAGCGGCAGGACAAGACGTGGATCCGCATCGCTCAGCAGCAAAATCGCGCCCAGCATATAGGCTAGGGAGAAGGTGATCGCATCAAAGACCTGAAAGACGGCTTCACCGGCGGCAGGGGGCGCTTGCATGATCCGGTTGGCGATCCGTCCGGCAAAGTCATTTTCGAACCATCCGACCGATTGGCGCAGGACGTGCTTATGGGCCCGCCAGCGAAAGAGCGTCCCATAATTTGGCAAGATGGCGTTGTTCAGGATCGCGACATCCAGCGCTTGAAACAGCGGCCGGACAATCAGGATGAACACCGCCAGCAAGATCAGCTCAAGCCCATATTCCTGCAAAACCTCTTCGGGCGTGCCCGACCCCAAAAGGTCGACCATGCGGCCCATGTAGTAGATCAGCCCAACCTCGATCATGGCTGAGATCAACGAGAGTATAGCGGCCACAACAAAGAGCCCTTTGAAGGGCTGGGAGTAAGACCACATGAACGGCCAAAGCCTGGTCGGCGGGCGGTCTGTTTGCGGGTAGTCGACATAGGGGTCGACGAGATTCTCGAAAAAACGAAACATCGAAATACCTATCGATATGCCCAAAACGGGATATGTCATTCTTGATTTTTCAGGAGGGCGCAGAAGAACAACGTTCAAAAAACGCACTAGGTTCGGACCGCCGCTAGGAGTGTTCTACCGCAAAAGATCCGATTTGGACAGAGTGAAACCGGAGTTGATCCAGCGGGTCTCAAGAGTGCGCAACGTCTCGCCGATCTCGGGACCGTTCAGATCGGGCGGCAGGTCGGCGGCTTTGACAGGAAATTTGGCGCGCGCAGCTTGTGCGAGGTCCTTGCGCTGGGCGAGGATCGTTGGGTCCTCAAACATGGCAGCGCGCAGCAGCACGACGTCCTCGGCAAGGGGTTCACCATGACGGTAGGCGATTTCCGGGGCCGGCATGGGATCACCCATAAGATCGCGTATCAGGGCGAGCGTGTTGGCTTCTTTGCGTGAAAGCCGCCAGATATCGGCGATGTTTTTGCCGCCCAGGACTGCAGCGCGTCTCAACCAGTTCGGTTCCACTTGCGCTTCAAGGTGAATCAGTGGGGCCAGCGTTTTTGGGTCAGCACCCGGCATCACTTGGGTCAACACGCCTGACTGTGCCATCGCGGCAATGCTGGGCGCGGGGTCAGGGGCTGCCAGAAGTTTTCGCATTTCCACCCCGATACGTTCCCGCGACAGGTTTTCAAGTTGCCCTGCATGGGCTGCACAAGCTGCGAGCGCGTTGGGGTCAATTCCATAAGCGGGGTCGCCATAGATCGCGTGAAACCGGAAGAACCGCAAAATCCTGAGGTGGTCTTCCAGAATGCGAGCTTCAGGGTCACCAATGAACCGGACACGTCTTTGAGCGATGTCGGACAATCCGTCGGTCGGATCGGTCAGCTCTCCGCTTTCATCGGCATAGATTGCGTTCATCGTGAAGTCCCGGCGGGCGGCGTCCTCGGTGAGATCGCTTGAAAAGCGGACCTGCGCGTGGCGGCCATCGGTTACGACATCGGCACGAAACGTGGTGATCTCTACGGGTGCGTCTGACATCAGGAAGGTGATCGTCCCGTGGTCTTTGCCGACCGCCAAAGTTTTCAGGCCTGCTTGATCTGCCATATCCTCCATCTGGTCAGGTGTCGCATCCGTGGCCATGTCGATATCGCTGACAGGTACCTCCATCAGCGCGTTTCGAACGCAACCACCGACGTAGAACAGCTGATATGCCGATGCGGAGAAAAGGGCGAAGAGCTGCGCATGATCTTTCGCCCCAAGCCATTTGGCTTGCAATTTTGTCATGGCGCGACCTGTGCGGCGAAGGCGCGAAGGATCCGTGCCGTCGCACCCCAAATGTAATATGGGCCGTAAGGAACCGAATAATATTGGCGGCGATGTCCGCGCCATCTGCGACCTTCAACCCGATAGTTTGCAGGGTCCAGAAGGTGCGCAAGCGGGACCGAGAAGACTTCTGCCACTTCGCCGGGTTCCGGGATCGGATGAAACGGCTCAACCAAGGCTACGACAGGCGTCATCCGGAAACTTGTGACGGTCTCATGGCTGGGCATTTCGCCTAGAATTTGAGTGGATTGACTGGGCAGCCCGATCTCTTCGCGGGCTTCACGCAGTGCGGTTTGGGTCAGATCTGCGTCCGTGTCATCCCGCTTACCGCCGGGAAAGGCGATCTGGCCCGGGTGGTGCTTAAGGTGCGAGGCACGTTTGGTGAGGATTACCCGAAGGCCGGTTTCGCTGTCCAGAATTGGAACCAGAACGGCGGCGGGGCGCAGAACCCGGCCTTCTGGCAAAACAACATCCGGGTTCAGGTCATAGTCAGACGAAGCTGCGCCGGATCGCGCCAGCGCAGCCTCAATTTTTGCGACGTCTACGCTAGGCATCCGCCTCGCCAGAGACGGCCTCAAAGCCAAGCGACTTCGGATCCATCACGTAATGCGCACCGCAAAACTGGCAGTCCGCGGTCAAGGTCCCATCGTCCAGCGTCATGTGCGCGATGTCGCGGGCGGAATAGATCGACATGGATTGCCGAACTTTTTCCTCCGAACATGTGCAGCCGAACTTCACCGTTTGCGGGTCGTAGGCAATCGGTTTTTCTTCGTGAAACAGACGCACGATCAGGTCCGTCGGAGAGATACTCGGGCCGATCAACTCCAGCTCTTCAACTGTGTCGAGCAGGATGTTCACACGTCCCCAGTTCTCGGTTTCGTCGGGATCAAGGATGTCATCTGCGTTCAGCAAACCTTCCTCACCGCTCGCTCCATCATTTGCCATCAGCGGAGACGCCTTTGGCATATGTTGCAACATGATCCCGCCCGCACGCCAGCTTTCAGACACGCCCGGCTCAGAGCTTTGGCCATAGGTCAACGCAAATCGCGTGGGCAGCTGCTCGGATTGCGCGAAATAGGTTTCCGCACAGGCCGACAGGCTACCACCGGCCAAAGGCGTGATCCCTTGATATGGTGTCATATCGTTGCCTTGATCGATCAGGATCGCAAAGAACCCTTTGCCGATCTGGTCGAAACCGGGGCCAGTGGGATCGAGGGCGTCCTTGTCATAGCTTGCATAGGCACGAATGCGTGCGGGCTCGCCGTCATCTGTCGGGCCGTAGTAATCGGTCGCGATGAGACGCAGTGGCCCATCGCCGCGAATTTGCAGGGACAGCTTCCAACGCAGTTTGATCGTTTGCCCGATCAGGGCTGTCAGCAACGCAGCTTCGGCCACCATCGCTTCAACAGCAGGCGGGTAATTGTGTTGCTCAAGCACCTGATCCAAGACACCGTCCAGGCGCGCGATGCGCCCGCGGATATCTGGCAGGTCAAGTTGGAACGGCAGGACTGTGTCGTCCCACGCGATTTTTTGTCCGAGTGTCATGGTATTTCCTAAAGCCTTGGGATTGGCATATCGCGTCTATATAGGTGGAGCAATGGAATCCCCAAGGGGCAGGCGTGGAATGCAGATCAGGGTTGCAAGATGATCAGACGAGAGGGTGAGGCCGTCCGAGCTGATATCAACTACAAAATGCGGCCGGGTGCGTATGCGATCTTGTGGGATGGTCGGGCGCTATTGTTGACGTTTCAAGCGGGGCCGGAGCCTGAGTTCCAACTGCCGGGGGGTGGCATTGATCCGGGTGAAGCCCCGGTCGCGTCCTTGCACCGCGAAGTGCTTGAGGAAACCGGTTGGGCAATCTCAAACCCGCTCAGGTTAGGTGCGTTCCGACGGTTTGTATTCATGCCAGAATATGACCTGTGGGCTGAAAAACTGTGCGCGATTTATCTGGCGCGTCCCGTTTTGCGCAGATCCGAGCCGCTGGAAGAAGAACATACCGCTGTTTGGGTGCATCCCGAACGTGCGATGGAATTGCTCGGCAATCCCGGTGATCGCAGGTTCGTCGCAGACTGGTGGACAGGCAGGCTGTAACCGGTCAGGCGGGTTTTCCGGTATAGTCGAAAATCAATGCGGAGACGTCATCTTCGAACCCATCCCGCCTGGAAAAGCTGCTGAGCAAAGATGGGATCGTGTTTAGCAGTTCCAGCGCGGGCATCTTGCGGTTCTGGGAAAGGAAACTCAGGAACCCTTCATTTTCAAGAAGCTCCCCATCAGGGTTTGCGCATTCCGTGATGCCATCTGAATGAAGGATCAACCGGTCACCCGGCTTGAGCTGAAGCGAGAAGCTTTCAAACTCCGCGCCGGGAATCAGCCCGATTGGCATACCGCCAGTTCCAAGAATTTCCGGGTCTTCGCTGGCGCGCTGCAGGTAAGGGTGGGGATGGCCTGCCTGCACCATCTGCGCTTCGCCTGTTTTCGAATTCAGAATGCAAAGTGCCATAGTGAAATAGAGATCGGTGTCGAATTCCTCCAACAGTAGCTCGTTGAGAAGAAAGGCTGTTTCCGCGGGATCGCGCGCGGTGAATGCCCCGTCCTGATCCTCACGCAAGGCAATGTTCTGAGCGGCGGTTCGCCCGCTGAGATGACCTGCCAGACGCGCTGTCATCAGCGCTGAGCTGACGCCGTGACCAGAGACATCCAGCGAGAATAAACCGATTGTGTCGGCATCGACCGGGAAATGTCCGACGAGGTCGCCGCCGACATGGCCGCTGGGTAAAAGCAGGAAAGCGGCTTCCCCGCTGTCACGTTTGAGGGTGGTTTCGCGCACCAGAGATTGTTGCAGTTTTCGCGCCTCTTCAAGGTCTTTGTCGAGGCTTTCATACAGCAATTTGATCTCGTCAAAGGCACGGTTCACGACGCGGTTTTTCTCGACCAATTGCGATTGCATGCGGACGATGCGTTCACCGGCGCGAAGCCTCGCTTTAAGCTCCCCGAAACTGACGGGTTTGGTCAGGAAATCATCTGCCCCGGAGTTCAGACCTTGGGTCACTTCCTGACTGTCGCTTTTGCTGGTGAGCAGGACGAAATAGCCGTATTCGCGGCGGTCGAGCCGGCGAAATTCCTGGCAAAATTCAGGACCGTTCATACCCGGCATGATCCAGTCGCTGATGACCATGGAGATATTGTGCTGCTTGACCAGCGCCAAACCTTCCGCACCGGAGCTGGCCTCAAGCACATCATATCCCCATTTCTTCAAAGAGGTCGTCAGAAGCTTGCGTTGCAGGCGGCTGTCATCGACCACCAGAACCATTTGCGGCGCGTTTGGATCGGTGGCGTCTTCGCCCAGCAGATCCGCACCGAACAGGTCGGGCTGATCCAATGGGTCTTCTTCGACCTCTTCAGGTACGATCTTGGGCAGAAAATCTCTCATGAGTCGATCTGTGACGGCGCAATCTTAAAAACCTGTGAAAAATAAAATGCCAATGAAATTTTCTGACGAAGTGGACGGTTTATTAGGGTTTGCAGGCAACCTTCGGGCGCAGTCCTGCGGAGGTGAGACATGTTGAATATGGAGCGTATCAAGGAGCTGAAGGACGATTTCGGGGAAGAGGATTTTCACGAAGTCGTCACGCTGTTTCTGAGTGAGGTTGAAGCCAGTTTTGAAACGCTGCTCACGGCCGGTTTCGATAGTCTTGGCGATGAATTGCACGCGCTGAAAGGCAGTGCTGCGAATCTTGGCTTCGAGACACTGTTTCAAGCCTGCGAAACTGCGGAGAAAAATAGCTCCGAGGCTGATCTGGCTGGCCTTCAAAAGATTTTCAAAGCGTCCAAGGCCCAATTCATGGAGGAGGTCTGACTGCTTAGATCAGAAACTCAGACAACACGGTGTCATCTGTGATGTCGCGGTAGTCGAACCCGGCGTTTTCCATACGGGCAAACAGATTGTCAAACGCTTCGGCCTTTTTGGTTTCGATCCCGATCAGGACCGAGCCGAAATTACGAGCGGATTTCTTCAGATACTCGAACCGGGCGATGTCGTCATCGGGACTGAGAAGGTTCAGGAAGTCTTTCAGCGCACCTGGTCGCTGTGGCATTCTGAGAATGAAATACTTTTTGATCCCCGCGTATCTGAGGGCGCGTTCCTTTACTTCGGGCAGGCGTTCAAAATCGAAATTGCCGCCTGATGTTACGCAAACAACGGTTTTGCCGACAATCTGGTCGGCAATATCGTCCAGAACATCAATCGAAAGCGCGCCGGCGGGCTCCAAAACCATGCCTTCGACATTCAAAAGCTCGATAATCGTCTCACAAATCCGGTTTTCGGGTGCCAGAAGAACGTCGCTTGGATCGACGGATTTCAAAGCCGAAAACGTGTGATCGCCAATTCTGGCAACCGCGGCCCCATCCACGAAAGAATCGATGCTGTTCAGCGTCACGGGGGCACCTTCGCGCAAAGCAGCCGTCAGGCTGGCACCGCCTTGTGGCTCTACATAGAGAAACCGCGTGTCGGGCGCGACCTCCTTGAAATAGGTCGTCATGCCAGCGGACAGGCCGCCGCCGCCAACGGGCAGGATAATGATATCCGGAGCATTGGGCATTTGATCCAGCAGTTCTACCGCGACGGAGGATTGCCCTTCGATCACATCGGGGTCATCGAAAGGAGCTAGAAAATGTGCACCGATCTGAGCGCAATGGGTCTGTGCGGATTGCAGAGTTTGGTCGAAATAGTCGCCCGTCAGTCGGATCTTGAGGTTATCGCCGCCAAAGGCGCGGGTTTTGTCGATTTTCTGTTGCGGCGTCGTGATTGGCATGAAGACCTCGCCCTTCACGCCGAAATGGCTACAGGCATAGGCAAATCCTTGCGCGTGATTTCCGGCGCTTGCGCAGACAAAGTTCCTTTGCTCTGGCCGGGCGGCCAAAGATTTTCCCATCGCGTTTGAAGCGCCCCTGATCTTGTAGGAGCGGACCGGCGACAGATCTTCGCGCTTCAGGAAAATCTCGGCGTTATATTTGGCAGACAGGTAGTCATTGCGCTGCAGCGGGGTCGGCTCGAAGAGCGCGCGCATTTTCTGGGTGGCCGCAATGGCGGCGTTTGTGAAGTCAGACATAAGCGCGGATTAAGGCGGTAAAACGGGTCGGACGTCAATTGCTGAATAAAACCGCGCCCAGTGCTGGGCCTTGCGCTGACGCGGCAAGCGCGGTATCGCGCCGCAAGTCTTTCACACATATTCGGAGAGTTTCGATGCCTGCCCCCAAGAAAGTTGTTCTCGCCTATTCCGGTGGTCTGGATACGTCGATCATCTTGAAGTGGTTGCAAACGGAATATGGCTGTGAGGTTGTGACCTTCACAGCCGATCTGGGCCAGGGTGAAGAACTGGAGCCCGCGCGTCAGAAAGCGGAGCTTCTGGGGATCAAGCCGGAAAACATTTTTATCGAGGATGTCCGTGAAGAATTTGTCCGCGATTTTGTGTTTCCGATGTTTCGTGCAAATGCGGTCTATGAGGGCTTGTACCTTCTGGGGACGTCCATCGCCCGGCCGCTGATTTCAAAGCGCCTGATCGAGATTGCCGAAGAAACCGGCGCGGATGCGGTTGCCCACGGGGCTACAGGCAAGGGCAATGATCAGGTTCGGTTCGAGCTGTCCGCCTATGCGCTGAACCCCGATATCAATGTGATTGCGCCTTGGCGGGAGTGGGAGTTGTCTTCGAGGACCAAGCTTTTGCAATTCGCCGAAGAGCACCAGATCCCGATCGCCAAGGACAAGCGCGGCGAAGCGCCGTTCTCGGTCGATGCGAACCTGTTGCACACGTCTTCCGAGGGCAAGGTTCTGGAAAACCCGGCAGATGACGCGCCGGACTATGTCTACCAGCGGACCGTGCACCCAGAGGATGCGCCGAACGAACCGGAATTCGTTGAAATTGGTTTCGAGCGAGGTGATGCGGTGTCGATCAACGGCGTTGCGATGTCACCAGCAGAGATCCTAACCAAGCTGAACGCGCTTGGCGGCAAGCATGGCTGCGGCCGTCTTGATCTGGTAGAGGGTCGCTTTGTCGGCATGAAATCCCGTGGCATCTATGAGACGCCGGGGGGCTCGCTGCTATTGGAAGCCCATCGCGGGATCGAGTCGATTACGCTGGATCGTGGCGCTGCGCATCTGAAAGACCAGTTGATGCCGCAATATGCCGAGATCATTTATAACGGTTTTTGGTACAGCCCCGAGCGGGAGATGCTGCAGGCCTTGATCGACAAGAGCCAGGAACATGTGACCGGCACAGTGCGTTTGAAGCTTTACAAAGGGCTTGCGCGGACGGTTGGGCGTTGGTCCGATTACTCGCTTTATTCGGAAGAGCATGTGACGTTTGAGGATGATGCAGGCGCTTATGATCAAAAGGATGCCGCCGGGTTCATCAAGCTGAACGCGCTGCGCTTGCGGCTCTTGGCGATGCGGGATCGTCGGATGAAGAACCGCTAAGCCAACAAGCGTTTGGCGTGGAGTTTCTGGTAGAGCGGTAAAGCGCTTTCCAACAATTCAGATGCGCTGCCGGAGAGGTCCGGCAATCGGCCTTCGGCTGCTGCAAAGCCCGTTGAGGCGTGGGCGGACCCATACCAATGCGACGCCCAAATCCCGTCAAAGGCTTTTGGCCCCACGCTCCATTTCAGCATAGCCTGATCAAAGGGGATGTCGATGCGGTCACACAGTAGCCGGAGCATCTGTTCCGGGTTGGCGCGGATATCCGCGCTGTCGATCACGAGCCCTCCGAACTGGTCAAAAAACTCCAGCTGTTGGACCAAGCCCAAATCGGCCAGTGTCACCTGCGCGCGCTTTGCGGTGTAGCTGGCGATGACCCGCGCGGGATGGCGGATCAGAAAAATATTGGTGCACCCCTTGGCCCAGTCGGTTGGAAAATCTGGCAACATGTGATGGCACATGTGCTTTTGGTAGTGCAGCGGCGTGCACGCCTGCGGGGCCTCACATTGCCGTGCGATCTTTTCTGGGTCCGTTTCGTGGGCGGATAGAATCTGATCCTGCATCGGATGAGGCTCATTCGTCTGCGCGAGATAGGCTGCGTAAAACGGCTCATCCACCGCCGTGCAATCGGACCTGCTGGCAAAGGAATACATCATCGCCGTGGACAGGTTTCGAGGCCCCGACCACATCGCAATCCGCTTCATCGTGATTATCCCGGCGTTAGAGGAACGCAGCCGCGTTGTTGCGCAGAATGATTTCCAGCGCGTAGACGATCAGCAAGGCAACAATCGGGCTGAGGTCAAGTCCACCCATGTTAGGCAGGAAACGGCGAATAGGCGCGTAGATCGGCTCCAGCAGGCGGCTCAAACCGTCCCAGATTTGCGCGACGATTGGCTGGCGAAGGTTAAGAACCTGAAAGCTGATCAACCAACTCATGATGAAATGCGCGAAGATGACGAAGCGGACAACGCCGAGGACAAGCATCAAGATTTGAAACATAGAGGTCATGGGCCGCGCTCCGCAGAAAATCGTTTCAAGACAGGTAATGTGGACGGTTGTGTTTCGCAAGCGAATGGTGACGTCGGGTCGTGCTTGTGGAGGCTTAGGCGCGGACTAATTTGCGCACGAACAAAAGGGAATTTCCGCATGTATCCGTTTTTCCGCCTGGCGCTGTCGATGTTTCGGGCCAGCCGTGCCGCGCCACTGGGCCCTTATGATACCCATGTTTCGACCCATATCTGCTGGCCTTGGGATCTGGATTTCTATTTTGAGCTGAACAACGGGCGGACACTTTCGCTATATGATTTGAACCGAATTCCATTGGCCCTGCGAACCGGGCTTATAGCAGCGATGCGGCGGGAAGGCTGGGGGCTGACGGTGGCAGGCGCGTCGGTGCGCTATCGCCGCCGCGTGCGCGCGTTTGATCGCATCACAATCACCTCGCGGCTGATCTGTTGGGATGAGAAGTTTTTCTATTTGGACCAAAGCATGTGGGTGCGGGATAACGCTACGTCACATGTGCTATACCGGATTGCTTTGGTTGATAACGCGGGTATCGTTGCGCCAGAATTGATTTCCAAATCGCTTGGGTTTGAGGGGCCGTCCCCCGAAATGCCGAGCTGGATTGAGGCCTGGATTGAGGCAGAGCGGCGGCGACCTTGGCCACCGGAAGGTGACTATTTGCCTGACAATAAAAAGAAATAGCTTGCCTCGGGGCGTGCTGGCGTCAATATTTGCGCACGGTCTGGGGAAGTCTCGTGCACGCACAAACACAGAAGAAGAAAATTTTTGGGTGGATGATGTTCGACTGGGCCAGCCAGCCGTACAATACGCTTCTCCTGACCTTTATTTTTGGACCCTATTTTGCGGAAATCGTCTCCAACCAGGGGATAGCTTCAGGAGTTGAGGAAGGCTTGGCTAAAGCCAATGCTCAAAGCTTCTGGACACTTGGGCTGACAATTTCCGGGATTATCATCGCATTGCTCGCCCCGATCCTTGGGGCGGTGGCGGACAGCACCGGGCGGCGTATGCCCTATATCTATGTGTTCTCACTGCTTTATGTTGTCGGTTCAGGCAGCCTTTGGATTGCCTACCCTGATGCGTCCAATACGACGCTGATCCTTGGTTTTTTCATCATTGGCTTGATCGGAATGGAGTTTGCAACGGCGTTTACCAACGCGATTATGCCAGAACTTGGCCGGCCAGATCAGTTGGGCCGAATATCCGGCAACGGTTTTGCCATCGGATATATCGGAGGTTTGGTCGCGCTGGTGATCATGCTGTGCCTGCTGGCCGAGAATAACCAAGGCCGCACTTTGATCGGGATCGAGCCGATTTTCGGCCTTGATACCAGTATGCGCGAGGGCACCCGCTCGGTCGGGCCGTTTACCGCGATCTGGTATATCGCCTTCATGATCCCGTTTTTCTTATGGGTCCGCAGCGAACAGGACCGGCGGAGCGCGGTTCAGCGTGGCACAGTGCGGGAAGGCTTGCAGGGTCTGAAAAACACGTTGAGAAAGCTGCCAGACAGCCCGAGTTTTGCGGCGTTTCTAGGCTCGTCGATGCTCTACCGTGACGGATTGAGCGGCATGTACACCATCGGAGGTGTTTACGCTTACGGGGTGCTTGGCTGGTCTGTTGTCGATGTGGGTATTTTTGGCATTCTGACGATCACGTTTGGCGCGATATTCACTTTTATCGGGGGGTATGCGGATAGCCGATTTGGATCAAAACCCGTCATCACCGCCAGCGTGATTTTCCTGTGTTTTGCAGCGCTGGGCATTGTCTCGATCTCTCGGGAGGCCCTTTTGGGCATTCCTGTGCCTGAGACCTCAACCCTGCCCGACATCGCATTTTACGTCTGCGGTGCCATCATCGGATCTGCCGGTGGTGTGCTGCAATCAGCCTCCCGCGTGATGCTGGTCAGGCAAGCAAATCCGAACCGCATGACTGAAGCGTTTGGCATCTATGCTTTGGCGGGCAAGGCCACCGCCTTTCTGGCACCGGCTTTGATCAGTTTGGCCACAGTTCTGTCTGGAAGCCAACGGATTGGCGTTTCTCCGGTTCTGGGTCTTTTCCTTGTCGCACTCCTGCTGTTAATCTGGGTGAAACCAGAAGGAGAGGATAAGGCCGTATGGGACGCATCCACCTAGCACTGATCACCACACTTTGCATGTCGGTTCTTTCTGCCCCTGCCGTGGCGGAGCCTTTGGCCAAGCAGTTGTTTGGCCGGATGGACGACGGATCCTCCCAACGTGCCAAAGCGCATGGCAGCTACGCGAAAGGCTGCGCCGCGGGGTTGGAGCAGCTGGCCGAAAGCGGTCCAAGCTGGCAGGCGATGCGGCTGTCGCGCAACCGCAATTGGGGCCACCCTGAATTGGTGGATTTCGTGCAGGACCTTGGGCGAAATGCTCAGAAAGCGGGATGGGCCGGTATCTATGTCGGTGACATGTCGCAACCGCGTGGGGGTCCCATGTTGACGGGGCACCGGTCGCATCAGATCGGGTTGGATGCAGATATCTGGCTCTATCCTGTGCGCGATCTGAACCTTAGCCGAACCGCTCGCGAAAACCTGTCGGCGATTTCGATGCGCCGGGCGGGCGGGGCTTATGTGAACAAAGACTGGACAAAGACGCATATGGAGGTTGTGAAAGCGGCGGCCAAGGACAAACGTGTTGCGCGGATTTTCATCTTCCCTGGCGCGAAAGTCGCGATGTGTGAAGCGGAAAAAGGTGACAGGGCGTGGCTGCGCAAGATCCGCCCATGGTGGGGGCATCACTATCATTTCCATGTGCGTTTGAGCTGTCCAAAGGGGTCACCGGGCTGTGAAAATCAGGCCCTCCCGCCTGCGGGTGACGGTTGTGCCGATGCGCGCGAATGGGTGCGCAACATCCTCAACCCTCCTCTCCCTGATCCCAATGCGCCTGCGCCGAAGAAACGGCGCGAATATGTCATGGCGGATCTTCCAAAGGCTTGTCGGGGGGTCCTGGCATCAAACTGATTTTCGCGTGTTTACTTGTCCTGAGTTCGCTGTCGCAGGTCTCTGCCCAGACGCTTGAACTGGTGCGCGCGCTTGACTGGTCAGAGCCGCCCGATTGGTTCGGTGGTCTATCCTCCATCGAGGTCAGCGCGGATGGAAATGCATTCTATACGGCCTCAGATGCGGGCAAGCTGTTTCAGGGGGAGTTCTTGCGGGATGAGGGTGGCGTGCTGCGCGGGGTCTCCAACATCATTGTGCGCGATCTGAAACGGCTCGACGGTGAAGCGCTCGCGCGGTTTGAGACAGATACGGAAGGTATGGCGCTGGCTAGCGACGGAACGCTTTTTGTGTCGCTTGAGGGTGTTCACTATATCTTTCGCTATACCGATCCGTTCGCAGCAGCGGTAGAGAAATTGCAAGACCCGGCATTTCTGAATTTCCAACGGAACTCCTCCATGGAGTCCTTGGCCATTGACGCAGACGGTGCGCTTTACACGATGCCGGAGCGGTCCGGTGATCTGAACCGGCCCTTCCCCATTTGGCGGCATCGCGACGGTGTTTGGGACCAAAAACTGTCTTTGACCCGCAGCGACGGGATGTTGCCTGTCGGGTCTGATTTTGGACCAGACGGCAGGTTTTATGTTTTGGAACGCAAATTTCACGGGCTCAGCGGGTTTTCGTCGCGGGTCCGCAGCTTTGATGTCACCGAGGACGCGCTCACCAATGAGTTGATCCTGCTCAACACCGCGCCGGGGACCCATGACAATCTTGAAGGCATCTCGATCTGGCAAAACGAGGCCGGAAATATCCGCGCCACGATGGTGTCAGACGACAATTTCCGCGTGTTTCAGAAAACGGAAATTGTCGAATACAGATTGGTGCCTTAGCCCTCCCAGTTGTCGATGGCGTCCATCGCCTCCTCGGCGGTTTCGACGAACTTGAACAAGTTCACATCATCGGCAGAGATCGTGCCCGCATCCGCCAAGGCCTCCCAATTCAGGATCTTGCGCCAGAACGCTTCCCCGAACAGCAGGAACGGCACAGGTTTCATGCGTCCGGTCTGGATCAGGGTCAGGGATTCGAACAGCTCGTCCAGGGTGCCGAAGCCGCCCGGGAATACGGCAACCGCCTTGGCCCGCATCAGGAAATGCATCTTGCGGATCGCGAAGTAATGGAAGTTGAAGCACAGCTCTGGCGTGACATATTCGTTCGGGGCCTGCTCGTGGGGCAGCACGATGTTGAGGCCAATGGATTTGCCGCCTGCTTCCATCGCACCGCGATTTCCGGCCTCCATCACGCCGGGACCGCCACCGGTGACAATCACGTCGTTGCGACCATCAGACCGTTCCGTCATCATTTTGGAGAACCGTCGCGCCTCTTCGTAATACTTCGACAGGTCCGCCAGCGTTTCGGTGCGTGCGGTGTCCTTCTTTGCAGGCTCCGGGATGCGGGCTCCGCCAAACAGTACAATCGTGCTTTCGATGCCCGCTTCGTCCATCAACATTTCAGGCTTCAGAAGTTCCAGTTGCAGCCTGATCGGGCGCAGCTCGTCCCGGCACAAGAACGCCTCATCCGCGAAGGCCAGCGCATAGGCGGGTGAGCGGGTTTGCGGCGTGTCGGGGACTTGTTTTACTTCTTCGATATCCTGACGCGAATAGCGCATCGGGTGTTTGCGGTTGTCATCTTTCATCTGCACGGGCCTTGCTATTATTGCGTCTGCTTTGGGTTATGCTATAGCCACCTCCAACCGTAAGCCAGACACGTTTAAAGGAAGTATGCTCCATGTCCAACGCACAGCTAGAGACCGCGATCGAGGCCGCTTGGGAGGCTCGTGACACGATTACGCCCGCGACCACAGGTGAGATGCGCGATGCTATCGAAGATACACTGAACGCGCTGGACAGTGGTGCTTTGCGGGTTGCGGAAAAGCAGGGCGATGGCAGCTGGCATGTGAACCAGTGGGCCAAGAAGGCGGTGCTTCTGGGCTTCCGTATCAAAGACATGGAACAGCATGTTGGTGGTCCACAAGGCGCTGGCTGGTGGGACAAGGTCGACAGCAAGTTCAAAGGCTGGGATGACGCGCAGTGGAAGACGGCCGGGTTTCGAGCGGTTCCGAACTGCATTGTCAGAAAGTCCGCTTTTATCGCACCCGGTGTGGTTTTGATGCCGTCGTTTGTGAATCTCGGCGCATATGTCGATGAAGGCACCATGGTGGACACTTGGGCAACAGTTGGGTCCTGCGCACAGATTGGCAAGAACGTACACTTGTCTGGCGGTGTCGGCATCGGAGGCGTTCTGGAGCCGATGCAAGCGGGTCCGACCATCATCGAAGACAATTGCTTCATCGGTGCCCGGTCCGAGGTCGTCGAAGGCTGTATCGTGCGCGAAGGCTCCGTGCTGGGGATGGGCGTTTTCATCGGCCAATCCACAAAGATCGTTGATCGCGACACGGGCGCGGTGATGTATGGCGAAGTGCCGCCCTATTCGGTGGTTGTTGCAGGCTCGATGCCGTCCAAGAACGGCGTGAACCTGTATTGTGCGGTCATTGTGAAGCGTGTGGACGAGCGGACACGCTCAAAAACCGGTATCAACGAGTTGTTGCGTGACTGAGAAAAAACCCTCTCGCCAGAAGGTTTTTACATTGCTGGTGGAAGTAGGCCGCAAGGACGGTGACGGATTGCCTGATGAGGCGTCCGGGGCCGCATTGATGTGTTTTTCCAGCGGTGTTGATGAGGCGGAGGCGGTGCGTGAAACGGTGGCGCTGTTGAAACGTGCCGACCTCGCTCCGTTGGATGTCACAGGCTACGGCACGCTAGAGGAGCGGTTGGCCGAGGGCCATGACATTTCTGAGGATGAGCGCGAACTGATGGACAGGGCCTTGTCGGAGAATTCCGTTATCGTCGCGCAGACCACGACGTTTTACGACGACAAATCCTAGGTCCGCATCTCTTTACACTCGAGCGCGAAGCTGCGTGCTTCAGCGTCATTGAGAAGCTTCGCGTCCGTACGCAGGCGCAGCGCGTTGCTTTCAACTTTGCACGACCCAAGTGACAGCTGCGTACCGCTGGCCAGATGCAGGCTGTAAAGCAGGTCCGAGGGTGCCAATTCCGCATGGCGCACTTTGATGTCGTCTTTCAGCGCCCAGGCCGGGACAATTACGGTGGCTTCACCGAACATGTCTTCTGCAATTTCGGACGTGATCTTGATCCCGTGAGACAGGCCAATCGTAAGATCCTGATCCAGACCGAAATAGGGTGCGCGCAATGTCAGAGCCGTTTTGTCAGCAGGCCGCGTTGCGACACAGTGGACGGTTGCGGTATTGCCGTCGGCGTCAATAACCTGATCACCTGCCGAGATGTCACCGATCGCGACACGGCCATGAGGCGTTGAAACCAGTGTTTCACCGTGCAGGCCGGTATGAGCGGGCGGGTTGGGCGCAAGGGGTTCATTCGCAAAATCGGGAGCGGTTTGTCCAAAGACAACGTCAACGCCATTTGCGCTTCGCTTCATCGCTGCATCAACTTCGTAGGAGACGGAGCCGGACGACTCTATTCCATAAACTGAAAGTACTCGTTTCATCTTCTCAGTAACCCTTTAACGCACTGCGCACTCGCGCAAATAAGGGTCTAAAGAGGAAAAGTAGTCGTAAGGTGAAATCGGAAAGGTAAATCTGTGAAGTTTTTGTGGCATAAACGCCGAAAAAACCCGCTAAATGCGCAGAAATGTGACGCAGAGCCGCCATCTAGAAAGTCCCCCCAGACTTTTTGTTCTCATGCACCAGATATAATCTGGTGCAATGCCCCACGTTTCCCATTCCGCCTCCAGTGACGGGTTTCCTGACTGCAATGGCTAAACTGATGAAAAAATTAACTTTTGTTACCATGACAGGGTAGCGCTTTCTGCGCCTTCTACTCGGACCCATCTTTGACGCGTAGATTGCCCGTTTCTCTTTGAGTTTGAAAGGATTAAATAGATCCAGAGCGTGAAATAATGACCAGAATATGTGCCTAATGTTGCCTATGAGTCGCATATTTAGTGCCACACAGAGACATTTGGCGGGGCCAAATATTAAGGATTGAGGATGAATTCGTTAACAAATCCGGTCGACCTGACGGCAGAGCTAGTCCGTTGCGCCTCGGTTACGCCGCAGGAAGCTGGCGCTTTGGAGTTGCTGCAATCGCGATTGGAGGCCGCCGGTTTCGCGTGCACGCGCGTCGACCGTAAGGGCATTTCCAACCTGTTCGCGCGCTGGGGCGCAAAGGGTCATCCTCGCAGTTTTGGCTTCAATGGGCACACCGATGTTGTGCCTGTGGGCGACGCGGATGCGTGGACCTCCGACCCCTTTTCTGCCGAAATTCGCGATGGCGTCCTTTATGGACGCGGCGCATGTGACATGAAATCAGGTGTTGCGGCTTTTGTTGCTGCTGCGATCGATCTGGTAACCAATGCTCCGCCAGATGGCGCGGTAATCATCGCGATTACCGGGGACGAGGAGGGCGACGCTCAGGATGGGACAATAGCGCTTCTTGACTGGATGCAAGCCGAGGGCGAAGCGATGAGCGTGTGTCTTGTGGGGGAGCCAACCTGCCCCAATGAAATGGGCGAGATGATGAAGATCGGTCGGCGCGGCTCGATGACCGCCTATTTCACGGCGACAGGCGTGCAGGGTCATTCTGCCTATCCTCACCGCGCAAAAAACCCGGTGCCGGCGATGGCGATGCTGATGTCTGATTTGGCGGGTCTTGTGCTTGACCAAGGGACGGAGCATTTTGATCCGTCAACGCTGGCCGTGACCACAATCGACACAGGCAACCCCGCCAATAACGTGATCCCCGCGCAATGCCGGGCGACTGTGAATATTCGGTTCAATGATGCCCATAGCGCTGCGGAGTTGACCACGTGGTTGACGCAAGAGGCGAAGAGGGTTGCGAAGTCGACTGGCGTCGAAATTGGTATGGATGTGAAGGTTTCTGGCGAAAGCTTCATAACGCAACCGGGCCCGCTGTCAGAGCTTGTCGCCAGGACCGTCGAGGCTGAAACAGGGGTCGTGCCGGTTTTGTCCACAAGCGGCGGCACGTCCGATGCGCGTTTTGTCCAAGCCCATTGTCCGGTGGTGGAATTTGGCCTTGTCGGCAAAACCATGCACCAGGTTGATGAGCAGGTAGAGGTCGCCCAGATCGAACAGCTCAAGACGATCTACCGCAAGATTCTTGACGGGTATTTTGCCTGAGATGCAGCGCAGGCTGATCGTGATGGTGAAAGAGCCGCGCGCGGGGCGGGTCAAGACGCGCCTTGGGCGCGACATCGGCATGACGCGGGCTGCGTGGTGGTACAGACATCAAGTGGCGGGGCTTTTGCGACGGGTGTCGGATCCAAGATGGGAAACGGTGCTTGCGGTTTCGCCTGACATCTCAGCGCGGAGCCGGGTTTGGCCAGGTGAAATTGCGCGCACACCGCAGGGGCGCGGGGACCTTGGCCAACGTATGGCGCGGCTATTGCGCGGTTTTGGTCCCGGTCCGGTTTGTCTGATCGGCAGTGATATTCCCGGCGTCAACCGCGCTAAGATCTGGCAAGGCTTCCAAGCGCTTTGTCGCGAGGATGCGGTTTTTGGACCCGCCCCTGATGGCGGCTATTGGCTGGTCGGCGTAAGGGGCCGCACGGCGAAAGCAACGGGATTTCTGTCCGGCGTCCGGTGGTCTACCGAGCATGCACTTGAAGATAGCGTTGCGACCGTTTCAGGGCGCGCCGGGATGATCGATCATTTGCAGGATGTGGACACGCGCGACGATCTGGTCGCTTTGGAAGACAGCGCATGACGGCGCGCATCGCCCGTGATAGGCGGGGCCTATGAAGAAATTACCTACCAAAGCAGAGGTCCTTGATTGGATCACCGAGCATCCGACACAGGGTGCCAAGCGCGATATCGCGAAAGCATTCGGGATTAAGGGTGCGGCGCGAATAGACCTGAAACGTATCCTGAAAGAGCTTGAGGCCGAGGGGCATCTGACCAAACGCAAGCGCAGCTATCGCGACGCGGATGGGTTGCCGCCGGTGTCTGTGTTGCGTGTGATGGCTGCGAACAGCGACGGCGATCAGTATCTTGAGCCGGTCGAATGGGATGGTGAAGGCCCTGCGCCGAAAATCCTGCTGGTCAGTTCCAAGAAAGACGGTGCGCTGGGCGAGGGGGACCGCATCCTGGGGCGGCTCAGCAAGGTTTCCGGCGAAGATCACGCCTATGAGGCGCGGGTAATCCGGCGCATCGGGACCAGCCCGGACAGAATCCTTGGCATTTTCAAATCGACCGCAGAGGGCGGGCGCATTACGCCCATCGACAAGGGCGCTGACAAGGAATGGCGCGTGCCGCCCGGTGCCGTTTCCGGGGCCAAAGACGGGGAGTTGGTCGAGGCGGAGCAATCCGGCCCCAAGTCCCGGATGGGATTGCCGCAAGCGCGGATCACGGCGCGGCTGGGCGATCCCAGTGCCGCGCGTTCGGTGTCGCTAATCGCAATCCACCAGCACGGTATTCCTGACGCGTTTCCCGAGGATGTCGTCACTGCCGCTGAAGCGGCGGAGCCGGTTTCACTGGGCAAACGCACCGATTTGCGAGACCTGCCGCTTGTGACCATTGATCCTGCCGATGCGCGCGACCATGATGATGCTTGTTACGTAGCGCTGGATGAGGACACGCAGAACCCCGGCGGTTTCATCCTTTGGGTCGCAATCGCCGATGTGGCGCATTACGTGCCGCCCGGCTCTGCTTTGGACAGGGAAGCCCGAAAGCGCGGCAATTCCACCTACTTCCCAGACCGTGTCGTGCCGATGCTGCCCGATGCTTTGTCGGGCGATCTGTGCTCTCTCCATGAAGGGGTGGAGCGGGCCTGTCTGGCGGTACAGATCGTTCTGGATGCATCTGGCAAGAAGCTGCGTCATGAATTTCACCGCGGTTTGATGCGCAGCCATGCCTCGCTGAATTATCAGGAGGTTCAGGCGGCCCAAGACGGCGCGCCCAATGACAAAACCGCACCCTTTGTCGCGCCGGTCATAGCGCCGCTTTATCAAGCATACGCGGCGCTGGCGAAAGCACGCGCGCGCCGCGCGCCGTTGGAGCTGAACCTGCCGGAGCGGCAAATCTCGCTCAGCCCGGAAGGTCAGGTGACATCTATTGCGTTCCGGGACCGATTGGACGCCCATAAGTTGATCGAGGAATTCATGGTGCTGGCAAATGTCTGCGCCGCCGAAACCCTGATCAAAAAGAAGATGCCGCTTCTGTTTCGGGTGCATGAAGAACCGGGACCGGAGAAGCTGGATGCCCTGCGGGAAATTGCCCAAGCCAGCGGGTTCACCATGGCAAAGGGACAGGTCCTCAAGACCGCGCATTTGAACCGGTTGCTCACACAAGCGGCTGAGACGGAACATGCGGAGTTGATGAACATCTCTGCGCTGCGCTCCATGACACAGGCTTACTATGGGCCGGAGAATTTCGGGCATTTTGGCCTGGCTTTGCAAAACTATGCGCATTTCACATCTCCCATTCGGCGCTACGCTGATCTGGTCGTGCATCGCGGCTTGATCGCGGCCTATGGCTGGGGAGAGGACGGCTTATCTTCTGAGGAAGCGGATCGGCTGAAAGAAACCGGGGAGCTAATCTCGCAAACTGAGCGCCGCTCGATGATGGCGGAGCGGGATACGACCGACAGGTATCTGGCAGCCTATCTTGCCGACCGCGTGGGTACAGAACTAGAGGGGCGTATTTCTGGTATCGCGCGTTTCGGGGCGTTCGTGAAGTTGGATGAGACCGGAGCGGATGGTCTGATCCCCATCAGCTCCATCGGTCGGGAATATTTTGTCCATAACCGTGATGCGCAGACATTGACCGGTGACAGCACTGGGCTGGTCATTGGGCTGGGTCAGCGCGCGCTTGTGCGACTGGCGGAAGCCACGCCGATGACGGGCGGGCTGATGCTTGAGCTTCTGGAGCTGGACGGTAACGCCCTGCCGCGTCGGTCGGGTTTTGCACGCAAGTCGTCGGGCAAGGGGCGCAAGCAATCCGCGGCCCGCAAACGCGGCTCAAACCTGAAGAAGAAAGCATCACGCAAGCGGAACTAAGCCCATGGGCCAATTGCCGCGCTTTCGAAGCGGTCCTGCCTGGGGTATACTGAGTCTCAAGATCGGCATCAGTCGGCGAAAGGCATTCAGGCATGACACATAAAAAACCGGGTTTTCTGGCCCTTATTCTATCCGTTTCTTTCCTGTTCGGAGGGACGGCAGCATTCGCGTTGGAGGCCTCTATCAGGCCTGTGTTGCGCCCCGCGCCGGTTATCAATTCGGTTCTGGAGCAGTCAAAACGACCGCAACCGCGCGCTGAGCGGCCAGAAGACACGCCGGTGCTCGTGGCCAGTAATGCGCGGTTTGATCGCTGGGTAGATGGCTTCCGCCCGCGAGCCTTACGCCAGGGGATTTCCGCTGGGACCTTTGATCGCGCGTTTCGCGGTGTTCAGTTCGACCCAGACGTGATCGAGCGGGACAGGAACCAGTCCGAATTTACCAAGACGCTTTGGGATTATCTGGACAGTGCTGTCAGCCCCAGTCGGGTCAAGAACGGCAAGGCTGCATTACGAGAAAACCAGCGCACGCTGGAGCGGATCGAGGCAAAATACGGTGTCGACAAGGAAGTTGTGACCGCCGTTTGGGGTCTGGAAAGCGCTTATGGAGCTGTGCGCGGCAGCAAGGATCTGATCGGATCACTGGCGACGCTGGCCTTTGAGGGGCGGCGCGGGAAGTTCTTTGAGGCGCAGTTGATCGCGGCGTTGAAGATCATTCAGGCGGGTGATGTGGCACCCCGCAGTATGACCGGCAGTTGGGCCGGTGCTATGGGTCATACGCAGTTTATCCCGACCTCTTATCTGGCCTATGCGGTGGATTTCACCGGCGACGGCAAGCGCGATATCTGGAGCGATGATCCTACGGACGCCTTGGCCTCTACGGCGGCGTATCTGGCGCGGTTTGGCTGGGTCAAGAACCAGCCATGGGGCGTCGAAGTTCATCTTCCGCAGAATTTTAACTATGCGCTAGCCAGCCGAAAAATTCAGAAATCTCCCGGACAATGGGCGGCGCTTGGGGTGCAGGGCGTCAATGGTCCCGTGCGCAACTACGGGTCTGCCTCTATTCTATTGCCAGCGGGTGCCAATGGCGCTGCTTTCATGATCTTCAAGAATTTCGCAGTGATCGAGCGGTACAATACAGCTGATGCCTATGTCATTGGGGTCGGGCATCTGTCTGATCGGCTGAAAGGTGGTCCGGCGATCAAAGCCAATTGGCCGCGCGGCGACCGCGCATTGAAATTTGCGGAGCGTAAAGAGATGCAGCGCCTTTTGACCCGCGCGGGTTTTCCAACCAAAGCGGACGGGAAAATCGGGCCACTGACGATCGAGTCTGTCCGGGCATTCCAACGCTCCAAAGGTATCGTGCCGGATGGCTACGCGTCGCTGCGTATCTTGAACATGCTGCGCTAGCAGGCCCTATTTGTCCAAGCCGCGAAGATCCTGACGGTCTTTAACCACTTCCATGACGGCAAAAGACGTGGTGTGCATGATGCCCGGCAGGTTATTGATGACATCGCCCACGACACTTCGGAAATGGGCCATATCGCGGGTTCGGACGGTCAAGAGGTAGTCGAACGACCCCGCAACCATGACGCAGCTTTCAACCTCCCTGACGTTTCGAACCGCTTTGTTGAAATTATCGAGCGCGTTGTCTCCACCGGTGGCTGAAAGCGATACCTGCACGATTGTCAGGTGCCCATAGCCCAGTTTTGCCATGTCGAGACTGGCCCGATATCCGCTGATATATCCAGTGCGTTCCAGCCGCCGGACACGCTCGGAACAAGGCGTGTTGGTGAGGTTTACCCGCGCGGCTAGATCGACAATCGACAGGCGTCCATTGGCCTCCAGCTCCTCCAAGATCCGGCGATCTATCCTATCCAAGTCTCTGCTCAATGGTGAATATTCCTAAATTCAGGCTGCAATTCTCCAATTCTCCCTAAATTTAGCGCCAATTAATGCGCAAACGCTAGTGAAAATCACTACTACTGATCAATGGGCGCTTATAGACCGGTTTTCGGGTATGATCGTCCTATTACCGGGGGTATACGCCCTCCAAATCTTAAAAAAACAAATTGAAAACGGAGGACAAGATGACAACAAAGATCGTCATTGGACTTGACGGGACGGATACAGGGGAACGCGCGTTAGCGTTTGCCAAAGATCTCGCCTCGCGGATGGAAGCGTGTGAGTTGCTTGCCGTCTATGTAATTGAATGGTCGCCTTTTACTTTCCAGACACCAGAAGAAAATGAACAGCGCCACAAGCGCCGTGAAGAAGAGATCGAGCTGGCCACGACGCGGATCGTTAATCCCGCCGTGACCGCTTTGACCGAAGCTGGTTTTTCAGCGACGGGCATCGTGCGCCATGGTGACGTGGCCGAGACGCTGAACGCACTGACTGTGGAACATGGCGGATCGCAAATCATCGTTGGACGGGCTTCTTCCAGCGGGTTCGCGAAGCGGATCTTCGGCAGCTCAACGCAAAACCTTGTCATGCATGCTGACGTGCCAGTTACGGTCGTGGGTTAGGGGGATATCATGAAAAATCAATCTCAATTCTGGCTGACCAGCGTTGCTGCTGCGATGCTGACAGGCCCGCTTGCCGCGCAAGAAGCGATGGGCATCGACGCCAAGGTCAACGAGGCCTTTGCGAACCTGACAGGTCCGTTTGTAAGCCTGATCTTTGCGCCGTTTCCGGGGACCAGTTTTCCCTGGATCGTGATGTGGCTGGTTGTCGCCGCATCAATTTTCACCCTGTATTTCGGGTTTGTTCAGTTTCGGTTTTTCAAGCATTCGATCCAGCTTGTTAAAGGCGACTATTCGGACCCCAATGACGCCGGTGAGGTCAGTCATTTCCAAGCCCTAGCAACAGCGCTTTCGGGCACGGTTGGGCTTGGGAATATTGCGGGTGTTGCCGTGGCTGTCGGAATCGGTGGACCGGGTGCCACGTTCTGGATGATCCTTGCGGGTCTTCTGGGCATGGCGTCGAAATTCACCGAATGTACGCTCGGCGTGAAATACCGAAATGAATATGAAGACGGTACGGTTTCCGGTGGCCCGATGTATTACATCTCCAAAGGCTTTAACGAGCTCGGGCTGCCCGGTGGCAAAATCCTTGCGGTTTTGTTCTCGGTCTTTTGTATTCTGGGTGCCTTGGGCGGCGGCAACATGTTCCAGGCCAATCAGGCACATGCGCAGATCAGCTCCATCACGGGTGACTATCCGGGCTGGATCACGGGCATCGTTATTGCAGCGAT
>CAYGQQ010000044.1:0-25909 GCA_964352105.1 uncultured Rhodobacterales bacterium | reverse complement strand
ATGACGCAGAGAAGGAGAGTTAAGCATTGGCCAAGACACGTATGATCCATGAGTTCGGGATGGGCACCTCGCTCAGGCGCCGCGACTATACCGAAGCTGCCGCCCGCGCCATCAAAGACGCGCTGTGGCATAACTCTGTCTCGATTGCTGATGCCTTTGGCTTCCCGAAATCCGCGATGCTGATCGATGTGGAGATCGGCGTGCAGGAGCCTGATCAGGTCGATCCCGCCAAGCTGCTGGATATCTTCCCCTACGGCGCGCCTGTGATCAAAGTGGTCAAAGGCGGTCTGGATGTACCGAAACCCGACGGCTCCGGTGTGACCGTAATCGCCAACGCCGCCGTTGTGGTGTCCTTCGATATGGAGGCCGCGTGATGGAGCACCGCATTATCCTTGAAATGGGCACCGGCAATGACCTTTACGGCATGGACTACACCAAGGCCGCCAAACGCGCGATTCAGGACGCGCTGCACCATTCCTCGCTCGTGATGTTCAAATCGCTTGGCATCAACCACTCTGAAATGCGCGTGCAGGTGACGATCGCGGTGCAGGAGCCAGACAAGCTGGATATCGCTGCGTTGGAAGCCGAATTGCCTCGCGGTCGTGCGACAGTAACGGGCGTTCAAGGCGGGCTGAACGTCGTGGACGCCGAGAACGACCAAACCCACGTCATCGCCACCGCCGCCGTCGAGGCGTTTATCCCATTAGAGCAGGGGGCGTGGAAGCTGAGCGGGTAGGGGGGTAAGGTCGGCTCTGCGGGACAAAGCCGACATTGACGAAATATCAATCAACGACCGCTATCGCATCAGCATACCTTGCCCGGTCGGTATAGCCATGACCGCCCGCCCATTGTCAGATGCAAATGCGTCCCAGGCTCGGCGCTGTTCCTCGTGACCGCCAAATCCATAATCGTCCAAAACAATAATCCCGCCTGGCACGATCTTGTCCCAAATTTCATTGGCCACCGCCATTTCCGCCTCCACGGAATTCAGATCAATCGAGACGTAAGATAGCCGGTCGACTCCTGACGTCGCAATTGTTTCTGGTAGGCGACCGACCACAAATTTCACTGAATCAAACGGCGAAAAAACACGTTTTGCGACTTCCAAGCCGTCGTGCGAATACAACGTTCGGTTCATTTTCACGACGTGCGCTTTTTCGGCTTTCGTCGCAGTATCCTCAGGTATCCCGGAGAAAGTATCGAAAAGGTAGAATTTCTTTCCCGATGTGTTTGTCGGCGTTGTTTGCAACACCATTGACGACAATACACCGGTATTTACCCCAAATTCTGCAAAGTCCCCGTCCAGCCTCAGACAATTTCTAGCGGCCCATATGCACGTATGACACCGCCATCTAATATCTGGAAGAGGCCCGCTTTCCCACAATCCCTCATTAGCCTCCAATGTGCGCTGCCAAGCACGTTCGAATTCAGGATCTTCCAAAAAGGGTACAAACTTCTTGCGAATACCAAATCCGTCAGCTGAATACGTAAACCTAATTCCTGCCCCCGATACACTTTTGCGGAGACCTCTTAGGAGTGTCTGGTAGGGGTTCATTTTCAGCCTTTCGTAATGAGTTTAGATGCAGACATTCTGATCCATCGGTAGGGTTCCTGAATAGCGGTATTCTGCAAGGTTTAGTAGTCTCAAAGCTTCGTGGCTCAGACATATTCGCAAACATCGAGACGTCGAGTTGCTCACTTAATCGACGTCTACTATGGGCTCTTAGCTGCCGTTCACTTAAAAACCCACACACATAACGGCCTATCCGCATTTTCTCTACGCAACCCGCACCGCAACGATCCCACGGCTTGTCCGGGACGGCGGGCCGGAGGGGAAGGAATAGGTGCTTTGGACCTCGAAACCGGCGTCTTCCAGCAAGCCGAGGATTTCATCCTTCCCAAACGTGCGGTGGCGCCATTGCAGCCAGATAATCGCGTTGCACCAATGGGGTTTGGAGACGACCAGGTGCAGTTTGCCGCCCGGACTGGTCAGCGCGTGCATATCGCGCAGCGCGGCAAGCGGATCGGGACAATGCTCGATCACATGGGCAGCCAGGACGATATCGGCTTGGGGCAGGGTAATCTCGCCCAGAAGCGCCTGCGCCAGCACCGGCTCAACTCCGCGCGCGTTCAAAGCGGCTTTGCCCCGCGCCAGCATCCCGGCACTTGGATCAAGCAGCGTCAAACGCTCTTGTGGGGGCCCATTCACTGCGACCCAGGCATCTGCAAAGGCCGCGGTTCCCGCGCCGATATCAAGCACATGCGCGGCCTGACCTACCTTGTTTGAGGGCGCCGACAGAAACCCCAGATACCCATCGTAATAGCCCAATGTGCGCATCTTGTCGGCCCAACGCGGGGCCGCCAGGTCATATTTCGGAGGGAGATCTGCCAGAACTTTGGTCACGTGCCAAACCTGCCACAGCTGACCCGGTATTGCCAGATGAAGGCAATCTTACGCAAAACGAAACATATGTTTCAGCCCTCAGGGACCGGGCGCGCGACCTCGGGGATGGCTTTCAGATAGGCCGCGATTGCGGCGCGATCTTCGTCTGTCAACTTCGCGGTGTTCTCAATCACATCCACCATATGCCCGCCAGCCGTATCAAATTCGGGCGTGAAGCCGGAACTGAGATACTCCGCGATCTCAGCTTCGTCCCAGAACAAGCTGCCGGGATCAATTGCCGGGACACGTCCCTTGCCGGACGGATCTGGCGCGCCACCCATCCATCTGGCGTGGTTCAGCCCGCCCAGAGCGTTGCGCTCGGTATGGCACTCGGCGCAATGGCCGAGGGCTTCGACCAGATAGCGACCACGCGCAAGCACAGGATCAGCGGCGTCTTGCAAGTAGAAGTCATCCTTCAGGAAAAGTAATTTCCAGCCGCCAAGATTGCGCCGGATATTGAAGGGGAAGCCAACTTCATGGGGGGCGGACGGCGTGGCGTCTGCGGGCAGGGTTTGCATATAGCTCCACAAAGCGGCGGCATCTTCCAGCGTCATCTTGTTGTAGCTGGAATAGGGGAAGGCGGGGAAGTAATGCGCGCCCTGAGGGCTGACGCCTTTGATCACGGCGTTGACGAATTGGTCTTGCGTCCAGCCGCCGATCCCATGATCCGGATCGCTTGAGATATTCGGTGCCGTAAAATTCCCAAACGGGGAGGGGAATTTCTGCCCGCCGGTAAGAACCAACCGCGCGTCACCCTCCGCGTCTTTGGCCTTGTGACAAGACGCGCAACCCGCAGCATTGAATACAACCTCCCCACGTTCGGGATCAGCGGGCAGTGCCGTGGTTTGTGCGGTGTCCACTGTTTCAGGCGCAGTCGCCAGCCAATAGACCCCGAACCCCGAGGCAACAAACAAAAACAGCAGTACTAGAAGGCGCATCGCCAACTCCGTTATGTCAGGGAAGGTGGGCGGCGGCGCGCGTGAAATTCCCGCGCCGCGCAGCGTAACATGTTAACGGCGTGGACCGCGATAGGCCTTGTGACAGGCACCACATGACGCACCCGCCATGCCAACCGCAGCTTTCAGACCCTCAAGGTCCGTGCTGGCCTCAATCGCGGCACCGGCCTTCATCAGGTCTGCCATGTCCTCTTCAAACCCTGCATAGTCTTGCCAAATCGCAGGCGCGGCACGCGTTGTCGGATGCGCGGTGTTATCTGTGCCTTCAAGCCACATACCCATCTGCAAGCCAGCCAAGTTCTTGATATCGGTGCCAAGTTCCGAGGCCAATGCCGCATCATAGTCCATCTCGCCTTTGGCCATCGCCCCAAGCGGTCCAAGCTTGTAGGAGATCAGAGACATCTGCGCCTGACGCGCGCCAACAGCCTGATCTTCGGGCGATCCATGCCCCCCGGCGATTGCGACGGTCGCGGCAAGCGCCGCAGCAGTGGAAATTGAGATAATCTTTGCAAACATAGGTGAGGCTCCGCGATTGGATAAAATGAACTTAAAGCCTAGCCTGAAAGACGGCGATTTTCAAAATCACGTTTTTTGAAGAGTGATGTTTTTGCTGACAGCTCAATACCCGCGCCAGATCCAGCCGCCGCCGAAGATGCGCGAGCTGTGCTCGTCGTAGAAAACGCAGGCCTGACCGGGCGAAACACCTTCTTCGGGGACCAGCAATTCGACCTCGGCCTCTGTGCTGGAAACGGGACGGATAATGGCCGAGCCGGGCGCACGGGTGGAGCGCACCTTGACTGCGACATGCCACTCGGACTGGCTGTCGAAGGGCGCATCGCCCAGCCAGTTGATTTCCCGCACAGGAATTGTCCGCGTGGCCAGCGCCTCTTTCGGGCCGACGACGACGCGTTTGTTGTCAACATCCAGCGACACGACATAAAGCGGCGTCTCCAAACCACCGATGCCTAAACCGCGCCGTTGTCCGATTGTGTAATGGATCACTCCAGTGTGCGTTCCCAGCACCTTGCCATCCATATCTACGATCTCGCCGGGCTCCCCCGCACCGGGGCGCAACTTTTCGATCACGCTGGCATAGTCGCCATTCGGCACGAAACAAATGTCCTGACTGTCGGGTTTGTCTGCAACGCTGAGCCCGTATTTTTGCGCAAGCGCGCGGGTTTCCGCCTTGGACGCCAGATGCCCCAGAGGGAAGCGCAAAAACGCCAGCTGTTCCGCCGTGGTCGAGAACAGAAAATAACTTTGATCCCGGTTGGCATCTGCCGCCGAATGCAGCTCAGCACCGTTTGGCCCCATTTTGCGTTGAATATAGTGCCCTGTTGCCATGCAATCGGCATCAAGGTCCTTGGCGGTTTCCAGGAGATCCTTGAATTTTACCCGCTCATTGCAGCGGATACACGGCACCGGCGTCGCCCCACCAAGGTAGGAATCTGCAAATTCATCAATCACCGCATCTTTGAAGATGTTTTCATAATCAAGCACATAGTGAGGGAAGTTCATGTCTTCGGCGACGCGGCGCGCATCGTGAATATCGCGCCCGGCACAGCAGGCACCTTTCTTCGCCAAAGCTGCACCATGGTCGTAAAGCTGCAAAGTCACGCCCACGACATCATAGCCTTCCTCAGCCAGTTGCGCGGCCACCACCGAACTGTCCACGCCACCCGACATCGCCACGACAACGCGCGTCTCGCTTGGCGGCTTTGCAAACCCCAAGGAATTCAATGTCCGATCTGAGTGATCAAGCGCCATGCCAGGTCCCTTTATATGAACCTCCGAAATATAGGAAAATCTTACCTATTCTCAAGATGTCCCTTCATTTGGCGTTAAGAACGTGCGTGTCAGATGGCGTCAAGTCAAAAGAGAAAAAGTTGAACCTGATGTATTTGAAACGCACGTCATCGCCGCGCACCGTAACATTGCCTGACGGAAGCAGCATGTCGCTGTCTGATCTGCCGTCACCGCAGACCCATCGCTGGGTGGCGAGCCGTAAAGCCTTGGTTGTGAAAGCAGTTTCCAGCGGACTGATTTCTGAGGATGACGCCTGCGAGATGTACAATCTGTCCAACGAAGAACTTGATAGCTGGCGATCAGCCATCAAAACCCACGGGATGAAAGCACTCAAGGCGACGTCCCTTCAGACCTATCGACAAAATATGTCGAAAAAAGAAACATTTGCATCGCGGTAACTTCGAATTAACCTTTTCCCTTATATTGTTAATTCATTCGAGGGAATTTTTCGGAGGCGAAGCCTATGCGAGTATTATTGGTTGAAGATGATCCAACCACCTCAAAATCCATTTCGATGATGCTGACCCATGCCAATCTGAACGTCTACACCACTGATCTTGGCGAAGAAGGCATTGATTTAGCTAAACTTTATGACTACGATCTGATCCTCCTGGACCTCAATCTTCCTGATATGACCGGCCATGAAGTTCTGCGTCAATTGCGGCTTGCGCGGATTGAGACGCCGATTCTCATCCTGACAGGGGCCGATGACACGGAGTCGAAGCTGAAAGGGTTTGGCTTCGGTGCAGATGATTATTTGACCAAACCCTTCCACCGGGAAGAGCTTGTGGCAAGAATTCATGCAATCATTCGGCGCTCCAAAGGACATTCCCAATCGATTATCCATACCGGCAAGATCGCCGTGAATCTTGATGCCAAAACCGTTGAAGTTGACAACAACCCGGTGCATCTGACCGGCAAGGAATACCAGATGCTGGAACTGCTGAGCCTGCGCAAAGGCACAACGCTCACCAAGGAAATGTTTCTCAACCACCTTTACGGCGGCATGGACGAGCCGGAGTTGAAAATCATCGACGTGTTCATCTGCAAGCTTCGCAAGAAGCTGGCCAACGCCACGGGCGGCGAAAGCCATATCGAAACAGTCTGGGGCCGCGGCTATGTCTTGCGTGACCCGCAACCCGACACCACCGCCATTGATCAACCTCTGGCGATCGGGGCCTGACGGCACCGAATACGTTTCTCCACAATTCCTTCTACAAACTTTTAACGCGATGGGTCACCATCGCGTTTTTTTATGCCTTGATTGATCCGCGCCCCGTGGGTCAAATTGCGCGCATGCACGTCCAGACGGCGCATGTCTGAGATGTTCAAGGAGACCACGCGTGAGTGACCCAAATCATACGGCGGCAGACGGAACGCGTTCTCAGACGGATGATATCTCTGTTGAAGAATTGGACCGCGAAACCGCCCAGGCGGAACTCGCCCGGCTTGCAAAGCAGCTGATCCAAGCGAACCAAGACTACCACACCAAAGACGCCCCGACGCTGAGTGACGCTGAATATGATCACCTCAAACGCCGCAACCAAGAGATAGAAGCAAAATTTCCCAAACTGAAGCGCGCAGATTCTGCCTCTGATCAGGTTGGTGGTCCGCTGGCCGACGGGTTTGAAAAGATCCGCCACGAGGTCCGGATGCTGTCGCTCGGCAACGCGTTTAGTGGTGATGATGTTGCCGAATTCGACCAGCGTATCCGAAAATTTCTCGGGCAGGGCGAAATGGATACGATCACCTACACGGCGGAACCCAAAATCGACGGGCTGTCCTTGTCGCTCCGCTACGAGCACGGGCAGCTCATCTATGCCGCCACGCGCGGGGATGGCGAAACTGGCGAGAATGTAACTGCCAACGCGAGAATGATCGCCTCAATCCCGCAAACTCTGACCAACGCACCCGATATTTTGGAGATCCGCGGCGAGGTCTATATGGCGCGAAGCGATTTCCAGGCGCTCAACGAAAGGCAAGCGGCCACTGGCGGCAAGACATTTTCGAACCCGCGCAATGCCGCCGCTGGCTCCCTGCGCCAACTTGACGCCAACATCACCAAGAGCCGCCCGCTTGAGTTTTTCGCCTATGCATGGGGCGCGATGAGCGAACCGCTCAGCGAAACGCAAATGGGAACGGTTGAGGCCTTCGCCGCCTTGGGCTTCTCGACCAACCCACTGACCGCGATCTGCCAGGGTCCGGACGAGCTGATCGCGCAGTATGACAAGATCGAACAAGCCCGCGCGACGCTGGATTATGACATCGACGGGGTGGTCTATAAGGTGAACGATCTGGAACTCCAGCGTCGCCTCGGCTTCAGATCCACCACGCCGCGTTGGGCCATCGCCCATAAGTTCGCAGCCGAGCTTGCATGGACGAAACTCGAAGCCATCGAAATTCAGGTGGGGCGCACTGGTGCACTGTCACCGGTCGCCCGGCTTCTTCCCGTGACAGTCGGGGGCGTCGTTGTTTCAAACGCGACACTGCACAATGAGGACTACATCAAGGGCCTCGATTCGAAGGGCAATCCGATCCGCGATGGCAAGGATATCAGGGTCGGTGACTGGGTTCAGGTCTACCGCGCGGGCGACGTGATCCCGAAAGTGGCCGATGTTGATCTTGCAAAACGACCAGAAGGCAGCGCCCCGTTCGAGTTCCCGACAATTTGCCCCGAATGCAGCTCGGATGCGGTCCGCGACGCAGGTGATGCTGTCAGACGCTGCACCGGTGGGCTAATATGCCCTGCACAAGCCGTTGAAAAACTGAAGCATTTTGTCAGTCGGGGGGCATTTGACATAGATGGCCTTGGTGCGAAACAGGTGGAACAGTTTCACACCGACGGATGGATTTCGACACCCTTTGACATTTTCAAATTGCAAGATCGGTATGGCACCGGGCTGCAGCAGCTCAAAAACCGCGAAGGCTGGGGTGAAAAATCCGCCAATAAGCTGTTTGAGGCAATAAAGGAGCGCAGAACGATTGAATTGAGCCGGGTGATCTTCTCTCTCGGGATCCGCCACGTGGGCGAGCAAGCCTCGCGCTTGCTGGCCAATCACTACGGGTCTTGGGAAGGGTTCGAAACCGGTATCCGCGACGCGAAAGATCCCGAAAGTGAGGCCTGGGCTGACCTAAACTCAATCGACGGCGTTGGCACGGTTATGGCGACATCGCTGACCCAAAGTTTCGCGCAGGAGGACGAATTCGCCTCGATCAAAGCGCTCATCGAATGCCTGCAGATCGAAGACGCCGTCATTGCCGATACGGATGGCAGCCCGGTCGCGGGCAAAACCGTCGTGTTCACCGGTAGCCTTGAGAAAATGACCCGCGCGGAAGCAAAGGCGCGCGCCGAGGGGTTGGGTGCGAAGGTCGCAGGCTCTGTCTCGGCCAAAACCGATTTGCTTGTGGCCGGTCCCGGCGCTGGCTCAAAGGCAAAAAAAGCGGCGGATTTAGGGATTGAAACCATTGATGAGGACGCCTGGCTCGCCCTGATCGGCGACGCGTAAGACGATGTCTGGTCGCCCGGAAATTCTGTTCCCGCTCTTTGCCAATCTGAGCGTTTTGGACGGTATCGGTGAGAAGACCGCCAAGAATTTTGAGCAGCTTCACATCGAAAAACCCCGTGACCTTCTGTTTACGCTTCCGCAATCGGGGATTGATCGCGGCAAGAAGGCTTCCATCCGCGACGCTGTTCTGCCGGGGATCGTCACAGTCGAGGTCGAAATTGGCGCGCATACGCCCGCGCGCGCGAAGGGGCGGCCCTATTATGTCGATGTCATTGATAGCAAAGCGGAATTCCGCCTCGTTTTCTTCCACGCGCGCGGCGATTACCTGCAAAAGCAACTGCCTGTAGGATCACGGCGGGTCATCTCGGGAAAGGTGGAGGTCTTCGATGGGCTCGCCCAGATGGTGCATCCCGACCATATGTTGCCCGCAGATCGCGGCGGCGAAATCCCCGAATTTGAGCCAGTTTATCCGCTAACACATGGGGTGACGCAAAAGACGATAACCAAGGCTGCGAAATCTGCTTTAGACCGGGCCACGGACCTCGCGGAATGGATAGACCCGGGACAAAAAGCATCTGCGGCTTGGCCCGATTGGTTGGAGGCCGTGCAAACGGCGCATCACCCCCAAAGCCTCAAGGACATGGGTCCCGACACGCCTGCGCGGGCACGTTTGGCCTATGATGAGCTGTTCGCGCACCAGTTGACGCTGGCGCTGGCCCGGCAATCCCAGCGTGCGAAACCCGGCATTGCGAGCGTCGCCACAGGGCAGCTGCAATCCAAGGTTCTGGCGGGGCTGCCCTACCGGCCCACCTCGGCGCAGCAGCGGGCGATTGTCGAAATATCCGACGATATGGCCGCGCCCAAGAAGATGAACAGGCTTTTGCAAGGCGATGTCGGCTCAGGAAAAACTCTCGTGGCGTTTCAATCGCTAATGGTCGCGGTTGAGGCCGGCGGGCAGGGCGTTTTGATGGCCCCCACGGAGATTTTAGCACGGCAACACATCGAAAGCCTGCAACCGCTCGCGGAAGATGCGGGTGTGGTTTTAGCGCTTCTGACGGGACGCGACAAAGGCCAGGACCGTGTCCAGAAACTGGCCGCTTTGGCGCGTGGCGATATTCAAGTGCTGGTCGGTACCCATGCGGTGTTCCAAAAAGATGTCGCCTTCAAGAACCTGCGGTTGGCGGTGGTTGATGAACAACACCGATTTGGTGTTCGGCAACGGCTCGAATTGGGCGCAAAAGGTGACGCGGTCGACGTGCTGGTGATGACCGCGACGCCGATTCCACGGTCTTTGGCGCTGGCGCAATATGGTGACATGGATGTCTCCGTACTGGACGAAAAGCCGCCCGGGCGAAAACCGGTGACGACCGTGACCGTGTCTACCAGCAGGCTGGACGAAGTCGTGGCTAAGCTGAAAGGCGCAATCGCGGAAGGTCGGCAAGCCTATTGGGTTTGCCCGCTGGTCGAGGAAAGTGAGCTCAGCGACAAAATCGCGGCGGAAGAACGTTTCAAATCACTGCGCGCGGCCTTCGGCGAAGGCGAGGTTGGCCTGGTGCATGGACAGTTGCCGCCCGGCGAAAAGGACACCGCGATGGCGCGTTTCGTCGCGGGGAAAACCAAGGTGCTTGTGGCGACAACCGTGATCGAGGTTGGCGTCAACGTTCCCAATGCGACGATCATGGTGATCGAGCGGGCCGAAGGGTTCGGACTGGCCCAGCTGCACCAACTGCGCGGCCGGGTGGGGCGCGGGGAAGGGGCCTCCACCTGCCTGTTGATGTTCCAGGACCCCCTTTCAGAGACCGCGAAACGACGCCTGCAAGTGCTGCGAGACACAGAAGATGGTTTCAAAATCTCAGAAGAAGATCTGGCCATTCGGGGCGCAGGCGATCTGATCGGGACCGCTCAAAGCGGCCTGCCACGGTTCCGGATTGCCAATCTCGAACGCCAATCCGCCTTGATGGAAATTGCCCAATCCGACGCACGAAGCCTTCTGACCCAAGATCCCACGTTAACCACGTCCCGCGGAGAGGCTGCCCGTGTTCTCCTTTGGTTAATGGAACAGGATAAAGCAATTCGTTTGATTTCAGTAGGTTAGCTTTTACGATCTTAATTTGTTCGCAAATGTTCTTAAAAAGTTCTTTACTTTACGGAACAGACGTGAGAACAAAGTGGCAACAAACATCTAGAAGAGGATTGAAGCCATGTTTGACGATCTGAGAACTATTGTAACCCGTTCGCGCTTCGCCCTCATTCAAGATGCGATTGGCATCCTGGCGATCGGTGTGATGATGACCGTCGCACTGCATCTGCCAGCGCTGATCTAACTTGTTAACTGCCCGCTGTCTGTTTTTCACGGAGGCTGCCCACCGGATTTGTCCCGATATCCGGTCCTGTCGATGAGTGATTGTTCCCCAACAAAGGTAAGCCTCGTCCCCCGTGCGCTGCCTCTTTCATCGACCTCCGCCAGACATGCCGACTGACCGCTGCGCCATCAAGGTGCAGCGGTTTTTTCTTGATTAACGCTCTTAGGCTGTTTTCTGCGAAAGCGCTGTTTGGGCGGCCTCTAGGGTCGCTTCGAGCGCAAGCATGATCGACGCATGGCGGTTTTTGTAATCCTTGGCGGGCGTCAAGACGATCAACCCGTCAAACGGCGCATCCGGGGCAGGGCCGTCAGCTTTCAACATTGCATTCAATTGGTCGCGTGCGGTCTCAATCTCGGACAGATGCGCTCCGATGACATTTGCCCCGACCACGGAGGCCGCCGCTTGTCCCAAAGCGCAGGCCTTCACGTCTTGACCAAATGCGGAAATCTTGTCGCCTTCAAGCGTGACATCGACCGTTACCGTCGATCCGCAAAGCGGAGAGCGCCGCTTCACCGTCGCATCGGGTGTTTGTAGTCGGTCCGTCAGCGGGATATCAGCGGCCAAAGCAAGGATTTGCCCGGAATAGAGTTTGATCAGATCGCCGTCAGTGCTCATTTGGGTCTTCGCTTTCCTGCTCTTCTTTTCTATTTAGTCAGTGACTATTGGAAAGCAAAACAAATTTCGCTGAGATGGCGCAAGCAACAGGAATGAACAAATGACCTTTGATCCAGCGAGTTTGACCTATAACGCACAAGGGCTGATCCCGGTGATCGCGCAGGACGCGGCAACGCGGGAGGTGCTGATGATGGCGTGGATGAATGCAGATGCGGTGGCAAAAACGCTGGAAAGCGGCAAGGTCACCTACTGGTCGCGCTCGCGCCAGGCGTTCTGGATCAAGGGCGAGACGAGCGGCCATACGCAAGAGCTGGTGGACCTGCGGGTGGATTGCGACCGCGATTGCCTGCTTGCGGTTGTCAATCAAACCGGCCCGGCCTGCCACACCAACCGGCGCGTGTGTTTCTATACGTCGGTTACGTCCGGCGAAGAGGTCGAGTTGATGACACCAGACGCCTAAAGTCCGACCATTTTGCGGATATCTTCGGGACTGCATCCCTCATCTCTAAATTTGGAGATCGCGCGCGCATCATCGCGCTTGGCAAGCCGCTTTCCGGCCTCATCGCGAATGAGTGCATGGTGATGATAAATCGGCGTCGGCAGATCAAGAAGCCTTTGTAATACGACATGAATTTTAGTGGCCTCAAACAAATCCTGGCCGCGAACGACATGGGTAATGCCTTGCGCCGCGTCATCCAGAACAACCGACAGATGATAGGACGTGCCCATGCCTTTGCGCGAAAGCACAATGTCGCCGATGGAATTCCGGAACTCTCCAAATGTAAACTCGACCAAACCGTTTTCGTCGTCAGGGCCGTTACCAAGTTCGTGAAAGTTTGCATATCGTTCCCAAGGGCTATCTGGGTCTGAGATACGATGCGAAAAGACCGAGTCACCGGAGGCAAGCATACCGGAATTCAGCCGCAACGCCATGTCGTCGCTCGGATCATGCCCCGCATCACGGCAGGTCCCGGGATAAATCAACCCGTCTGGCCCATGTTGGGCGACGCCTTCTTGCGGCGCGCTCATCGCGGCTTCGATATCACGCCTGTTGCAGATGCACGGATAGGTGACGTCTTTCTGATGCAGCCGCGCCAATGCCCCCCTGTAGGCATCCATCCGGTCTGACTGCCGCATCACGGGCTCAGGCCACCATAGTCCAAGCCATTCCAAATCCTCATAGATCTGGTCTTCCCATTCAGGACGAGCGCGGGCTTGGTCAATATCCTCGATCCGCAACAAAAACTCACCGCCCTGCGCGCAGGCCATATTATAGGCCAGCAAGGCCGAATAGGCATGCCCAAGATGCAGGGGGCCGGTCGGGCTCGGGGCGAACCGGGTACGGAACGTCATCGCAGTTGGAGCACGTAAACCATTGAATTCATGCCCCGAACAGGGAGATGATCGCCGTAGCCTTGAAATAGAATATTGGCGGCCTGCGCGTTAACGGCATCCGTCACACGCGACATGAATTCAGCGTCCTCCAACGTATGATCATTGAAGGAAAAGGCGAAGTAGTTACCCGGTGCCAGCAGCCCAAACAGAAGATCGAACACCGAAACAGGTGCCGCACCCGCGCCAATCACACCAATGGCTGAGATGACGTCGAACTGGCCTTTCGAGAAGGGCGGACCGGCTTCCAAATCGAGCAATGTCAGGCTGTCATAGACTCCCTTTTTCGCCGCCCCATCGAGCATTTCTTGCGACGGATCCGCGCCGTGCACAGTGGCAAATCCAGCGGTTTTCAATGCCAAACCGGACAGCCCCGTTCCGCATCCGTAATCCAATACTGACACTGTTTTTGGAACGGTTTGCGCCAATGCAGCCGCGACCCGAGCCGGTGTTGCGTAGCCATTCGCGCCGACCTCTTGGTCATAGCTGGCCGACCATTGGGCATAAAGATCGATGGTGTCTTTCGCACCAGAGACGTCATAGGCGCTGTCTAGAAAAGTTTTCTGTGTCATGCGCCCGATGGTAGCGATTCCTTACGCTGCGTCCAGTCGCGATGCCGTGAGCCATTCGTGCCAAGCCGCCTTCGCCCGGTCGGTGTAAATCTTGTAGCGCACGGCGCGGTTCTTGCGCCCGCCTTTGGCATCTACCGGTGGGAACAGACCGAAATTAACGTTCATCGGCTGGAAGGTCTTCGCCTCGGCACCGCCGGTGATATGCGTGACAAGCGCGCCCATCGCCGTTTCCGCCGGGGGGACGGGCAGGGGATGACCCAACATCTCGCTGGCAGCGTAGCGACCTGCAAGCAGTCCCATCGACGCACTTTCCACATAGCCTTCAACACCAGTAATCTGCCCCGCAAACCGCAGGTTCGGCCGCGAGCGCATCCGCATCTGATCATCGAGAAGCGTTGGCGAGTTGATAAACGTATTACGGTGGATGCCGCCGAGGCGGGCAAATTGCGCGTTCTCAAGGCCGGGGATCATCCGCAGAACCTCTTTCTGGGCCCCGTATTTCATCTTGGTCTGGAAGCCCACGATGTTGAACAAGGTGCCCAACGCATTGTCGCGGCGCAGTTGCACCACGGCATGGGCTTTGACGTCAGGTTGGTGCGGGTTGGTTAGCCCTACAGGCTTCATCGGACCAAAACGCAGCGTTTCGCGGCCACGTTCGGCCATCACCTCGATGGGCAGGCAGCCGTCGAAATAGCCGGCAGTTTCGCCCGGCTTGAACTCGGTCTTTTCGGCGGCCAGAAGCGCGTCGATAAACCCTTCATACTGATCTTTGTCCATCGGGCAATTCAGATAGGCGGTGCGGTCCGCTTCGGTTTCGCCCTTGTCATAGCGCGACTGGAACCAGGCTTTTTCCATATCGATGGAATCGAAGTACAGAATAGGTGCGATCGCGTCGAAAAAGGCGAGCGCCTCCTGACCTGCCTCATCAGCGATGGCTTGCGCAAGATCGCCGGATGTCAGAGGGCCCGTTGCGAATATCCACGTGCCGTCATCGGGCAGGGCTTTTATCTCGTCATATTTCACGGTGATATTGGGATGCGCCATGAGCCTGTCCGTGACGCTTTGCGCGAACGGATCGCGGTCTACGGCCAACGCACCCCCTGCGGGCAGTGCATGTTTATCGGCCATTTCCATAATGATACTGCCGGCTTCGCGCATTTCCCAATGCAGCAAGCCGACTGCGTTTTGTTCACTGTCATCTGAACGGAAGGAGTTCGAGCAGACCATTTCTGCCAAATGGCCTGTGCGGTGGGCAAAAGTTTCCACCTTTGGTCGCATTTCATGCAGCACGACCCGCACACCCATTTGAGCGGCTTGCCACGCGGCTTCCGATCCGGCCATTCCGCCGCCGACAATATTCAGAATATCCGTCATGAGGCATTCTCTACTTCGGAATATCCCGCTTGGAAAGGGCGGCGTTTGATCGCTGGGCTAGTCAATGTAACCCAGATCCGGACCGCCCGGCCAACTGGTCTCACGCACGTTTGACCGGTTCCAATCCGTGGTGGTCGCAACCTTTTAAGGGGGCGCATAACGCGCCTAAGCGGTTACCCAACGTATCCGCTCCGGTATCAACCTTGCTTACTATTCGCTCCAGTAACACGCCACCATTTCCCGGTTGGATACAGCCAAGATGTCCAGAGAAATTGAGATGTCAGGTTAATGCCATTGCGACGCCGGGCAGCAAAATAGATAAAAATCTAAGTTCTGCTGCCCGAAGCGCGCTTATTCTTCTGAAGGTGCCGCATCCTCGTCTCCGTCTTCTTCGTCGCCCTGTTCGGCGATATAGGCAACAGAAACAACGCTTTCGCCCTTCGCAGTGTCAAAGACTTTCACGCCGCCCGCGCTGCGCGACCGGAAGGAAATACCTTCAACAGGGCAGCGGATGGACTGCCCGCGCGAGGTGGCCAACATGATCTGATCATCCATCTCAACAGGGAAGCTGGCGATGATATCACCGCCGCGCATCGCCTTGTCCATCGCTGTGACGCCCATGCCGCCACGCCCGCGCACGGGGTAGTCATGGCTGGAGCTGATCTTGCCGGATCCTGCCGAGGTGATTGTCAGCACCAGATCTTCGGCGGCTGACATCTCTGCATAGCGTTCTTGGCTGAAGTTTGGGTCGGCGGGGGCTTCGTCCTCGCTATCCTCATCGGTCAGGCCTGCCATGGCACGGCGCATCTTAAGATACGCGGTGCGTTCCTCGGCGGTCGCCACGAAATGCCGGATCACGGACATGGAGACAACTTTTTGGCCGTCCTTGAGCTTGATCCCGCGCACCCCGGTAGAATTGCGCGATGAGAAGACACGAACGTCCGTGCTGCGGAACCGGATCGCGCGACCATCATTGGTCACCAGCATCACATCATCATCTGCGCTGCAAATCCGGGCGTTCACCATTTCCACGCCCTCTGGCAGTTTCATCGCAATCTTGCCGTTGCGCATCACATTGGTGAAATCGCTCAGCGCGTTGCGGCGCACGTCGCCTGCCGTGGTGGAGAACACGATCTGCAAATCGCCCCAGTCTTTTTCGTCGCGATCCACCGGCATAATGGCCGCGATGGAAACGCCGGTCGGAATCGGCAGAATGTTTACAATCGCCTTGCCCTTGGCCGTGCGCCCGCCTTGTGGCAGACGCCAGGTCTTGAGTTTGTAGACCATGCCATCGGTCGTAAAGAACAACAGCTGCGTATGAGTATTGGCCACAAAGAGCGTCGTGACCACATCATCTTCTTTGGTCGACATGCCCGACAGACCTTTGCCGCCGCGCCGCTGCGCCCGGAAATCGGCCAGCGGCGTGCGCTTGATCCAGCCCGATTGTGTGACGGTGACGACCATGTCTTCTTTCTCGATCAGGTCCTCGTCTTCCATGTCGCCAGACCAATCAACGATCTCGGTCCGACGTGGAACGGCGAACTGATCGCGCACTTCTGTCAACTCGTTGGTGATAATCTCCATGATCCGCTCACGAGAGCGCAGGATGGCGAGGTATTCCTTGATCTTGGCGGCAAGCTCTTCCAGCTCCGACGTGACCTCGTTCACACCCAGCTGCGTCAGGCGTTGCAGGCGCAGATCCAGAATGGCGCGGGCCTGAATTTCGGACAGGTGATAGGTGCCGTCGTCGTTGACCGTATGGGTCGGATCATCGATCAGTTTGATATAGGCGGCGATGTCTTGCGCGGGCCAGGCACGGGTCATCAAACGCGACCGCGCCTGGGCTGCATCAGCGGACGATCTGATCGTTGCAACGACCTCGTCAATATTGGTGACGGCCACGGCCAGACCGCACAGAACATGGCTACGTTCGCGCGCTCTACGAAGCTCAAACGCCGTGCGGCGCGCCACAACTTCTTCCCGGAAGCTTATGAAATTGGTGAGAAAACTGCGAAGTGTCAGCTGCTCGGGACGGCCGCCGTTCAAGGCCAGCATGTTGCAGGAGAAGTAGGTCTGCATCGGCGTGAAACGGAACAATTGGTTCAGCACAACTTCGGCCGTCGCATCGCGCTTCAGCTCGATCACAACGCGCACACCGACCCGGTCGCTTTCGTCCTGAACGTGAGAGATACCCTCGATCTTCTTGTCCCGCGCGGCCTCGGCGATCTTTTCGATCATGGTGGCCTTGTTCACCTGATAGGGGATCTCATCAATGATGATCGCCCAGCGGTCCTTGCGCAGCTCTTCGGTGTGAGTCTTAGCCCGCACGATGACCGAACCACGGCCTTCCAGATAGGCCTTGCGCGCGCCGGAGCGACCCAGAATAATTCCGCCCGTCGGGAAATCCGGGGCAGGGACATATTCGATCAGATCCTCGGAAGACAGATCAGGGGTTTCGATCAGCGCCAGCGTGGCATTCACCACTTCGCCAAGGTTATGGGGCGGAATATTGGTGGCCATCCCGACCGCGATCCCTCCCGCGCCGTTGACCCGCATATTCGGGAAGCGCGAGGGCAACACGGTAGGTTCGCGGTCCTTGCCGTCGTAATTGTCCTGAAAATCGACCGTGTCTTTCTCGATATCGGCCAGGATAAACGCCGCCGGCTTGTCCATGCGCACTTCGGTGTATCGCATCGCGGCAGGGTTATCGCCATCCATCGAGCCGAAATTGCCTTGCCCATCCAGAAGCGGCAACGACATGGAGAAATCCTGCGCCATCCGCACCAACGCATCATAGATCGCGCCGTCCCCATGGGGGTGATATTTACCCATCACATCGCCTACAGGACGGGCCGATTTGCGGTAGGATTTGTCATGCGTGTTGTTGGTCTCGTGCATCGCATAAAGAATGCGTCTGTGGACCGGTTTCAGCCCGTCACGAAGGTCCGGAATTGCCCGCGAAATGATCACGCTCATCGCATATTCGATGAAGGAGGTTTTCATCTCGTCCGTGATCGAAACCTGCGGCCCGTCGTATTTCATACGCTGAGGCGATTTTTCTTCTTCGTTTTCAGGAGTTTCTGGCGTGTCGTTCACGAATTTTCCGTTCTTCTTGCGGATTCACTATATTTAGTTGGTGAATTTATACCCCATCCTAGGTTTGGGGTGCAATGGCGCATTACACGGTTATTTCAACCGCGCTCGGATAAACTGGGTTTTTACGCTGAAAACGCCCTAGCTGGCCCTGCGAAAGGCCAATATCCAAAGCCCCACCAGACAGAGTGACAAGATGCCATTCCAGGCGGCCATGGACAGCCCTGCAAAGGCCCAGGAGATATCATCGCACATCACCAGCCGGTCCGTCACATTCGTGGCCAGAAGCGCGTCGCCAGACAGGTTGGACAGCCCGGCGCCACCACCAGTGCAGCTGGACGGCCCCTCCCACCACTTCTGCTCCACGCCTGCGTGGAAAAACCCAACGGCAGAGGTCGCAAGCGCGCTCACCGCGCCCAACGCCATCAACACGCGCGCGGGGATGAAGAACAGTGCGATGCCTATCAGGATCGCCACCGCATGTGGCCAGCGCTGCCAGTAGCACATCTTACACGGCGCATAGCCAATGGCCTGAAACAAGAACGCCCCCCCCAACAACACAGCAGACCCAGCTGCCGCCATGAAGGCGGGATAGAGGTGACGGCGCACCATCAGATCAGCTTCACCGCCGCAAACCCGCCGATCAGCAGGATGACAAATAACGTGAACATCAGCCCCAAGCGCTTTTCGATAAAGTCGCGGATCGGCGCGCCAAACTTCCACAGCAAGGCAGCCACAATGAAGAACCGCAGACCCCGCGCGATGATCGAGGTGACCACGAAAGTGCCCAGCGGCATCCCTGTCCAGCCCGACATGATGGTGATGACTTTGTACGGGAAGGGTGTCAGACCCGCGATCAGCACCGGCCAGAAGCCAAGATCGTTAAAGCGGGTGTTGAATTCCACTGCCAGATCGCCTTTGCCTAGCGCTTCCAGGATCGGCAGACCAATCGTGTCATAAAACAGCGCACCGATCGCATAGCCCAGCAATCCGCCCAAAACGCTGGCCGCCAAAGCAATGCCCGCGATAAGGAACGCTTTTGACGGCCGCGCGAGAATCATCGGGATCATCAAGATGTCCGGCGGGATCGGGAAAAACGAGCTTTCCACGAAGGCAACAATCGCCAGCGCCCACAGCGCATAGCGGTGATCTGCCAGAGACATTGTCCAGTTATAAAGAGACTTGATCATTTCGGCGTCCGGGTTTCTTTTGGGGCTGGCGGGAATGCGCGCGGTCTTTCGATCATGCGTCTTTCATTTGGTCAAGGTCATTAAGCTCTGATATCACGAGCTTTTAAGGTTAAGGGAGACGGTCATGCGATGGCAGGGGCGGCGGGGGAGCCGAAACATAGAAGACAGACGCGGCCAAAGGTCGGTTGGCAAAGCGGGTGGCATCGGTGGTCTGGGCCTCGTGATTGTTCTGGTACTTGGCTATTTTCTTGGCATTGATGTCACACCTTTGCTGCAAGGTGGCGGCGGTCTGACGCAAATTCAGACAGGCTCCACCGAGATTACAGAAGCCGACGAACGTGCAGGCAAATTTGTCTCGGTCACGCTTGCCGACACGGAAGAGGTCTGGGCGGAGATCTTTGAGCGCGACGTGGGCAAGCCTTATAACCCCGCCACACTGGTGCTGTTCAAAGGGGCGACAAACTCTCCTTGTGGCGGCGCAAACGGCGCGTCCGGGCCGTTTTACTGCCCTGCGGACAAGAAAGCCTATCTCGACACCGACTTCTTCGTGACCTTGTCCCAGCGGATGGGTGCCAAAGGCGATTTCGCGGCAGCTTACGTTGTGGCCCATGAGATCGCCCACCATGTCCAGAACGAGCTTGGCATTCTGGGGCAGGCCAACCGCATCCGCCAGCAATCCGATCAGGCCCGTGCCAACGGCATTTCGGTCCGGATCGAGCTGCAAGCCGATTGTCTGTCTGGCGTTTGGGCGCGCTACGCGCAGGAACGGTTCAACTCGCTGGAGAATGGCGACCTGGCCGAAGCGGTCAACGCCGCAAAGCAGATCGGCGACGACACGTTGCAAAGAAATGCCGGCCGCAGACCAAACCCGCATACATTTACCCATGGCACCTCGGAACAGCGTCAGCGGTGGTTTACCAAAGGCTACCAGTCTCCGCGCATCCAGTCCTGCGACACGTTCAGCGCAACCCAGCTCTAGGGGAGGGCGTAGGTTAGAAAAGTTGCCGGGAAGTGCATTTCCCGGCGCGCAGTGAATTGACCTTTCCCGCAGAGGGGGCTACACCGCGCCCACCTCCGCATGACGCGCTACCATGTCATGCATTGAAACGGGGCCCGAGTGGCGGAATTGGTAGACGCAGGGGATTCAAAATCCCCCGCCGAGAGGCTTGTCGGTTCGAGTCCGACCTCGGGTACCACTTCAGATTGCATCAGACGCACAAGGCGATTCTCCACCGCCACAAAATCACAGCAATCCGTCGTTTCACGATCCGGGAAGAATGCGCCCGGCCTGCCAGCGATTGTCCACGAATTTCGCGCAAGAGGCAGCGTCTGGAATCTGGAAACAAACAGTCTCCAAATACTGAACAATTCAAAAAAACGCCATTATTCAGCGAAGTGCTGGTCTGGAAAGGGCGTTGTTGCCGCTGGCAAACAGCAGCTGCATTAAGGTTAACGCAAGATTAATAAAGCACTAAAAACCAACAACTTACATTAAGTGATCTCGGTCCCGCACCGCACAAAAATCGAGATCGAAAAGCGACCAAACAACTGAAATAGCAAAGGGTTTTTCCGTGCTGAATTTTGGCCAAACTAAGGCGGCGGGGAAAAATCGGCCATTTTCCGCTTGGTTCGACGGGGGCCATTGGCTATCTAGAAGCTGTCCTGCTGGGGGACATCTTAACAGTTTATTGGTCTGGGGCGGCCATTCCGAGCTACGCTGCGTGCGTGGGGCGGGGTAGGCGTGAAACAGAGTAGTTGTGTAATGAGTTTCCTACCCCGTACGCGCAGCGAGTAACCGCAGAAAGCGGCAAGAGAAATGTGTGCGAGCTGAAGTCTCAAAGATTTTTGACACCATGACGCCACGTAATGAGTAAAAGTTTAACGGGTGCTGAGCGGACCAATGGCATACTATCAGGCAAATCATGTAATCAAGTTTCGACCTCTATGGTGTCGCGTTACGCGCAGCCGGGGTGGCCAATATGACTAATGTGTGCCTGTCCTTCGAAAACCTCGTCCCGGAAGATCTGGGCACGCGCAGTTTTGCGGCCCTCGGGGCTGAACTGAGCGCACGTCAATGGCGCGGCAAGCTGGGCACGCCCACTGGCGGTATCATCCGGTTCGAATTCGATGATCCAAGCAAGGTTGATGACCTCGTTCTGCTCAATTGCTCCAATGGCGGGATGGTCTGGGTGTTTGACGCCCATGGCCAGATCATCGAGACGGTTGATCTGCCCCTGACGCCTGACAACACCAAGACAACGGTGACCTTCGGAATCAAAAAGGTTGCGCGTATGGACGTGCGGATTGCGGGCAAGGGCAGTGTCAGCGAGTTGACGTTTCTCTCCCCAAAAGCACTGAAACCCAGCAAGCGGATGCGCATTTCCTACCGCGCGCTGCCCGAAACAACTGCGGAAGACGAAACGACGCCTTCAGACGCAACTGGCGGTGCCCGCTACAAGGCACCTGATCTGGCCGGCAGACCGCCGGTGATGTCGCGTCCACGAGTGGCGCTGAACCTTGTCTATGACGCTGATAAGGTGCGCGAAAACCCAGGGCTCGATGATCTGCCGTTGCGCCAGACCGCAGAGCCCAACACAAAAGTGCCCTGTTTCACCCCCGGCGCGCAAATTGCCACACCTCAGGGCCTGCGCGCGGTCGAAGACCTGAAAATTGGCGACAAGGTTCTGACCCGTGACAACGGGGTTCAAAAGCTTTGCTGGACCGGAACGCGCGAAATTACCGCGGCGCAACTCCTTGAAGCGAAACACTTACGCCCGATTCTGATCAAGAAAGGAGCGCTTGGCAAAGGCCTACCAGATCGCGATATGGCAGTGAGTCCCAACCACAAGATGTTGTTGCAGAATGAGCGCATGGCCCTTTATTTCAAAGAGAATGAAGCTTTCGTTTGCGCCCGACATCTGGTAAATTGTGTACAAGGTGTTTCCCATTTGGAAACAGCTGGGGTGAGTTACTCGCACATTATGTTTGAGAAACACGAGGTCATTAATGCAAACGGCGCATGGACAGAAAGTTTCCGGCCAAGCACCCGCGCATTGGAAGCCGTTGGCGATGTTCAACGTTCAGAAATTTTCGAACTGTTCCCCGAGCTGCTGGGGTCAGAAGGGCGGGAAGCTTTCTCGTCCGCACGGCCGAACTTGCAAGAGTTTGAGGCCAAATTGTTATTTAGCTAGTTAGCAGCTGCCCCGTCAGGCTTTGGGGTCCGACGGAAAGGTACATGGTGTTAAGGGTCATCCGGCGACGGGTGGCCCTTTTCTTCTGGATCAATTGTCAGATAAGTCCCGCCAATGCGCCCAGTCCTCGGGTGTATCAAGGTCCAGGATCGCGTTGCGGCCGGGCAGGGCGACCAGTTCTGTACGATCTTCATAGCTGCTTAAAACTGGCTGCGCGCCTTGATCCCCGCTCAGTGCGCGCAATTCCGGAAAGACGCTGCGATGAATGACCACGGGATGTCCCGGCTGGCCGGTCTGGCTTGCGCCGCGGGTGATCCGCGCGCCGCTGCTTTGGGCACGTTTCAACACCGCCAACAGATCATCAGAGGTCAGCGCCGGTAGATCCGCCAGCACAATCATCGCAAATTCTGTCTGAACCCGGTCAATTCCCGCGCGCAGCGAATGGCTGAGCCCGCGCCCGCTCTGCTCGGCAATGATCTGCACCGCGTCAGTATCATCGAGCGCAATCGCGCGCTCAACCCGGTCCTTGGGCAGGACAGCAAGGGTCCTGATCCCCGTTTTCAGACACGCAAGGGCACGGTTGCGGATCAAAGGCTCCCCTGCGACCAACTCCATTAGCTTATCAGTGCCCCGCATACGCGTAGAACGCCCCGCAGCAAGCAGAAGGATCGTGCAGGAAGCTGGGTCAGCGGGCCTATCGGTCATCTCTAACGCCTAGCCTGCGCTCTGCAGCAGGTCCAGAGCTATCACACGTAAAGGTTGTGTCGGCAGCAATTTGTCACAAGGCCAGACAAAGCCCCGCGAAGCTCTGCCGATCCGCGTCAAACTACATGGCTTTGGTCAGGTTCTCGTCGATCTTTTCAAGAAAGCCCTCGGTGGTCAGCCAGCTTTGATCCGGGCCAACAAGAAGCGCCAGATCTTTGGTCATGAAGCCACTTTCGACCGTGTCGACAATGACCTTTTCCAGCGTTTCAGCGAAGGTTTTCAGCGGCGCATTCTCGTCCAGCTTCGCCCGGTGCTTCAACCCGCCCGTCCACGCATAGATCGACGCGATAGAGTTGGTCGAGGTCGCCTCGCCCTTCTGATGCTGCCGGTAATGGCGCGTCACCGTGCCATGGGCCGCTTCCGCTTCGACAATCTTGCCATCGGGCGTCATCAACGCAGACGTCATCAAGCCAAGCGAGCCAAAGCCCTGCGCAACCGTGTCCGACTGCACGTCGCCATCATAATTCTTGCACGCCCAGACGAACTTGCCGGACCACTTCATCGCGGAGGCCACCATGTCGTCGATCAAACGATGTTCATAATACAGGCCTGCCTCCTTGAATTTATCCGCAAATTCCGCGTCATAGATCTCCTGAAACAGATCCTTGAAGCGCCCGTCATAGGCCTTAAGGATCGTGTTCTTTGTCGACAGATAAACCGGCCAACCGACGTTCAAACCGTAGTTGAACGAGGCGCGTGCGAAGTCCTTGATCGATGCGTCTAAGTTATACATCCCCATCGCCACACCGGCTGATGGCGCGTCAAACACCTCTCTCTCGATCACTTCCCCATCTTCGCCGACAAATTTCATCGTCAGTTTGCCAGGTCCCGGCATTAGAAAATCGGTGGCTTTATATTGGTCCCCAAAGGCATGGCGCCCGATTACGATCGGATCGGTCCAACCCGGAACAAGGCGCGGCACGTTTTTGCAGATGATCGGGGCGCGGAAAACCACGCCGCCAAGGATATTGCGGATCGTCCCATTGGGAGAGCGCCACATCTTTTTCAGCCCAAACTCTTCGACCCGCTGCTCATCAGGTGTGATCGTCGCGCATTTGACGCCTACACCGTATTTCTGGATTGCATGGGCGGCGTCGATTGTAATCTGGTCTTCCGTCTCGTCGCGCACTTCCATCCCGAGGTCGTAATACTTCAGGTCAATATCAAGGTAGGGCAGGATCAGCTTTTTCTTGATGAAGTCCCACATGATGCGGGTCATCTCGTCACCGTCGAGCTCGACGACGGGGTTTTCTACCTTGATCTTTGTCATGTGCGGGGCTCCCGGAATACAGATTCGTTGCCGCGGTGATACCTCAGAACGGGCAAGGTGGCTAGGCGGTATGCAAAGGTATACCAAACGTGCCAGGACAGTCTGATAAAAAGCGATGGACGTGGCTTCCTCGACTAACTGTTTCTTAAGTCGACTGGACTTAAAAGGACGGTAACTGGCGACTCGAGGATCACATGACCGTTTCCGAACCCAAAGATACTGCACCCGAAGTATCTGACCAGAACATAGTGTCTTTTTGGGCCTGTGTCCTCATCTGCCCGCTGCCCGCCTTGTCTGGGTGGTGGTTTGGCCAACCTGTCTGGGTCGTTCTTGCGGTAAGTATCTGCTTGGTTCTGACTGCGGTCTTTGCAAACCGGGTGCGACTCGCTCTGTCCGGCCCTGTGATTGCTGGTGCATTGATGGGGGCCGTGATCCTGACCGTCCTGTCTTTCGCCGCCTATCCCGAAGCCCATGTTCTACTGCTTGCAGCTCTCGCCATCATCGCGACGCAAGCCAGTGAAAAATCCCTTCTATTGGCAACTGCAATCGGGGTGATCTTCATGGTTCTTACGGCAGTCATCGGACCCAATCTCGGGGTCACAGGGACCGACGCGGGCACCTCTGTTATAGGGGGTCTGCTCTTTGCTGTGGGCATGTGCATAGAAGCAGGCGCATTACGTATTTTGATCAACCGAACGGCACGCCAAACCGCGCTGATTAAGGCGAAAAATGATGCAGTTTTCGAACTGACTGACCAACTCAGCGCGGCTGAAAAGTACAATTCCGATCAGCGCAAAGCTACAAAACATGCCACGCGGGAACTGGTAAAGGGGCTGGAGCGGTTGGCCGACAAAGACCTGCAAGTTGCTTTGCCAGATACGTTCGACACGCAATTCAACCCGGTAAAAGACGCGTTTAACAACACTGTCACCCAGATTGCCGACACTCTGACACCAGTAAGTGCCACAGCGGCCTCTTTCGGGGCGAAATCAAAGGAATGGGGGCGCTCTATTTCCGCGATAACCGACCGGACCGAAGCGCAATCCTCTGAACTAAACCAAATTTCAACATCTTTGGGCAGTGTCGTCACCACGGTCACGGAAACCGTCGGAAAAATGGCGGATGCCACAAAGAATGCGGAAGAAAGCAACAAAAGCGCTGAGCGTGGTTCGGTCATCGTCAATGATGCAATCAAGGCAATGGACGAGATCAAAGGCTCGTCGCAAGCAATCTCAGAGATTATCGAAGTTATCGAAAGCATCGCATTTCAAACCAATATCCTGGCCCTTAACGCCGCCGTTGAGGCCGCGCGCGCAGGCGAAGCCGGTCGCGGCTTTTCTGTCGTCGCAGCAGAGGTGCAAAGCCTGTCTCAC
>CAYGQQ010000043.1:0-25992 GCA_964352105.1 uncultured Rhodobacterales bacterium | reverse complement strand
TTATTGTGCTTGGCGGAGCCCAGCCAATAAACGGAATCCGGCCCGCTTTCCTCGCGGATGTTCATCATGCCATCGCCGATCTCGTCGATGGCTTGTTCCCAGGAGATGCGCTTCCACTCTCCACCCTCTTTCTTCATCGGGTACTTGAGACGGCGCTCGCCATGGGCATGTTCACGAACAGCGGCCCCTTTGGCGCAATGCGCGCCAAGGTTAAACGGGCTGTCCCAACCAGGCTCCTGACCGGTCCAGACGCCATTGCTGACCTCAGCCACGACCGTACAACCGACGGAGCAGTGGGTGCAGACGGATTTGATCGTCTCCACAGCCCCGTTGGCAGCAGTTTGCGCTGTTGCTTGTGTTATAGATCCGCCCGTTGCGGAAATTGCGGCAAGGCCACCAATGGCCAAACCAGAACCGCGCAAGAATGTGCGGCGATCGACGGATTTCTCCGCCATTTCAGACAGGATACCGGTCCGCTGGGGGCGTCGCGCAACCCCGTTGGTCTTTTTCCTTAGCATTTTAACCTCCCATGGTGCGAATATGCTCTGACGCACCGGCTGTTGAATAATTTTGGCTCAGTCGGGCGTCACGCAACCAGTCGATCCAAAATGTCGTATGACAGCGCGCGAGGCGTTCGCGCGGCGTCGTGTCAAATCCCTCAGAAGCGTACGCTATCGAGGTAGGCGCGGGTATGCGCGGTGTCCTGCATCTTCTCAGATGTCAGATCCACGGGCTGCGCTTCGGCCGCCGTTGTTCCGCTGGCCAGCGCTACGGCGGCCACCGGTGCGGTTGTACCCGCCAGTTTGAGAAAATCGCGGCGGCTGGTGCCGTCTTCGTTTTTCTTGGTCATGGGATGTCTCCCTCCCTTGTTGCGACGGGCATCCCCGCCATTTTCACGCAGCCGCTCAGGCTGCCGTTAGTCTGAACGCTTCGCGCTCAATCTCCATAAATGCTTTGCCAACACTGCCGATCGAGGCGTAAAGGACCGAGTTCTTGGCCCCCTCCAGATCGGAAAAGAAGTGGCTCGCCCATGGGGCGATATGTTTGTTGAAAAACGTCTTTTGATCTTCCAGCGTGGCGGGCTGGCCAAAGCGGCCCACGATCATGCTGCCCATCATCTCCATCAGGGAGGCGATGTTGTCCTCCGGCTCATAAACATTGGCCGCCCGCGTCATGCCCCGTGTGGCCATATCCGTGCGCAGCGCCGCCAACGGTTTTTCATTGAGAAACCCTGTCAGGTAGTAGCTCGCATACGGCAAAAGCTCCCCGCGCCCCAAACCAATGAAAAGCGCATTGAACTCGCTCTCCACCCGCTTGGGTTTGGACACTTTGGCAACCCGTGCAAGAGCGGCGATGGCCTGACCCAGATCGCTTTCGTCGCCTGAAAGCGCCTTGGTTTGATCTAAAAGCACCTGATCAGGTGGCGCGGAAAGCAGCAATCCAAGGAAATTATAGAGATCAGCGCGCAGCCGGTCTTCAGACGCGATCTTGATGTCTTCGGCCGCGCTCATGCTGGGCTTCCTTCTACATGGAATGTCATGCGCCGCGGAGATGGTGGCGTAAAGGCCTCTAGCGGGTCCTCCTCCGCATCCAACTGGGCGACGTCATCATACATTGGCTCTGTGTTCGCCTCATCTTCCGCCATCAGCAGGTTTTCTTCTTCGATCTCGTTTTCCTCAGCCTCGCCCTCATCAGTTTCGGTGGGCGCTTCTTCCGTCATCGCGGCGGCCTTGGCCTTTTCCTCAGCCTGACGGGCCATTTCCTCGACATGTTTCAACATGCCTTTGCCGACCTGATACGCGGTCTGCATGTTTTCGATGACCGTCGCGCTGTCAGTGAAATCCTCGCCATAATCGACCAGCATATCGACATTTGCCAGAACCGGGTTGGACCGCCACAACGTGCGCAGCGCCCGGCGGCGCAACCGATCCGGCACCGCTTTCGACATGAAGACCGAGAAATCATCACCCAACCCAAGCGTGTCGGGATCCGGCAAATCAAGCTCTTCCAAAATCTCCGCATCAGTCTTTTCTTCCAGAACCGCTTGCGCGTCGGCTTCAACCTGCGCGTCCAGCGCGGCTTGTTCTGCCTCAGCCTCGGCAGCGACACCGGCCTTCCGACGGGCCCAGAAAGTGTCAGCGCGGCTCAATGCAAAATCTCCTTGCGGCGCGGTGCCCGGTAAACATCAGCGGTCTGGCGAATACGCGCATCGCCGATCCCGTCTTCCTTAAGATCAATCCGCTTCTTGTCGCGGCGGCGCTTTACGAACACCTCATCCTCGTGATGGGCCTCTACGAATTCCCGTATCCAGGCGATCAGCCCCTCGGGCATCGGGACTTTCTCGACCAGTTCCTCTCCGGTATCGGCGTAGTCTTGCGCCTCATAAGGCGACGCCGTCACCAGCAGCATATCGAGAGGTTGATCATCCAACGCCTCGCGCATCACGACGTAAAGCGCGGGCACCTTGGCCGACAGGCCGTGCAAATAGCTTTCCGTATCGGTGCGGTGCAATTCCAATGGCAAGGTCGCTGCGTGGTATTCGATCACATCATCTTCGCGCCGCAGTTCCTTCCAGCGGGCGTCAGACGCGCCCGGAAGAAGCGCTACAGCCTTCCAGACGAACTTGACCCAGCGCGTCGTTCCGGGCAATCGTCTGACCACAATTCCAACGGGCATCGAAATCGACTTTCGATCAGAAACCGTGGCAATAGATGTGATAATGCCCTCTCCCATATTGCGATGCTGCATGAGGTTTGGAAAATCTCAAAGCATTATTTGCAGATAGCGCGCGCAATATTTTCCGCCCTCTGCGTTGCAGCATACAGAGTGTTGGTCTGTGGTATACCAAAGAGCCTGAAAAACAAGGTAAAGCGTGCTTCCGCCTTTTCTCAGACTGAAAACGTTGCCGTCACGATGATGCAAATGCAGCAAATTGATTTCTGGGTACGCCATGTGGAATTGAGGTTTACGCGGGCCAAGAATCCCGGCTAGCGTTCGGGGTGGCGCCGTTTGGTGGCGTAAGGGAGCACCGATTCATCATGACTAAAAAGCTGGTTCTATGCGACTGCATGGGCAGTCAGATCATTGACGCAGAGGGCATAGAAAAAGCCAGCGGGTTGGCCTGTTCAAAGGTGTATTCTTCACTTTGCATGGACCAGATCGACGCCGCCGCAACAGTGATGGCCGAAGGCGATACGATCTTTGCCTGCCAGCAGGAGCGCAAGCGGTTCGAAGACCTCGCCGCAGAGCTGGAGATTGACCCGCCGGGCTTTGTCGATCTGCGCGACCGGGCGGGTTGGGGCAGCGGAGAAGCCGGACCGAAAATGGCTGCGTTGGCGGCGGAGGCGTTGATCGACATCCCCGCCCCGAAAACTGTTGATGTCATCAGCGAAGGCACGTGCTTGATCCTTGGCGGACACACGGCTTTGGAGGCCGCGCAGACCTTGTGTGAAGTTCTCGCCGTCACGGTCTTGCTGGATCCAGAGCAAGAGCTTGTCACCGACCGGCGTTTTGATGTGATCCGTGGCCGCTTGCGTCAGGCCCATGGCGCGCTTGGGCAGTTTGAAACCAAATTTGATCAGCTTCAGCAGCTTACCCTTGGCGGTCGCGGTGAATTCACGTTGGGTGCGCCGGTCGATGGGGCCGGCTCTCGCTGCGATATCATCCTTGATCTCAGCGGCGCGCAGCCGCTTTTCTCCGCCCACGAAAAACGCGAGGGCTATCTGCGGGCCGATCCCGGACATGCGCCTTCGGTTGCTGCAGCGGTGTTTGAGGCGTCGCAACTGGTGGGCACGTTCGAAAAGCCGCTTTACGTGCGGATGGAGGCCAATTTATGCGCCCATAGCCGGGCGGAAAAGCCCGCGTGCTCCAATTGTCTGGATATCTGCCCCACGGGTGCGATCACCTCAGCGGGGGAGCATGTCAGCGTTGACCCGATGATTTGCGCGGGCTGTGGCGCGTGTTCTGCGGTCTGCCCATCGGGCGCGATCAGCTATGACGCGCCGCCACCAAGTGCGGTGTTTCGCAGGCTGAGCACATTGGCTGCGACCTACCTGAAGGCCGGTGGCGAAGCCCCGCGCCTATTGGTGCATGACGCCGCACATGGGATTGAAATGATTTCCCTTTCCGCGCGGTTCGGCGAAGGCCTGCCAGCAGATGTGATCCCCCTGGAGGTCGATGCGCTGTCAGGGTTCGGACACGCAGAAATGCTGGCGGCACTGGCCTGTGGGTTCACCCATGTGGATATTCTTGCAAGCCCGAAAACCGACGTCGATGTCGTAGCACAACAAATGGAATTGGCACACGCCATCGCCGGGGACAACAGCGTCAGAATTCTGGATATTTCCGATCCGGATGCGCTCAGCGCGGCAGTCTCCGACAACCCGGAGCCGGTCACGTGCGACGCGGTTCTTCCGATGGGTACAAGACGCCAGGTCACGCGGCTGGCCGCCCAAGCGCTGAACCCCGGCGGTGCTACCCTGCCCTTGCCAGACGGCGCGCCCTACGGGGCCGTTGTCGTTGACATTGACGCCTGCACGCTGTGTCTGTCATGCGTGTCGCTGTGCCCCTCAGGCGCGCTTGGCGACAACCCCGACATGCCGCAATTGCGGTTTCAGGAAGATGCCTGTCTGCAATGCGGGTTGTGCAGTAATATCTGCCCGGAGCAAGCGATCACCCTGCATCCGCAGCTCAACCTCGCGGACGCTGCACTTTCCCAAGTGGTCTTGCATGAGGAAGAACCCTTTGCCTGCATTGAATGCGGTGCGCTTTTTGGCGTGAAATCCACCGTCGAAAAGATCACCGAGAAACTGGCAGGCTCGCATTCCATGTTTGCCACGTCGGATGCCGCGAAGATGATCCAGATGTGCGAAAATTGCCGGATTCAGGCGCAGTTCCATTCCGAAGACAATCCTTTCCAAGGCGGGGAGCGGCCACGGGTGCGCACGACAGAAGACTACCTCTCCAAGCGCAAAGATCACTGAGATTGTATCGGAGCCCCCAGATCCGCCGGTGTCATCACCGCCACAAATGCCGTGATCGCCTCGATCTCGTCGAGGGTAACCTCGACCGGATGGATGGGCGATGGCAGATTTTCGGCAAACGGTTCAGTAACGTCTGCGACCTGCGTGAAAGACGGGTGCGGGTTCAGCAGAAAGAACGTCTCGAACCGTTCCTGCCAATCGGAAAAGGTTCGCATCAGCGCAAAGGACGGGCTGGAACCGATGGCGTTCATGCGGTTGGTTTTGTTGATGACATGGCAGCGGCCACATTTCTTCAGGCTGACCGCCTCACCAAGTTTCACGTCCCCGCTGACCGCGGCTGTTTTAACCTCGGCCTTGGGCGTCACATCCGCACTGAACAAGGCCGTCCCATCGGGCGCAAATGCCTCGATCGTGCGTTTGCCGACATCAGACAAAAGCCAGTCCTCGAACGCTTGCGTGAACTGCGTGCCGGAATGGGTGAAATGCCACAAGGTCTCGCCTTGCGTGAAAACCGGTGTGCCCTGATCTGCAAACCCGGCCTCTCCGGCTGCATCGAGGGTAATACGAATCCCCGTTTTCAAGGAAAATCTTGGCAGAAGATGCTTGAGGAACCCCGTTTCAACCAAGGGCGCTGGACTGGACAATGTGAAGGTCTTGTCTTGCGCAAGCCCTTGTCCAGACATCGAAAAAACCACTGTAAAACAGGTGGCTATTCCGGGTATTTTCCACATATCAACCCCTCTCCACAACCCCGCTCCTTGGGCGTCAGGTTGCATGTCAGCCTAGGTGCGCTAGGGTCAAACCGTCAACTCTTTCATAAATTGCAAAGGTCCCGAGATGAGTGAAGAATTCAATATGTCGATGCGCAAATTCCTCAAACAGGTTGGCGTGACATCGCAACAGGCCATCGAAGAAGCGATGCGCGCGGAGGGCGACACATCGGGCAAGGTTTTTGACGCGAAAGTCGTCTTGACCATCGATGGACTGGATATCGAACATGTGGTCACAGGCAAGATCGAAGGCCCTTAAATGACACAAACCCCTGCCACCTTTCCGCCGCTCTTGTCGGGCCATCCTGTCGAGGGTCAAATAGATCCGTTCGACAAAGCCTGTGTGGAGGCGATGAAAGGCTGCGACGCGGGACTTGTGGTCTATAACCTCGGGGCAAATTCACTGCGCGCTGCAATGGTTTTTGCGCCAGAAGTTCCTTTGAATGACGCCATGGCGATGCTGCCGCTTTGCGGGGTCGGGTTTCAAAACGCGCTTGGTGCGCTTGCCCCGCCCGAGGTTGCCGTGCATCTGGATTGGGACGGCGGGCTGCGCATCAATGGGGCCAGTTGCGGGCGGTTGCGTGTTGCAGCTTCTGGCGAAGATCCCGCGACGCCACCGAGCTGGCTGGTTGTAGGTTTCGAACTGCCGCTTTGGCCCGAAAGCGACGATCCTGGCGACACGCCAGACACCACGACACTTTATGCGGAAGGTTGCGCGGATGTGAACGCGCAGGACCTATTGGAAAGCTGGGCACGTCACAGTCTGGCCGGTATAAACCGCTGGTCTGACGAAGGTGTGGCCCCCTTGCATAAGGAATGGCGCGGCTTGGCACATGGCATAGGCGAACCCATTGAACGCGATGGAGTTTCCGGCACCTATCTTGGGGTTGATGAGCGTTTTGGCATGTTGATCCGCGACGCAAAAACCACCCATCTTATTCCGCTGACCACACTTCTGGAGACGTCCTGACATGATGCTTGCCCGCGCGATCCACTTTGATGAAAGCGATATGAATGTGTTCTATTCCCCGGCCAAAACCGGCGAGTGGTGTATCTCCGGCGGTTTCGAGTTCTCGAATTGGTCCGATGGCGATCTGGTTGGCAAATCCCGGCAGGCCTTTTCCAATGGCTGGCTTGGGGCAGAAACCTTCGGACGCGTTACGTTCGTGGCGACCTCCAAGATTGAACCTGCCGAGCTTGAGGCCGTGAAAGCCGGACTGGCCAAGCATTTTGTGGAGATTTACGGTGCTCCGTCGCTGGAGGTGGCCGCCAATGTTGCGCAGGAAGAGCTTCATCACATGATTGAGCTGTGTGACGGCCAGCCGCCCAACACGTTGCTGACAGTTGCCCGCGCGCTCAGTGAAGAAGGTGTGAAGGAGACCTTCCGCATGATCGAGGCGCAAGAGGCGCATCTTGACCAACTTGCAGTGCATGGCTCACTCGACGAATAGCAACCGCCACGCAGGAAGGCGCTATTGATGCTCACGCGAGGGGACACGATCGCGGCCACCCGCGCCGCTTTTCGCTGGGACATCCCCGCGCGCTACAATATAGGCGTCGATATCACCGACCAGCCCGCAGCACGTGTGCCGGACAAAGCCGCGATCATTGATGTGGATGAAGCCGGAGGCACGCGTGTATGCAGTTATGCTGAGCTTCGCGACCGGTCGAACCAGTTTGCCAACGTGGTTTCCTCTATGTCTGCGCCCGGTGACCGTATCGGGGTGCTGTTGCCGCAGTGTATTGAGACCGCAATTGCCCATGCGGGCATCCTGAAATCAGGTCGCATCTCCCTGCCGCTGTTCACGCTTTTTGGCCCCGATGCCTTGCTGCACCGGCTGGCGGATTCGGAGGCGAGTATTGTCGTCGCGGACCGCGAAGGTGCACGGAAACTGGCTCTGATCAGGGATCAGCTGCCCGCTTTGGAGCATGTTATCTGCGTTGACGAAGATGCCGTTAGGTCATTTAATTTCAATGCACTATGCGACGATGCTTCTAAAGTTTTCACCGCCGCCGACACAAGCTCCGAAGACCCCGCCATTCTGATCTACACATCCGGAACCACAGGCAAACCGAAAGGCGCGTTGCATGCGCACAGGGTTCTCTTGGGCCATTTGCCGGGCGTCGAGATGAGCCATGATTTTTTCCCGCAACACGGCGACAGGTTCTGGACCCCGGCGGATTGGGCGTGGATTGGCGGCTTACTCGATGTGCTCATGCCTGCCCTGCATCACGGCGTCACGGTGGTCGCTTGCCGGTTTCGAAAATTCACGTCCGATGCTGCCTTTGACCTGATGCGGACGCATAAGGTCCGCAACGCTTTCCTGCCGCCCACCGCCTTGAAGATGATGCGGATGGGGACCGATCACGACACGCAGCCGCTTGATCTGAGGTCCGTGGCCAGCGGCGGCGAAACACTGGGCAAGGAACTGATCGATTGGGGACAGCGCTATCTTGGCACGACAATTAACGAGTTTTACGGCCAGACGGAATGCAACATGATCGTGTCATCGTGCAGCGCGCTCGCGCCCGCGGAGCCCGGCGTCATGGGGTTTGCCGTGCCCGGCCATATCGTGGAGCTATTTGCCGTCCCTCGCCCCGCGCTTGCGGCGGATGGCGAAACGGGACGGATCGCCGTGCGCGCGCCTGATCCGGTTATGCTTCTGAAATATTGGAACAATCCGGAGGCCACTGCACAGAAATTTCTACGCTACGACGGTCATGACTGGCTTTTAACAGGCGATATGGGTGTGAAGACCTCCACCGGACGGATCGCCTTTGTGGGACGCAATGATGATCTGATCAGCTCGTCAGGCTACCGCATTGGTCCCGGCGAGATCGAGGATTGCCTGCTCACCCACCCCGCGGTTCAGATGGCCGGTGTCGTTGGCAAACCAGACCCCGTGCGCGGCGAGATCGTGGTGGCCTTTGTTCAATTAACCGAAGGTCGTGACCCAAGCGACGCTTTGGCCGATGAAATCGCAGATCATGTGAAATCACGGCTTGCAGCGTATGAATTTCCGCGCATCGTCCGGTTCTTGCGTGAGCTTCCGCTAACCACGACCGGCAAGATCATCCGCGCAGAGCTGCGCGCGATTGCACGCGAAGGTCGCTAACCGCGCAAGAGCGCATCCATGGACCAAATATCGAACCGGTCTTGCGCCTTCAGATCTGGCAATTCATGGTTAAGATATCCGCCATTGAACAGACGGAAATCAGTGCCTGTGTTCACTGCGGTCTCGTAGTCAATCGCGCTGTCGCCGACATATAGGCATTGGGCCGGACCTACCGCCAGCGCGTCCAAACAAAGCTGCAACGGGCGCGGATCAGGCTTTTTAGGCTTGTCCTGCTGAGAGCCGATGATGATCTGGAAAAAATCTGAAATCTCAAGTGCTTCGCAGATGTCTTTGGCAGGACCCGTCGGCTTGTTTGTGCAAATGCCAAGCGGTATTTCCAAAGACCTACAGCCGCACAAAACATCCAGAACGCCGGGATATAATCGCGTCAGCGCCGTTTTGTTTTTCGCATAGGCCGCGTGAAAGGCGTCCAGCGTCTTGGCAAACACCTCCGGGTCGCCGCCACCCGTTCTATGCAGGCTGCGCTCCACCAGTTTTTCAACACCATTGCCGATAAAGGAGATGACTGTTTGTAGATCCAGCGCATCTCGCCCCACCTGCTCAAGCGCTATATTCATGGCTGCTTGCAGGTCGGGCGCGCTATGGACAAGCGTGCCGTCCAGATCGAAGACTATTGCTCTTGGAAGGGTCATGCCCCGTTAAAAGCACTCCGCAAGCGACGTGGCAAGGTTGCGGATTAATTGCGGGTATAAATCAGCGCCCGGTTTCAAATCGGACCCCAGTGGATCAAGAACAGCTGTTTTGGCTTCAGTTCCATCCAGAACCGTCGCGACAAGCGACGGGTTGAATTGCGGCTCCGACAGCACACAGCTGACGCCCTGATCGGCGACACGATCCTGAATTTCTGCAATCCGTGCAGGACTTGGCTCAGAAGCGTCCCCGATCGCGATCGCGCCGGAAGCGAAGACGCCAAAACTGTTCTCAAAATACTGGTAGGCATCGTGAAAAACTACGAAGGTATTGCCGCGCACAGGTTGCAAAATCGCATCGACTTCGCTGGTCAGAAGCTCCATCTCGCCTCGGGCCGCTGCCGCATTTGCGCGGTAAATCTCGGCATGGCCTGGATCAATTTCGGACAGCTCTTGCGCGATAATATCGAGCCACGCCGTCGCGTTGGCGAGTGAAAGCCAGGCATGCGGATCGTGCCCGTCGCCATGCTTATCATGCTCGGCATGGTCCTCGCCCTCATGTTCCGCATGCTCTTCGTGGTCGGCATGCTTGTCTTCTGCATGCTCCGCATGCTCTTCGTGTTCGTCATTCTCCGCGTGGTCATCGTGGCCTTCCTCATGTTCATCATGCTCCTCATGATCATCATGCTCAAAGAGGGCACCTTCGCGGAATTCCAGCTTTTCAGTCGCTGGGTGCTCCAACAACTCCACCGATTTTGCGCTCCTGGCGACGGTCTCGACGGCACCCTCAAGCCATGGGGTCAAACCTTCGCCGATCCAGAATAAAACTTGCGCATCTTGCAGAGCTTGCGCCTGCGAAGGGCGCAAGGAATAGCCGTGCGGAGAGGCCCCTTGCGAGACGATCAGATCAGGTGTTCCAACCCCATCCATAACACGCGCCACCAGTGAATGCAGCGGCATGATGTCAACAGCAACAGAGGGTGCTTCGGCCTGCGCAGCTCCGATTGAAAGACCTGAGGAAATTGCAAGCGCAGTAAGTATTCTGGACATCTGAAAGCCTATGTGATTTTATAACACATCAGGTCGTAGATGAAATAATATAACATGACAAGTCGAGACCAGAAAAAAGCTACCACGAATGTGGGCACGAAGGGATTTGCGCGCCATGACCACGCGGGGTGCATATCTGCGGCGATGTCTGCGGCAGTGAGCTATTGCACGCAACGAAAGTTGCAATTCACGCCCGTGCGACGACGGGTTCTGGAGATTTTATTGCAAGAACACAGTGCCTTAGGGGCCTACGATATTCTTGAGAAACTGCGCGAGGAAGGTTTAGGCTCGCAGCCGCCTGTGGCCTACAGGGCGCTCGATTTTCTGACCGCGAACGGGTTTGCCCACAAGATCGAGCGTTTGAACGCCTTTGTTGCCTGCGCCCATCCCGGCCGCGACCACGCGCCTGCTTTCATGATTTGTCGCAGCTGCGATGCGGTGGCCGAAACGCCTGCCGCCCAAGATGATGACAGCGTGGCGACGGCGGCTGTGGCGGCCGGGTTTCTGATCGAACGCACGGTTGTGGAGGCAGAGGGCCTCTGCCCGGCTTGTCGTGTGGATCACGCGGGATGAGCCTGGTCAGTTGCGAAGGGCTTGGCGTGCAGTTGGGCGGCAAACGCGTGCTTGACGGTGTGAATTTTGCTATCAAGCCCGGTGAGATTGTCACAATCGTCGGACCGAACGGATCGGGGAAAACCTCCCTTCTGCGCGCGATAATTGGCGCTGTTGCGCCTGTCAGCGGACAGGTTCGCAAATCCAAGGACCTGAGGATTGGCTACGTGCCGCAAAAGCTGCATATCGACGCAAATTTGCCAATCACAGTGGCACGGTTTCTCAGCCTTCCCGGCGGATTGCGCTCGAAAACAATACAGGACGCGCTGGCCCAAGCTGGTGTACCGGATTTGGCCGGGCGGCAGATGTCGGCCCTTTCAGGCGGGCAGTTCCAGCGGGTGCTGTTGGCGCGGGCGTTGCTGGAGCAACCCAATCTTTTACTGCTGGACGAGGCCACGCAGGGGTTGGACCAGCCGGGATCAGCGGCATTTTATCGCCAGATCGAGGACGTTCGGAAGACACTCGGCTGCGCGGTCTTGATGATCAGCCACGAGCTGCATGTCGTGATGAGCGCCTCTGATCGTGTGATCTGCCTCAATGGGCATGTGTGTTGCGAGGGGACGCCCGATATCGTCGCCTCCGCCCCGGAATATCGCGCCTTGTTCGGATCCGGCACGATGGGTGCGCTCGCACTTTACCGCCACGATCACGACCACCATCACGATCATAACCACGACCACGACCACGACCACGACAATAGCCACCATCATGGACATGATCACAGCAACGCGAAGCCAACAGAGAAGGCGGATCAGGATGTTTGATGACTTCCTGGTGCGCGCAAGTTTGGCGGGCGTCGGCGTGGCGCTGGCTGCCGCCCCGCTTGGCTGCTTTGTCGTCTGGCGGCGGATGGCCTATTTCGGCGATGCCACGGCCCATGCTGCAATTCTGGGCGTGGCTTTGTCGCTGGCTCTGTCGACCTCCATTTTCTTTGGTGCGCTTGTCGTTGCACTGTTGATGGCGCTCAGCGTCAATGCTCTGAGCGGGCGGGGCTATGCGATGGATACGCTGCTGGGCGTTTTCGCCCATTCCGCCCTCGCATTTGGGCTGGTGGCTGTTTCATTCCTGTCGGGCATTCGCATCGATTTGATGGCGTATCTGTTTGGGGATATTCTTGCCGTATCGCGGCTGGACCTTGCCGTTATCTGGGGCGGCGCGCTTCTGGTTGTCGCGTTGATCGCATGGCGCTGGTCTGCGCTTCTGACAGCGACTTTGAACACCGATCTGGCCTATGCCAGCGGGATAGATCCCAAGCGCGAACAGCTGATCCTGACCCTGTCTTTGGCCGTCGTTGTGGCGGTTGCGATCAAGGTGGTTGGCGTGTTGCTGATTGCAGCCTTGTTGATCATTCCTGCTGCCGCCGCCCGACCGCTTAGCCGAACGCCCGAAGGCATGGCAGTGGTAGCCGCAGCCATCGGTGTGACATCTGCCTTGCTTGGCCTGCGCGCGGCCTTCGTGTTCGACACGCCGACGGGTCCGTCTATCGTGTGCGTCGCGGCGTTGATCTTCGCACTGACCAGCGTGACAAGTGCCTTCAAGAAAACCGCCTAAGCCGCAGATAAGCTTGGCCCGCAGCGCCAGCCGCAGGCCAAGACTTACCTACATTGCGTTGACATAACAGGCGATATCATCCGCCATTTCCTCAGCCGTGTTTTCGCGGCGGAACAGCTCCACAAACCCGTGTTCCGGCAGCATCAGATAGCTGAATGTCGTGTGATTGACCAAGTAGTAAGGATCGCTGGTATCACCAATCTGGTAGAAGGTCTTATAGGCTTGCGACGCTGCGCGGACCTGCTCTGGACTGCCCGTCAGGCCCAACATCCTTGGGTGGAACAGCTCTGTGTAATCACGCACAACCTCAGGCGTATCGCGGCCCGGATCGATGGAGATAAAGACCGGTTGCACCTCGATACCACGCTCGTCCAGAAGGGCCACAGCCTCCGCGTTGCGGACATTGTCCAAAGGGCAGACATCGGGGCAAAACGTATAGCCGAAATAGACCACTGACGGTTTTGACAGCACGTCTTCGTCAGTCACGGATTGACCATTTTCATCAATCAATGTGAACGGCCCGCCGATGGCCCCGCCAACCGCCGTGGAGCTTGAGCATTGGGCAAATTGATCGCCAGAGCGGTCGGACATGATCAACCACCCTGCCCCAAGCCCTGCGATGACAACTGCCACAAGTGCGGCCGCGATAATGGGAAGTTTCATTGGGTATCCTCCGTTGAGTTGGGCTGGCCGGGACTGGACCAGGTGGACGCATTTAGCGGCCCGGCCCAGCCTGGCTCATTAGTTTGATGCGTCGTGGTTGCCGTGATTGCCATGGCCCTCATGCCCGCTGTGATCGTCAGCTTTGGCTCCATGATCTTCGCGGGCCTCGACAGTCATGATCACCTCAAGCTTGCCTGCCTTCTCGAAAACCAGCGTGACGGGTATTTCATTGCCAACGTGAAACGGATGGCCTTCCAGTCCCATGAACATGACATGCATGCCGCCAGGCTTCAAAGTGACCGTTTCGCCAGCTGGCAGGTCTATGCCATCAAGGCGCACCATGCTGACCAGCCCGTCGACATCCTTGCTGCTGTGCAACTCTACCCGCGGAAATGCCGCGCGTGCTTCGATCAGCCTGTCATCCGTGTCGCCGATATTTGTGACGCTCAGATATCCACCGCCCGCCCTGGCGGCAGCAGGCGTTTCGAGCGCCATCGGGTGTTCGACCACCAGATCAGCAATCTTGTAGTCATGCGCGCTTGCCATCATCGGCAAGAACATCAAAACGGCTGCCGCCGTTACCTTCAGAAGTTTCATTATAGTGTCCTAGGAATGCTCCCCGATCTAAAGGGGATGTGTCAGATTGATTTGCGAATGGAAATCAAATGACGGGCGGGCCGCGAACCTGTCGGGACGGGTCCAACTGGGTCGCAGCAAGGCGTGCCGGATGCGCGGAACACAGGACTAAGACCGCACCCAATCGGGCTGGTGCAAACTGATCCGGTGCACCGCTAAGCGCTGCATTTGCAAACAGCCTGCACGCCTCACAGTCTAATTGATCGCCGTGCGGCGACCCTTCAAAATCCCCACAGAAATCATCATCGACGCCGAGAGTTTCAAGAAAGGCCGCGATTTCTTGATCTGCGTCTTTGGGGGAGAGATGATGCGCAAAGCCCGCTGTGGCCACGGCAAAAAGCAGGCCAGCGACGACGAGAAAATTCGACAGAGAACGGAGCAGCGGTTTCATCACCTTAAGCCTTACTCAAGAATTTAGCGATCTTCCAGTCACCTTATTGCGACGAATGATCCCAGACAGGTTTTCCTGTGTAGACGCCATATCGTCAGCCTTTGGAAGAGATTTTTTCATATATATTACAATGTTCTAGCTTAGCGATTTCACAAAGAACTCATACCCGACCAAGCAGGTTCTGTTAAAAGTCTTTTAACGGGAGATTGGAATAGCGCCAAAAATATGATACGCTTCGGCCATTAAGAAGATTCTATTTTAAACACTCATAACCTCATTGAGGTGCATTTTGACCAACACGAATTTACCGCAGATCGCCTATGGCGATCTGATCGAACGCTTGAGCGATCCTGACCAAGATCTCGACCATTATTTGCAATACATGATCGAAGTTCCTGTTCCGGGGGCCACCACGCCCGAGCTGGAGCCGAACCCAAGTCTTGTAACTGAAATTCCACCGCGCGCGGAAGGTGGCGTGGGCATGGGGCTGGCCAACTGGTTCATGCGTAAACGTCGCCATCGTGCCTATCGCAAGCGCATCAACGACGGGTGGAACGGACACCGGATCGTCTCTGAAGGGGATAGCTGGTTTCAGTATCCGACGAAGCTGCAAGACATCATTGACCACCTGATGAAGGACCATGCAATTCTCAGCCTTGGGGCGGCAGGCGATGAGTTGGAAGACATTCAGCAACAGCGCGAAATTCTGGTGAATATTCAGGCGGAGCGTGCCTCGGCGCTGCTTCTGTCTGCGGGCGGGAATGATCTGTTTGACAATGGCCAGCTTGGCACTCTGATCGAGCCGCCCTTCCCCGGTGCCACCGCCGATGATCTGGTGGGCGCGACGCTTGATGCGTTTCTGGCCGGTATTCAGACCAAGTTTCTGGCGCTCTTTCGGCGGGTGCATGGTGCCGCTCCGCATGTTCATATTCTGATCCACGGCTACGGGCCCGCCTTTCCGCGCGATGGGGCCTGGATTGAAAAGCCGCTTACCAAAGCGGGCGTGCCGTCTGACATTCAGCATGACATCGTCAAGATCATCCTGCGCAAGTTCAACGCGACCCTGTCACAAATTGCTGGCCGGTCCGAATTTCATGGCAAGATCAAACATCTGGACGTGACCAATATCGGCAAGAACCCCGGTGATTGGCATGATGAAATCCACCTAAATGGCCCCAACGCGGCCAAAGTCGCAGAACGGTTTCGTAAAGAGCTGCGCAAGCGGCTCACCGGGCCCGCACCCGAAAGCGGGTTGAGTGTTGCGCCCGCGGCTGCGTCCACCTTGGTCTCAGAACAAGCCGAAAGCCTGTCTGCGCTGGACGAGCCGCTGTTGCTGCGGGAGTTGGACCTGCGGGTCGGGCTTCTGGAAATGGACCCGAGCGTTGCCGATGAGGCGGAGCTTGCACCGCTGGTCATTGGTCGCGCGGAGCCCGAGATCGGCATCACATCTTTGCGTAGCGCCACAAGGCGGTTCATCCGCAACGCAGAGGCCGACCTGCATGATCTGATCTGCGGCGGCGCCGCCGAAAGCGAGGTCGACAACGCCATACTGGGTGCCATCGACAAGGGCAACAAAGCGCTTTCCGGGGCCATCGCCGGGTGGCTCGTGACCGGTCCTCTGGGGGTTCCCGCCGTCATTGCCGGGGCGTTGGCCGCTTGGCTGGCCACAAAACTGGGCACCGTTGGACGCGACAAGATTTGCATGCTTTGGAAACATGGTGCCCCTGCTGCGCCGGCAGTTCTGCACGGCGCGGTTGAGGGCCAAGCCCTGACGATGGGTGAGATGCGCGCGAAGTTCAAAACGCCCAAGGGCGAGGCCAGCTTCACCAAGGCGGGGCAAAAAGATCAGCTTGACCGCCTGAGCGAAACACTCGCCAAAGAGGTGGTCGAGGTACCTTCCGTCCCCGTCGATGCAGACGGCGCGAAAAAGTTCAAACAATCCGCCGCCACGATCTTCAAAATGTTGGGCGGGGAGCCCGATGACGTGCCTTTGAGCCCGGAAAATTTCGGCACTGCAGAGGCGATGGTTGCAATCGATGGCAGCCGCGTCGCGATGTATGTGCGCGACGGGTTTGTAGACATCGACGACCCGAAACTGCTGGCCAGCGGCTGGCGCGACGAGGTTGTGGCCCATGAGGCGGAACTGCGCAATCTGATCGCGTGCTCTGGCCGGGTCATTCGCGGCTCTGACCGCTCGGCCAACCAAGTCTACGGCTCTGCCTGGATGCTGGAGGGTGGCCGCGTCGCCACGGCTCGCCACGTATTGGAAGCGATGGCCATTGAGGTTGCAGGCGAATGGCACCTCAAGGATGTTTTCTTCGTCGATTTTGCCGTTGAGGCGGATCGCGGGATCAACGCAAACGCTGTGTTCAAAATCACCGGCGTTGACTGGGCCAGCCCCACGGAGATTGCAGGCACCGTCGATCCGCGCCAGTTGGATGCCGCCGTTCTGACGTTGGAGCCTGTGGCTGGGCGCGCCTTTCCGGACCACCTTGCGCTGAGCACCAAGGCCAATGGACAAGCCATCACGGATGCAGGGTGGTTTTTCAATGTGGGCCACCCTGGCCAGCCCTTTGGGTCCTGGCTTGTCGACACCGAAGACGGCAACAGCGACACGATTTCCAAGGCGTTGGTGTTTGCGCTGATTGGCGACAAGTTCGGCGTCAAACGGATGTCGCCGGGTCGGATTGATTTCGCTCCGGGCAAGTTTCCAAATGACGACAATGCCCACGTTTTCACCCATGACGCGACCACGTTAGGCGGCTCTTCCGGCTCTGCGATTCTGAGCATGACCGGTGGCCCTTCCATTTGTGGACTTCATTTCGCAGGCTTGTTCGGGACGCGCAATTACGCGCATTTCATCCCGGCAATCCGCGACAACTGGTAACTATTAACCGCCCGGAAAGAGAGGACATGTGGGCGGTCAGGCTTGAACAATTTTCGTTCCAAACAGCTACTTTAGGAGACTACTCATGTTATTTTCACTCGGACACGGGCAGCACATTATCCTGCCAAAAGACGGACAAACCGAAAGCGGGACGATCCCCGGGGCAACCAAGCGCATGTCGGCGGTTGCCCCCGGCGCGAAGTTGGGCAAGATCGCGACGGAAGGCGTCGAAGCCGGACTTTCGGGCAGCGACGCGCAGAGCTTTGGCTATCTCTTTCCCGATTCAGAAGGCGCGGTGGGCAGCGATCCCGCCACGGTAAATGCCTTGATTGCGCTGGCCGCGGCTATGACGGAAGACCCCGGCGACCCGGCGGCAGCGAATTCTTCCATTGCACCGATCTTCACCTATTTCGGGCAGTTCATTGACCACGACATCACCGCCAATACCGACCGGGATGCGCCACAACCCAACCCGATCTCGGAGATGACCGGCCCGGTTGTGCCACCCTTGGACCGCGCCGATGTGGTCAGCAATATCGTGAATTTGCGCAACGGCTCGCTGCGGCTTGATAGTCTTTACGGCGAAGGTCTGTCAGACACGCCCTTCACGATCAAAGTGCGCAACGCTTTGCGCGACCCCTCAGACCGGGCCAAGATGCGGCTGGGTACACTTGCGCCCTCGCCTGGTGATACGATTCCGATGCCTGCCGATGGCATGGCTGATCTGCCGCGTCTGGGGGAGATGGTCGATGACCCCGCCTCTGGGCTGAGCGAGGCTGATATCGACGCTCTGCCCGATGGTGCCTTCAAGAATGGCTTCAAGGAAAACGGCCAGCTGAAACGCGCGCGCGCAATGATCGGCGATGGCCGCAATGATGAAAACCTTCTCGTCGCTCAGCTGCATTGCGCCTTTCTGCGGTTCCACAACGCGGTGGCGGCCAGCTTGGAAGGTGATATCGCCGATGCCGACGCACGGTTTGTCGAAGCCAAACGCATCACGACGATGATTTATCAATGGCTTGTGGTGAATGTTTATCTGCCGAAAGTGTGCCTGCCTTCTGTGGTTGATGGAGTCAAAGCCGCGGGCGCGCCGCTCTACAAAGAATTCCGCCAGCGCGTGGCCAGCTCCGCCGCAGAGCTGCCGCTGAGCTTGGAATTTTCCGTTGCAGCATTCCGCTTTGGGCATTCGATGGTGCGGGCTGAATATGACCATAACAGCAATTTTGGACGCCCCGGCACGCTGAAACAAAGGGCCAGTTTCCTTGATCTGTTCTCGTTCACGGGCGGGGATCAACTGGGCAACGAATCAATCGGCCAAACCTTTGATCGGTTACCGTCAAACTGGGTGATCGACTGGAATAACTTCGCCAAGGACACCCCTGATGAAGCCGATCACCGCGCGCGCAACATCGACACCAAGCTGGCCCCGCCTCTGACCGACATGTTCAAGGAAAGCAATGATGGCGGTGAGTTGCAACGCATCCTGCGTCATCTGGCGGAACGCAACCTGCGCCGCTCACACCGCCTGAACATTCCCACGGGACAAGCGGCGGTCGCAGCGGTCAACGCTTTTGATGCGGGCCCCGGCCCCTCGGTCGAGGCCAGTGTGCATCAGGTCGCCTACAAGGATGACTGCCCAGAGATGCCCCCTGCCGATCCAGCCGAGGGTATTCAGGTCCTGTCGGAAGCGGTCTTGAATGTCGGTGCAGCAGGACAAGCGCTGAGCGATGGTGGCATGCTTGGGACGACGCCTTTGTGGTACTATTGCCTGCGCGAGGCGGAAGTGACCGCAGGTGACACGCTTGGCCCCCTTGGCAGCCGTATCGTGGCCGAGACCCTGATCGGGCTGATTGTCGAGGATGATCAATCCTATTGGCATGAAGGCGGTGGCGATGGGTCTTGGACGCCAGCGCAATCCCCCGTTGCGGGCAGTGCAATCACCGATATGCCGAGCATGATGACGGCTGCGGGCCTGATGGCTTAGCCAGAACGCTCCCCTTCACCGGTGTTGCCGGTGGAGGGGCATTTACGCATGATTGGACGACGAATTTGGCCAAAACCTCCTCTATGAAAGCCTCCGGTGAGCGCAGAAAGCTCGTCATTGAACAGGATGTAATTGACCTGCGCGACCGCACTTACGCGCCCTCCCTTATTCCGCTGAAGCGCGAAACGATCCCCGGCATGGGGGAGTTGACCATCCGCGACCAGCACAATGAAGGGTCCTGCACCGGGTTTGCCTTGGCCGCCGTGATTGACCGGCAATGTCGGCTGGGAAACCGTCCCGGCAATGTCAGCCCAAGGATGCTGTTCGAGATGGCCAAGCTGCATGACGACCTGCCCGATGCGACGACGCGCGGCTCGACCTTGCGCGGGGCGTTGAAAGGGTTTTTCCACAATGGCGTCTGCGCCGAGGCGAAGGCCCCTTACACACTTCCGCCCGGCGCGCCCCCTTGGGAGTTGCAGGTTGATATGGCCCGCGACGCACGCAAGACGACGCTGGGGGCGTATTTCCGTCTGAACCATGAGATCAACGACTATCACACCGCAATCAACGAGGCGGGTGCGGTGCTGGCCTCCGGCATTGTTCACAAAGGCTGGGCTGCGCCGGAAGGTGGCATCATCAAGATCTCCCCTGATGAGGAAGGGCGCCACGCCTTTGCAATTGTCGGCTACACGCCGGACGGGTTCCTTGTTCAGAACTCATGGGGTGAGACCTGGGGCGGCTACAAGGATATCAAGGGCGTCGCACTCTGGAGCTACGAGGATTGGTTCGAGAATGTCGAAGACGCCTGGGTGATGCGTCTGGCGGTCTCCGCGCCCTCGGCGTTTGATGTCAAATACGCCCGCAATCATGCGATTTTCCGCGATCCGAAAACCGCCAGCGAGGCCTTCGCGCCACGCAGGTTGGACATAAACGGGCATTACTTGCATCTCGACGATGGCAATTTCGTCTCGCGCGGGAAATACATCCAGACGATGGGGTCGGTGGAGGCCACGGCGGAACTTTTGTCCAATGGCGCGCGCGCCGAAAGGGACGCCCAACCGTTCAAACACGTGTTGGTGTTTGCCCATGGCGCGCTCAACAACAACGTGGCAATTGGCAAGCGGATCAAAGCCTGGCGTGACACGTTCAAGGCCAATGGCATTTATCCGATGCACATCATGTGGGAGACCGGTTTCAACAGCGAAATCGTCGATGTCGTGCATGATCTTCTGTTCAAGACCCGCGCGCAGATGGGCGAAAAGGCCGAACATCTGGATGCAAGGCTTGAAGAACTCGCAGGCCCACTTGGACGCAAGCTGTGGCGCGATCTGAAAACAACCTCTAAATTGACATTTGATCCGGCGCGCGATGGTGGTAAAGCCATGCGCAAATTGCTTTTGGCCGCGCAGGAAGATCCACGAATAAAGATCCATTTCGCTGGTGCAAGCGCGGGCGTGTTTTTACTGGCGGAACTGGCCGATCTGATGGCCAAGCTGGAGATACCACTGGAGACAGTCAGCCTGATGGCCCCGGCCTGCAGCGTTCAGCATTATATGACGCGGATCAGGCCGCATATCGGCAAGACGATCAAAACGCTCAACCAGTACAGCCTGATCACCCGGCGCGAGAATAGTGACACGCTCGATATCTACTCGAAATCCCTGCTTTGTCTGGTGTCCAATGCATTGGAGGACAAAAGCGAACGTGATCTTTTGGGTATGGAAATCTGCGTGGATGCGTTTGGAACTGACGGGCTTTTGCCCTTACCAAAGGGCCACAACGTCTATTTTGCGGGGCGCGATAAGGACCGAACAGATAGTAAGGCCCATCGCGGCTTTGACAGTGATCAGACGACGATGAACGACATTCTTGCCACGATTTTGGGAGGCGCACCCGAGGCTGAGACGCAGTTCTCAAGCGCGCATCTGGCCGGGTACTGATCAATTTGAAACTTACGCTTGAGGCGTAAAGTTCTCCGCATAGAACCGGTGCCAATTGTCACCCATGATGCCTGCGACCTCGGCCTGACTTAGCCCTGTGGCCTTTAGCCCGGCTTCGATATTACCAAAGTCGCGATTGTCGTTGAACCAGCCCGGCATCGGTGGGAAGCCTGCATTGCTGGCAGAGCCTTCACCGTAGTCGATTTCTTTGCTCCAGCGGCCTACGCGCATCCATTCCACCACGCTGTTGGGTTGGTCCTGACACAGGTCGGTTCCGATCCCGAGATGTTCCGCGCCAAACTTTTCCGCCGTGCGCGCGATCATCTCGCAAAAGCTGTCCAGCGTGCAGTCGGATTTGTCTTTCAGGTGATGCGGGTAGACCGAAAAGCCCAGCATGCCGCCATTTTCCGTCACCGCCCGGATCACGTCGTCCTTCTTGTTGCGCAGCGCGGGGGACCAGTCATAGGGATTGGCATGGGTGATCGCGATGGGACGCTCGGACAGATCGGCGGCCTCTATGGTGGAGCGATCCGCCGAATGGCTCATGTCGATCACCAGCCCGACGCGGTTCATCTCCTTGATGACCTGACGGCCCATACGGGTGATGCCGGTGTCCTCGGCCTCGTAACAGCCCGTGGCCAGCAGGGACTGGTTGTTATAGGTCAGCTGCATGAAGCGCGCGCCCAGCGAGTGCACAATTTCTACCAGCCCAATGTCGTCCTCTATGGGGCTGGGATTCTGGAAGCCGAAGAAAATCGCGGTTTTGCCTTCCGATTTCGCGCGGTCCACGTCGCTGGCCCATTGGCCTTTGAGGATCAGGTCGGGATATTGCTCAAACCAGCGGTTCCACTGCTCAAAGTTCAGAACGGTTTCGCGGAAATTCTCGTGATAGGCGATGGTGACGTGGATAGCATCAACGCCACCCTCGCGCATCTGACGGAAAATCTTCTCCGACCAGTTGGCGTATTGCAGATTGTCGATCAGCATCGTGGTGTCCCCGTCCGCGCTTGGGTTGCAGAGGGCGACGCACTTTGAAACGTGATTGCCAAACTGAGTATCCCTAATTTTTACATCTGCCTTGTTATTTTACCCCTGTTCATTTGGCAATCAAACCGTCAGCATCGCGGCGTCTGCTGAACCAAAATTGCAAGGAATTCCTATGATTGAACGGATCGAAACCGGGATACGCTCTTCCAAAATCGTAAAACACAATGGGGTTGCCTATCTGACCGGTCAAGTGGCCGAAGGTGAGACTATTCAAGAGCAAGTGCGCCTCTGTCTCGACAAGATCGACACACTGCTGGTTCAGGCAGGATCATCGCGCGAGCAGATGCTGCGGGTGACAATCTGGCTGGCCGATATGAGCGATTTTGCTGGGTTGAATGAGGTCTGGAACGATTGGGTTCCTGAAGGCCATGCCCCTGCACGGGCCTGCGGTGAAGCCAAACTCGCCCGTGCCGAGCTGAAGGTGGAGTTCATTGTCGACGCGGCCTATGACCAATAAATTGCAGCGCGGACGACCGTTATGATTGAAGTTCTGGGACGCGCGACGTCAAGCAATGTTCAAGCCGTTATGTGGGCCATCGCGGAGATGGGCGTTGCGCATAGTCGCGTCGATATTGGTGGGCAATTTGGTGGCAATACCACGCCAGATTTTCTGGCGATGAACCCGATGGGGCGCGTTCCCGTCCTTCGCGATGGCGATCTTGCGATGTTCGAAAGTCAGGCGATCTTGCGCTATCTGGCGGCCCGATATGGCGCGGATACCCTTTGGCCGGATGATCCCGTTGCGCGTGCGCCAGTTGATCAGTGGATGGAATGGAGCAAGGGAAGCGTCGCGCCCGCGGTCATCTACAAGGTCTTTTGGCAGCTGGTTCGGGTCAGTGCTGCGGAACGGGACATGGGGCTGGTCGAAGCCGGGGTGGAGGAGCTGAAGGTCCTGATGCGCATTGCCGATGCGCAGATTGCGCGTCATGGCTGGCTTGCAGGGTCACAGATTTCGCTGGCCGATATCACGTTTGGCACGCAGCTATTTCGCTACTTCTCCTTGGAGTTCGACCGCGCGGACCTGCCCCACTTGCGCGACTATTACGACCGCCTTTGCACGCGCCCGGCTTATGCCGAGCAAGTGATGGTTTCTTACGAATCCTTGCGCGTCCCAGGGGCTTGATCAGCCTTTCGGCATCAGCGCGGCGGCAAAGACTCCACCGGCATCTTCCAGGTCCAGAACGCCCCAGGCTTTGGCCAGCATAGCATCTTGTTCTGCATCGCTGAGGACCCCGTCGCAGCAGGACCGCGCCTTGGCCTCGACCTCTGCATCGCTCAGCGGATTTTCGGGTCCACCGCGATAGCGCTCATCCGCCCAGCCAGCGACCTCGCGGCCGTCAGTCAAAGTGATCGTGATCCGCGAACGCATCTTGTCGAAACCTTGGGCCTCGATCTCTGGATCAAGCTCGGTGCGCATGCGGCGCTGCATGGCCTGCATCTCATCGGAGCCAACAAACGCGTCCGAGAACTCCACCTTGCCCGCCTGACGCGCCAGCGCGATCATCGACAAGGCGGCAGGCAGGGAGAATTTGGCCTGCAAATGGTTGGCTGCGATGGGATAGCGGATCGGCTTGAGGATATTTGTGCCCGCATGGACCGTGACGGTGTCGATGTCGCCGGGCTTGATGTCATGTTCCATGACCAGCCGTTGCATCAAGTCGATCGTCGGATGGGTAAGAACGCCACACGGATAGGGTTTGATCGACACGCCCGGCTCCGCGATGGTCCAGGTCTTGCCAAAGCCCTGCGACAGCTTTTCTTCTGAACACCCACCGCCCTGCACGGCCATGAAGCCCCACGGGCCGTCCAAAGCTTCAGGGTCGGCGCTGAAGCCGCGTTCCGCCAGCAAGGCGGCGGTGATGCCGTTCTCAACGGCGCGGCCAACATGCAAGGGCTTGGTCATGGTGCCGAAATTGCAGCGGATGCCAGCGGCAAGGCTGGCGGCAATGCCAAAGCCCGCGCGCAGTTTCTCGCCGGTTAGGCCAATGATCTTGGCGGCAGACGCAAACGCCCCAAGCGTGCCCACCGTGCCAGACGAGTGCATGCCAGACATATAGTGCTGTGGCAGCATCCATTCGGAGATCTTGCACTCCACCTCAAACCCGGTTTGGAACGCCAGCATGAACTCCCGCCCGGAGATCGGGCCGCGCGCTTGCGCCATCACAATCGTCGCGGTCAGTGGCGGGATCGTTGGGTGCGTCAGAAGCCCGTAGATATGAGCCGGATCGATGCTGACCTGGCTGTCATCCCAGTCATGGGCGTGACCGGCTGTGCCAAGAACGCGCGCAGCCATGGGGGCCGGAACTTTCGATGATGTGCCCAGAAGGGCCGCATCTTCGCGCCCCCCCATCTCAAGGGCTTCGGCCACAAGGATATCCAGCGAATGTTCCTCGGACCCGGCCGCATAAAGGCCAAGCCCGTCAATGATGCAGCGCTTGCCGATATAGAGCGCATGTTCCGGGATATCCTCGAAGCGCACATTTTCGACGAACGTCGCGGCATCATTTGTGATGGTCGTCCCTTCGGGCATATTGGCAAAAGCATTTTGAGCGACAGACATAGTATTATCCTCTTGTTAGAAACGTTTCGAAATTTGATTCCAGATCAGGCCAGCAAAGCTGTTGACGAGAATGGCGCGGATGGATTGGAAGGCGGCGACGATGGCCATATCCAGTTCGAGCGATCTTGCGGTCAGCACCATTTCCGCCAATCCCCCGATGGAAAAGGCCAGCACCATCGTCGGCGCGTCCATTGGCATGAAGGTGCTGAACAACACGCCCAGGCCAGCCATGATCAGAATGATTGCCAGCAATGCCACGCCGCCCGCGGCAATCGCACGGGGCAGCTTGCGCAACCGCTCACGTTTGAACTTTGCGCCGAGCGACATGCCCACGAATACCTGCGCGACGGCGATGAGAGCGCTTGGGATCTGGCCAGACACGCTGCCCGTGGCCGTGACAATGGCAACCGCGATCAGCGCGCCCAGAAGCCAGGCGGCGGGCAGCTTCACCTTCTTGCCAAGATACCCGCCCAAAAGTGCGATCGCTATGACCGCAGCCAGCGGCAGAGGGGCCAGGTAAGGAACGGTTTCGACCGCCCCACCACTGGGAAAAAGTGCGAACAGACCAAGTGGCAGGATGCCAACGACCAAGGCCACGCGGATCGCGTGCAAAGTCGCGATGGTCGTGCGGTCCGCGCCATGCGGCTCGCCGATATTGGCCATCTCAATCACGCCGCCGGGCATCAGCGAAAAGAAGGCGGTGCTAGGCTCCATCTGGCCTTTGCGCGCGACAATCGGCGTCATCAGTGCCGCCAGAACAACGCCAGAAAAGCCCATGATCGCCATAACCGGGAACCAGCGCGCTATCTCGACGGCGACGCTGGGAGTGATGGTCAACCCGACCCCTGCCCCGATGATTGCCAGCGATGGCAGATAGAGCGGTTTCGGAAGCTCCACTGACAGGCCAGAAAAGCTGAGCACGCCTGTTACAACAGCGGCCCCCATCAGCCATGCCAAGGGAAGACCGAGCGAGGCCCAGGCAGCCCCTCCGATTGCTGCGGGGATCAAGGCAATCGCGAAGCCCCTGAAACGTGTCATTCTGGTCTCACCAGTTTAAAGACCCGCACCGCAAGGAGTTTTCCGATCCAGACGGTCAGGAAAATTCGCACGAGGTGATGCAGTGCCACCACCACCCGATTCAAATTCAACGTCA